>NZ_FMXF01000012.1:0-178846 GCF_900103435.1 Sinorhizobium sp. NFACC03
TGCCGGGCTGACGGTCAACAACACCGCGGTGGTGGCAAATGGTGTGTTTACCGTCGGCACGACGGTGGACACGGCGCTCGGGCTTCTGACGATCACCGGCTACACCCCGACGACGGTCAATGGCGTCGTGACGGGCGCGACCTTCACCTACAGCTACCTGCTGCAGGACAACAGCACGGCGCACGCTTCGGCTGGCACCGACGGCGGCGTGTTCGACAACTTCACCGTCGCCGTGACGGACGAGGACGGCTCGACCAACAATGCAACGCTCAATGTCGAGATCATCGACGACGTGCCGACCGCTATCGATCCGGACCACTTGCACCTGACGAATAGGGCAGGGAGCGAGGCGACTGCCTATCTCGACGTAGACCGCAACGTTGACGACAATGTCGGCGCTGATCAGCTTGGAACCGTACGGTTTGCTTCGTCACTCCACGGCTCCGAAAGTGGATACACGTCGAGTGGTGCGGCGATCTATTACTACGTCTCCGGCAATAGTCTAATTGCAACCACCTCTTCGGTCAGTGCGGCAGACAACACCAAGTGGGTCTTTGAGGTTGAGCTAAACCAGGACGGTAGCCTAACCACGGCGAACGACAGCTATACCGTCACGATGTACGGGAAGGTCGATTCAGCCAGCAATGTCAACTTCAATGGCGGGAGCTACGCGTTCTCTGGCGGGAACACCGACTGGGTCGGTTTCGTGCCCAATGGACAAATAAACAGCCCCCAAAACGATGATTCACCTGACCTTCTCATCACTCCCAGCGGTGCTTCGGGCACAAAAGTCAATGGCAATGCCACCTCTCTTGGCGTCTCCGGGGGCAGCGGAGGCCAAAATATCGGTTCCGGAGAAGGCGTCCGACTCAACTTCGTTTCGGATCTAACGGGAACCCCTAGCAGCAGTGGTACCTACAGTCCGACCTCGCCGGGCCACGCGTTCGACGAGCACTATCTGGTCAATGGCGCCTCCGTCAAATTCGGCGGCATAGGCAACGGTCGTTCTACTGCGGTATTCATGGCTTCGGACGACAATGATTTCGGAGATCCCACAGAAGACAATCGCATCGACGATAGTACATCTGAAGCGATCACGAAAATGGTCATCAAACACTCCGGCGGAACTGCCACCGCCACGGATGACACGGTTGTCGTTGATTTCTCAACGGGGAACTCGCAATCGATTATAGTCGATGGCATTGCCTATCGGGTAACGCGGGACACCGTGACGAACATGGTCACAGTTGAGGGGCTCGTCGATAATACCACCGTTGCTGTCTACACCGCAGATCAGTACACGACTCTTGATGTTTCTTACGGCCAAGGCACTGATACATTCTCGAACGCGACACAGACGTTTGCGCTCACAGGGTTCGGTAGCGCGGTTGTGGCGAGTGATCCAGTAAGCATCTCCATTCCCGTAGAACTCGTCGATGCGGATGGCGACAAAGCTGCTGGCACATCGATCGATCTGACCCTCCAGCCTGAAAACCAGGCGATGACCGGCGGTGCCTCTGCGGAAGTCTTTGCCGCCACATCACAGACTGACAGTTTCGACGGTGCGGGCGGCGTGGACCTAGTTTCCTATCAATCCGCATCAGCCGGAGTTGTTGCCAACCTTACAACACCTGCCGGGAATTCCGGCGAAGCAGCCGACGACAGCTATACGTCGATCGAGGGCCTGATCGGCAGCTCGTACAACGATGTTCTGACAGGCGATGCCCTAGCCAACACCCTTGTAGGCCTTGACGGAAACGACAAGCTCTACGGCAATGCTGGCAACGACATCTTAGATGGGGGGCTCGGCAATGACACGCTCTATGGTGGGACCGGCTCCGACTACATGACTGGTGGTGCAGGCGCTGACACCTTCATGATCGACGCAGACTCCTTGCAGATCGGTATCGATGACGTCATCACCGACTACAACTACGCCGAAGGTGACACCGTCGACCTCACGGCTTTGCTCGGCAATCTGCCAACGGGCACGAACCTCGACGGCAACTTCGTTCAGGTGGTCCAGGACGGCCAGAACGCCAATCTGCAGGTCGACACCGACGGCAGCGCCGGCAACGGCTCGAGCTGGCACACCGTCGCGGTGCTGGAGGACTTCCAGGTTTCGACCGAGGTGGTGAAGATCCTGTTCACCGAAAACAGTGCGCCGAAGACACAGGACGTTTCATAAACGCTACGTCGATCTCGACAGTTCGGCGGTTCTCGGTAATGATCCGGGGACCGCATTTTCCAGAGGGAGCCTTTTCATGATCAGAAGCATGCTGGTGGGGGCGATGGTCGCTCTTATGCCCATTTCAGGTATCGCGGCCGATCTCATCGTCGATTATGCGCCAGCCGCGAGGCAATGCGCTGAAGCCAGCCAATCCTCACTCACCGTTGACCAGGATGTTGCCACATTGACCAAGGAGGTCGTGTCGCGCATGGACGAGGCGATCGTGGTTGCCGACGATCCACACTGGATCTCCTCGACGCGACCTACCTTCGTCTGGGCGTCCGAGACCAAGGTTGCCTGCGGCAAGGCCTACGGCTATCTGCAGTCCAACTGGCGCGACGAGGATTACATCGCCAAATGCGATTGCTTCTACACCAAGATGCGGAATTACATGAATTGAGGCAGGCGGTTTGATCGTCATGTCCCACGCTGTCGTTTCACCGACCAGGCGGATGTCGCCCGGTCGGCAGTGGCTCGCCCTCGGCGTTCTCGCGCTTGGTACACTTGCGGGCTGTCAGGGCGCACCCACGCCCCAGGATGTTCTCGACGTGGAATCGCCGCAGGCGAGGCACGCGCGGCGCGCGGCCGAACATGCGGTGAAGCCGCAGGAAACCTTCGGCAGCGGCGCAACGCGGATAGCGCTCATCACGGCGTTGATGGCGCCGTCAGGCGAAACGGTACGCGAACGCGACATCCGCGACGGCGCGTCGCTCGCTGTCGATGAGGTGGGTGGCGGCCAGCTCTCGTTGCTGGTCGAAAATACCGACGGTTCGCCACAGCAGATTCAAGAGGCGGCGAAGCGGCTTGCCAGCCAGAACGTCGCGCTCGTCGCGTTGTCGGTCGCCGACATGCCTGTCAGCACCGTGCGCCAGGGTCTGGGCTCGTCCTTCCGTGCGCCACTCTTGGTCCTGCGCGGCAACGGTGCGGAACGGCCGGCCGGCACTTTCGCTTTCGTGTCCGACCGCATCGACAGCGCCGTTGAGGGGGCATCCTATGCGGTGGCGTCCGGGCGCAAGCGGCTCGTCGTGCTCTTGCCGAGCGATATCTCCGCCGCCGAGCGGCAAAGACTCGACCGTGGGCTTGCCGGCTATGGCATCAAACCGGCGCTCGTCGCCGTGACGGGGACCACTGCATTCACCGGCGACGCGGCCTCCAAGACCACGTTGAAAGACACCGATGGCGTTCTCCTCGTCGGCTCGGGAGATCCGGATGTCGGTGCACTATCGCAACTCAAGGCCAACGGCTATCTGAAACCGAACGCGATGGTCGTCGGAAGTTCCGGCTGGGCAAATGCTGCTTATAAGCGCCCTGAGCTCGCGGGCAGCCATCTCTGTCTGTTTGGTCCTGAAAATGGTTCCCGGATGACCTCCCGCTATCTTGATCGATACGAGCGGGCCGCAGGCACCGATGCGGCCTATGGCTTCGACGTGATCGCGCTCGCCGCCGGCCTCGTGCGCAGCCAGGGCGAAACCGCCATCACACAAGAGAGCCTTCGGTCTCCAAACGGCTTCATCGGTGCGGCAGCAGCCTTCCGCTTCGAAAAGAACGGTTCCGTCGAGCGAACCTGCGCGATCTACCAGGTCACCTCCGGAAGCGTGAAACTCCTGGATCCAGCGCCACGCTCCTTCTGAAGCGCTAGCGCTGGCCTCAAGTTCCGCTTGCCTGCCCACGGGTGCGATTATCCAAAGGCTTGCGGAGCCTCTCATCTCGAAGCCACGCGCGAAGCGGCGCCCCGGGGCACGCCAGCGTTGCTCTTCAGCATTCCCGGACGAAGCGCAGCGTTGACCATTGCTGAGCATCGGCAGGGTTGCCATGCTCAAGTAACCATCCGCAGCGCCCCGATCCTGACCTTATCGATGCTGCGGCGATCTCGGAGAAAGTTCGGCAAGGAGCAAGCCGAGATCTGCGCATTCTCCATATCCTGGAAGATGGCGGGCCATCGGAACCGGACAGGGGGTAGGCTGTAGCCTGCGCAGGTGGGGTCATGACAAAAGGTTGTATCTGAGTGGGCCTGCTTCCGGGGGAAGGGAGACCCCGGAAGCCGATAGCGGCGTCAAATGTCTTCGTCGCCGCCGAAATTCATGTCGTCCGCAGGCTCCTCCAGCGAGGGAGCCGCGGCGCCGGCCTGAGCTGCCTGTGCTTCGTCACCACCAAACATGCCTGCGATCGCATTGCCGAGCAGAACGCCGCCGGCTCATCGCGGTCTGCGCCGCACCGGCGAGGAAGCCGCCGCCGGCGCGCTGCTGCATCGGCTGGCCGGGCTGCGCGCCGATCCGCTCCTGGATGAAGCGGTCGGATTGAGCGTCGCGCGGGCCGGATTGGCGTTCGACATGGGCGAGCTTGGAGAACAGGCTGTCAATGGCCTGCTGGTCGTTGCGATCCGTTAGATGTGTTCCTTGCTATCTGCGGAGACTACTACTCACGCTCGCCAGTGAAGTTCAACAGCAACTGGAAGATGTTGACGAAATTCAGATAGAGCGACAAAGCGCCGAAGACGGCGAGCTTCTGTTGGGATTCCTGGTCGAAGTTGTCGGCATACTGCTCCTTGATGTTCTGCGTGTCCCAGGCAGTCAGGCCGACGAAGACGACGATACCGATTACCGAGACGGCAAACTGAAGAGCGGTCGAGCCGAGGAAGATGTTGACGATCGAGGCAATCACTACGCCGATTAGGCCCATGATCAGGAACGAGCCCATTTTCGCCAGGTCGCGTTTCGTCACATAGCCGTAGAGGCTCGTCGCACCGAACATCGTGGCAGCGATGAAGAAGGTGCGGGCGATGCTGGCTCCGGTGAAGATCAGGAAGACCGAGGCGAGCGATAGACCCATGACGGCACAGAAGGCCCAGAAGGTCATCTGCGCTGAGGATGCCGACATCGTATGCATCTTGAATGAAAAGAAAAAGACGAAGGCGAGCGGCGCTAGCATCACCACCCACTTCAGCGGGGTGGAAAAGATCGGCACGTAGAGCGCCGGCGTCGTGCCGACGATGAAGGCCACAAGGCCCGTCACGACAAGGCCGAGGCCCATATAGTTGTAGACGCGCAGCATATGCTGGCGAAGGCCCTCGTCGAGGGCAGCGGCAGAAGCCTGGCTCATGCCGCTGAAGCGGTTCTGGTTCGAATACATGATGGTTTCCTCAGTAAAGTGAGTTCTTGAGAAGCTCGGCCTCATCGCTGAGGCCGATGCCGGGCGTGCTTGAGACGACGGCATAGGCGACCTCGCCGACCTGCCACCAGGCAGCCTCGGCGTTGGAAAGATTGAGGTCCTTCACGGACTCGACCGCGAAGTGACCGGGCCTGCCGGCGAAGAGCGATATGAGTGTGCCTGCATCAGTCCTGACGCTCGTCTCGACGCTGGGCCCGAAATCCGAGGGGAATACCTGGACGTCGACGACGTTCCAGTCCTTCGGAAGTTCCGGCATGACGATGGCGGTCGCGGCACGAATGTCGTTCCGGTCGTAGGTTTGCACTCCCGGCTGTGACGGCATTCCCGCCCTAACGAGCGAGGTCTGATGCGCGCGGATGGCGTATTCCACGAAAGCTGGCGGATGGGCCGAGGCATTGACTTCCCTCGGACCGACGGACGAATGGGCAATCCACCCCACCGAAATCATCAAGCCGACCGCCGCCACCTTCTGCAGGGAACTCCACACGCGCGCATTCGCCAGTCCCGACGAAAGGCGGCGGGCCGCCTCGCGCGTTTCGGGTCCTCCGGCAACGACATCCGACGTCATCGCCAGCTTGAGCGTGGTCCGCATGCCGAGGTCAGCCATGACACGAGCCGCCGCGTCCGGGTTCCTAGCAAGCCAGGTTTCAACCCGGAGCCTGCCGGCCGCATCGAGCTGGTTGTCCACATAGGCATCGAGATCGGTATCGATAATCGTGTCGACGTCAGTCATTATCGCCTCCGACAAGCCTCAGGTGGTTGGGCTTTTTCGTTCCGTTTTCGAAATCTCTGAGGCTCGCCCTTGCGCGGGAAACGCGCGACATCAAAGTCCCGACGGGAATGTCGAGTATGTCGGCAGCCTCGTGATAGGAGAGGTCCTCGACGGCAACGAGATGAAGGGCCTCGCGCTGTTCTTCCGGAAGCATCATGAATGCTTCGCGGACCTGAGCCAGCCGTACGCTGTGCTCCTGGTGGGCGGGGTAAGACGATCCGGCCTCCTGCGCCGACTGGTCGTCACGCTGCCCACGAGAGATCGCGGACCGCAAGCGGTCGATATGCGTGTTGCGAACGATCGCGAAAAGCCAGTTTCTAAGGTTCGCTCCCGACCGGAATGACGAGCGCCGCTCATAGGCTCTCACCAGAGCGTCGTGAACAAGATCCTCGGCGTCCGGCGAGTTGCGCGCAAGCGAGCGGGCATAGCGCCGCAGTGCAGCCAGTTGCCCAATAACGTCAAAAGCGCCTTTCTTCGAATCCATACCCGGATATACGGAGCGGATGCGGCTTCTCATCCATCGCGCAGAAAAAAATCTGAAGAAATCTGAGAACTGCTGTCGAGACCAGGCTCCAGATGCGGCAGCCGCAGGCAGATTGGGCCTGCAGAGATCCTCGGTCCGTGCGGCCTCTAACGTGCCGTGCGTGCCGCAGATGCAATATCGGACCATCGGGCAAAGCCGCGATGATCCGATACAATTTCTCGTCCTGTTACAACCGCGAGACGCGAGGTCTTGTCGGAATTGTTCTACGCAGGCTGCTGCGTCTGGCGGCTGACCTTGCTGACGAAACCGACGATCAGCACGAAGGTCAGCGCCTCGACTGCAGCCACCAGCCACAGCCCGTGGGTCATGACGCCGGTCGTGTCCTTCAGATAGCCCATGAGGTAGGGGGCGCCGAAGCCGGCGAGGTTCGCCACCGAGTTGATGAGCGCGATGCCGACCGCTGCAGCCGAACCCGCCAGGCAATGGTTCGGCATCTGCCAGAAGACCGGGATTGCGGACATGGTGCCGACGATCGCAAGCGCCAGGGCAGCGAGCGACAGGGCAGCGCTGGCCGGAAGGACAAAGCCCAGAGCCATGAGGCCGGTGGCACCCGCGAGTGCTGCAAAGGCGCAGTGGTAGCGCACCTCCGAGGTGCGATCGGAATGAATGCCGTTCAGGATCATGCCCGCAGCACCGCCGAGATAGATGGCTGCCATGATCCAGCCGACCGTCGCGGGGCTGGAGAATCCGATTTCGCGTACCACCGAGGGGCCGAAGAAAGTCAGCGTCGAGTTCGCCATGATGATGCAGAAATAGATGGCGATGAATTTCCATACGGTCGGGTTCGTCAGCGCCTTGAGCACGCTGTGCTCACGATGGCCGAGAGCCTTCTTGTCCTGCTCGATGTCCTGGATGAGCAGGGCCTTTTCCTCCGAGGTCAGCCAATGCGCCTTCTCAGGCTTGTCGGTCAGATAGAAGATGGTGGCGATGCCGGCGAATATCGACGGGATGCCTTCGAGCAGGAACACCCACTGCCACCCGGCCCAGCCGTTGGCGCCGCCGAGCTGCGTCATGATCGTGCCTGCCAGCGGGCCGCCGATGACGCCGGCAAGTGCCGAGGCGGACATGAAGAGGCCGAAGGCCTTGGCGCGACGCAGCGACGGATACCAATAGGTCAGGTAGAGGATGATGCCGGGGTAGAAGCCGGCCTCGAACACGCCGAGCAGGAACCGCAGCGTATAGAACTGCCAGGGCTGGGTGACGAACATCATCAGCACGCAGATGATACCCCAGCCGATGGTGATGCGTGCGATCGTGGCGCGGGCGCCGATCCGTTCAAGCCACATGTTGCTCGGCACCTCGAAGAAGAAATAGCCGAGGAAGAAGATGCCGGCACCGAGACCGTAAACGGTTTCGCTGAACTGCAGGTCCTGCAGCATGGTGAGCTTCGCGAAACCGACATTCACCCGGTCGATCCATGCCAGGATCCACAGGAACATCAGGAAGGGAAGGAGCCGCCATGTCACCTTGCGGTAGACGGACTCGAGATTTTCGGGGTTCGCGGAGGGTGAGCCGCCTCTGTTCCCCGCATGTGCTGCCGATGCCATTGTGGACTACCTCCCGTATAAGTCCATTTCAGGATACCAGCCGCTATGCGGCCGGCGTGATAACCTCCTGCGCCTCTTTTACGAGAGCGCCCAGTCGATAGCGGCTGATGTTGGCGATCTGTCGCAGTGCTTCCGCAAGCTCAGCCTCAGTCTCCCGTCCGATGCGATGCTTGAACTCGGCAAAGATGCCGGCCTTGGTGTAGTGGCGAACGCAAAGGATGAAGGGAAAGCCGTGCCGGGCGCGATAGCGGCGGTTCAGATCGTCGATCAGCGCCATCTCGTGGCCCGCCAGGCTGTCAAGCCCCGCCGTTCCCTGTTCGACGGTCGACTCCGCGGTCATCCGGCCCTGCTTGGCCTCCTTGCCGGCAAGGTCCGGATGCGCGCCCAGAAACTCGACCTTGGACGTCGTGTCTCGGGCCAGGATCTGGGCGAACATCGAACCATGCAATGCCTCGACGTCGGCGAACGGCCGCTTCTGCCAGCTGCGCTGCGCGACCCAAGGCGAGTTCTCGAAGACAGGACCGAGGTAGGCGACGAACGCGTCGCAGTCCAGTTGGTTGATCGCATCGATATCAAGCATGTCTTGCCCTGAAGTTGAGCCGCCGCATCGGGGCGTTTCCTATGCAAACGGTGCTCGGTGGGGGCGATTTGGTCAACGCGGACAGGCAAATACCCACTATTAGCCAGACGAATAAAAGGTGGTGTTGACCTATTGGCCGGCTCGCCCTGCCAGATTTTGTTGGCTATTCTGAAAACCAGATGTCGAAAGAAGATACCGTTGACGCACATCTCCTAAAGGTATTCTGCGCGCTCATGGCCGAGGGCAGTGTGACGCGTGCCGCGGTCAAGCTGGAGCAATCCCAGCCGGCGGTCAGCCTGGCGCTTGGCAAGCTGCGCGAGATCTTTTCCGACCAATTGCTTGTGCGCGGCCGTGACGGAATGGTCCCGACGGAGCGCGCTCTGGCGGTTTTGCCACGCGCTCAGGCCCTGTTGGCCGATCTCACCAGCTTGGTCGACGCCACGGCGCCGTTTGACGCAAGCAATCACAGCTTCACGATCGCCTCGCCGGACTACATGGCGCCGGTGTTCCTGTCAGAAATTGTCGATCAGATCAGGCGCAAGGCGCCGAATGCGAGCCTCGTGATCCGGGCGCTCGGTCCCGACTTCGACTTCGAGGGAGCGCTTGCCCGGGGTGACGTTGATGTCGTCATCGGCAACTGGCCGTCTCCGCCCGCCTATCTCAAGCGCTCGATCCTCCTGCAGGACGACATCGTTTGCCTGATGCGGGACACCCATCCTCTGGCGCAGGGCGAATTCAGCGAAGCCGATTACCTGGCGGCGGCCCATATCGTGCCGGTGGCCTATTCGATGGCCCATCGCGGTGTCGTCGAAACCCACTTGTCAAGCCTTCGGGTCAGCCGGGCGCGCACCGTGGCGCTTTCCTATTTTACGACCGCACCGTACCTCTTGCTGCAGTCGGACCTGATCTTCTCGACCAGCCGTCATTTTGCCAGCTACTTTGCGGGGCTTCTGCCGCTCGTCGTGCGCCAGCCGCCGATCGAGTTCCCGCAGATGGTCTTCCACATGCTATGGCATGACCGCTCGCATCATTCGCTGATGCACCGGTGGCTGCGCGAGATCATCATGCAGGCGCGCAACAGGATCATCAGCTAGATTTCGGAACGAAGTGGCTGCTCTCGGAGTAACCGGACAGTCGCGCCCAATCCTTCATCGCCGTGTCGGCGGCGGCCCAACAGAGTTGCGGACCACCAGGTCGGGCCTCAGCAGGATCTCCGTTTCTGAAGGGATGCGGTCCGAAAGCATCTCGAGAAGCAGTGCCATCGCGTGCTTGCCGATCGCGGTGCGTGGTTGGCGGATCGTGGTCAGGGAAGGGGTCATGAAACTGGCTTGCGGGACGTCATCGAAGCCGGTGACCGAAAACTGATCCGGTATCTCATAGCCGCGCGCCTTAAGGCCAAGCGCGACACCAAGAGCAGTCTGATCGTTGACGCACATGAAGGCGGTCGGAAGGTCGTCGCGCATGAAGAGCTGCTCCAGCGCCAGCCTGCCGCTTTCCACCGTTCCGTCGCCTTCGAGGATAAGGCGGCGGTTCGGGGGGATGCCGGCCGCCGCAAGTCCGGCCTCGTACCCCGACCGACGACGGCCATAGGCAAGGCGCGTATGGGAGTCTCCGATGAATGCGATCCGCCGATGCCCTTCGGAAATGAGAAGATCAACGGCCTTGCGCGCGCCTTCGACGTCGTCGACGCCGACATAGGGAATGCCACCGTTGAAGACGGGCTCGAAGACACCGACGGTCGGCGGCAGGCGCGGCGTCACCTCCTGATGGCCGAAAGGAAGAATGCCGGTAAACAGGATCAGGCCGGCCGCCTGGTTCGAGTTGAAGAATTTCAGATATTCCAACCCGCGTTGGGCATCATTCTGGGTATGCCCGATCAGCACGCCGTAGCCATGGGCACGCGCTTCATTTTCAAGGCCAACCAGAATGCTGGAGAAGTTCGGATCGCCGATATCGGGCGCGACCACGAGTATCATGTTCGAGCGCCCCAGCCTAAGGCTGCGCGCCATCGCATTGGTGGTGTAGCCCGTCAGCGCGATGGCCTGGTTGACCTTCAGTCGCGTGGACTTGGCAACCTTCTCGGGCATGTGAATGGCCCGCGAAACTGTCGCGATCGACACTTCGGCGATCCGTGCGACATCTTCGATGGTTGCGGGGGTGGAATCGGACACTCGCTTGGCCTCGGGCTTTGTTGCGAGACACTACACAGACTTGCCTGACGGTCAAACGCGCAGGCCGAAAAAATTGTCTTACAAGCATGATGTAAACCTTTACATCGCGCAGTGTAAAGGTTTACATCATTGAAAAAGCGGTGGAGGCCGCAGGGAGGGGAATATGACCACGGAGGTTGTCGACGGGGCTCCCGTCGTGCTGTCTGCGCGCCGCATCAGTAAATCCTTCAGCGGCGTGCAGGTGCTTTTCAGCGTCGATTTCGAGCTGCGCCAGGGCGAGATCCACGCGCTGATGGGCGAGAACGGCGCCGGCAAATCCACGCTCGTCAAGATATTGTCCGGCTTCGAGCAACCGACCTCGGGCGAGATCTTGCTCGACGGCCAGTCGGTGAAGCTCCCGGCAAACGGTGCGGCCGAAGCGCTCGGCATCGTCATCATCCATCAGGAATTCAATCTGGCCGAACATCTCACCGTCACCGAGAGCCTGTTTCTCGGCCGCGAAGTGACCAGGTTCGGCGTGCTCGACCGCAAGTTCATGCGAGCGGAAACGCGCCGCGTTCTCGATCTCCTCGGCTCCCATGTCGACGAGAACGCGATGATCGGCTCGCTCTCGATCGCCGAAAAACAGATGGTGGAGATTGCCAAGGCTATCAGCCGTGACGCGCGTGTCGTCTTCATGGATGAGCCGACCGCCGTCCTTTCTCGCGAAGAAACGAACTTTCTGTTCCGCTTGGTGCGCAAGCTGCGCGACAAGGGGACGAGTTTCGTCTTCGTGTCGCACAAGCTCGACGAGGTCATGGAACTCACCGATCGCGTGACGGTTTTGCGCGACGGCCAATGGATCAAGACATCGCCGACCTCCATCCTCGACGGCGAGGCGATCGCCCAGTTGATGGTCGGCCGTGAGCTTTCGAGCCTCTATCCCGCCAAAAGCGAACCCGACGTCGACGAGGAGGTCGTGCTGCGCGTCAGTTCGGTCTCGACAGGCTACGTTAGGGACGCAAGCTTCGAGGTCCGCCGCGGCGAGATCCTCGGTTTTTCCGGGATGATCGGTTCGGGTCGGACGGAATTGATGGAGGCGATTGTCGGATTGCGCCCGCGTATGGCTGGCGAGGTTCTCGTTCGTGGCCAGCCGGTTTCATCCGGTGACGTGCACGCGGTCAACAAGGCCGGTCTCGCATATATGACCAAGGACCGGAAAGCCAAGGGGCTGTTGCTCAATGCCGGGATGATGGCGAACCTGACGCTGCAGTCGCTCGGTCGCCATAGCCGCCTCGGCTATCTCGATCCGGGAAGCGAGGAGGCGGCTCTGGTCAAGGCGCGCCGCCGCTTCGACATCCGCGTCAGGGATGACAAGATTGTCGCCGGACGCATGTCCGGTGGCAACCAGCAGAAGCTGCTTCTCGCCAAGGTAATAGAAACCGACCCTGGTATCATCATCATCGACGAGCCGACCCGCGGCATCGACGTCGGCACCAAGCAGCAGATCTACCACTTCATCTCGGCGCTCGCCCGGGACGGTCGCTCGATCATTGTCGTCTCATCGGAGATGCCCGAAGTCATAGGCCTATGCAGTCGCGTGGTGGTCATGCGCGAAGGCCATATCGCCGGCATTCTCGAGGGGGACGAGATCTCCGAGCAGGAGATCATGCGCTACGCCGCAGGATTGAAGAAGAAGACGGCGGCCTGAGGCGGCCGCGGCGCATCCTGCGCAGATGCCGAGAACAACAAGATTCCCGACAGGTGGGACGGAGGTTCAATTGGATATGAGCGTAAACGAGGAAGGCAGTCAGGGCGCAATTCGCCGCCGCAGCTGGCGCGACATCGATCTAAGGGCCGTGGCGCCATTCGTCGCACTGGCGTTGCTGCTGCTGGTAGGGGCGCTGGTCAATCCCAACTTCATCAGCATCAACAACCTCGCCAACGTCGCTACCCGCAGCGCCTTCATCGCCATTATCGCGGTCGGAGCGACCTTCGTGATTTCGTCGGGCGATCTCGATCTCTCCGTCGGGGCGATGGTCGCCTTCATCGCCAGTCTGATGATCCTGTTCATGAACTCCGGGGTCATCGCCGATCCGGTACTCATGCTTCTGGCGGCGGTCCTGTTTACTATCGTCGCCGGCGCACTCTGTGGTCTTGCCAACGGTCTGATCACCACGGTCGGCAAGATCGAGCCCTTCATCGCAACGCTCGGCACCATGGGCATCTATCGGGGACTGACGACCTGGCTGTCGCAAGGCGGCGCAATCACGCTTAAGGAGCCGGAGCTCCAGGAGATCTATCGGCCGGCCTATTTCGGCACGATCTTCGGCCTGCCGGTTCCGATCGTCGTCATCCTCGCAGTGACGGCCGTGGCGGCCTTCATCCTCTACCGCACGCGTTACGGTCGGCACGTCGTCGCCGTCGGCTCCAGTCGCGACGTTGCGCGCTACTCGGGCATTTCCGTCAACCGCGTCCGCACCGTCGCCTTCGTGATCCAGGGGCTCTGCGTGGCAGCGGCCGTCCTCCTCTATGTGCCGCGCCTCGGCTCGACGTCGGCAACGACTGGCATTCTCTGGGAACTACAGGCGATCACCGCCGTTGTCGTCGGCGGCACCGCGCTCAAAGGCGGCGCGGGTCGCGTCTGGGGCACGATCTGTGGTGCGTTCATCCTCGAACTGGTCGGCAACATCATGCTGCTCTCCAACTTCATCAGCGAATACCTGATCGGCGCCATCCAGGGTGCGATCATCATCATTGCGATGCTCGTCCAGCGCTCGCTGGTTCGGAAATCGTGAGACGGCCGGGTCCACAGGTCTCCCGGCCTCAAACAGGCTGACCTGATATTTGGGAGGAACTTAATGCGTAATAAGCTATTCGGCCTGACCCTTGCGGCCATGACCGCACTCGCTGGCGTGTCGCACGCGCAGGAAGAAAAGAAAGTGACGATCGGCGTCTCGATCCCGGCAGCCGATCATGGCTGGACGGCCGGCGTGGTCTTCCATGCCGAGCGCGTCGCCAAGATCCTGATGGAACGCAATCCGGGCCTGAACGTCATCGTCAAGACCTCACCCGATCCGGCCAGCCAGGCCAACGCCGTGCAGGACCTCGAGACCCAGGGCATCGACGCTCTCGTCATCCTGCCGACCGATCCGGATCCGCTGGTCAACGCCATCAAGGAAGTAAAGGGCAAGGGGACCTTCGTCGCGCTCGTCGACCGTGCGCCGAGCGTCAACGACAATTCCGTGCGCGATCTCTATGTCGCCGGTAACAATCCGGCGCTCGGCCAGGTCGCGGGCGAATACATCAAGGCCACGACGCCGGAAGCTGAAGTCGTCGTCATTCGCGGCCTGCCGATCCCGATCGACCAGCAGCGCCAGGACGGCTTCGACAAGGGCATCGAAGGCTCGAAAGTCAAGGTTCTCGACCGTCAGTACGGCAACTGGAACCGCGACGATGCCTTTAAGGTCATGCAGGACTACCTGACGAAGTACCCGAAGATCGACGTCGTCTGGTGCCAGGACGACGACATGGCCGTCGGCGTACTGCAGGCCATCGAGCAGGCGAAGCGCACCGACATCCAATACGTCGTTGCCGGCGCCGGCTCGAAGGAAATGATCAAGAAGGTCATGGACGGCGACAAGATGATCCCGGTCGACGTGCTCTACCCGCCGGCAATGGTCGGTACGGCGCTTGAGATGACCGTGGCCAACTTCTACGGCCAGGTTCCGGTCCGTGGCGTCTACACGATCGATGCAACGCTCGTGACCAAGGACAATGCCAAGGACTTCTATTTCCCGGATTCGCCGTTCTGATCAAGGCTTGACTGAAAGGCGGCCCGCGGTCGGCGCGGGCTGCCGTCCCACAACGATCACCTGAAATCACAAGTCGTGTCGTCTTGAGCCCCAGGCGGGCATCGCCGGCGCCTTTCGATTGCCCGGCACATTTTCCAACGGAGGAGACGAGAGATGAAGACGATCAAGGGGCCAGGGCTCTTTCTTGCGCAGTTTGCCGGCGATGCGGCGCCGTTCAATTCCTGGGATGCGATCACCAAATGGGCGGCCGACTGCGGCTACAAAGGCGTGCAGGTCCCGAGCTGGGACGCGCGGCTGATCGATCTCAGACAAGCCGCGACCTCCAAGACCTATTGCGACGAGTTCGCCGGCACGGCGCGCGACAACGGTGTCGAGGTGACCGAGCTTTCCACCCATCTGCAGGGCCAGCTCGTTGCCGTGCACCCGGCCTATGACGAGGCCTTCGATGGTTTTGCGGCACCGGAAGTGCGCGGCAATCCTAAAGCGCGGCAGCAATGGGCGGTCGAGCAGGTGAAGCTGGCGCTGACTGCCTCGAAGAACCTCGGGCTCAATGCCATGGCGAGTTTTTCCGGCGCGCTTGCCTGGCCCTTCGTCTATCCCTGGCCGCAGCGGCCGGCCGGCCTCGTCGAGACCGCCTTTGACGAACTGGCGAAACGTTGGAAACCGATCCTCGACCATGCCGAGGATTGTGGTGTGGATGTCTGCTACGAGATCCATCCGGGCGAAGACCTGCACGACGGCATCACCTACGAGATGTTCCTGGAGCGCACCGGCAACCACGCCAGAGCCTGCATGCTCTATGACCCCTCGCACTACGTGCTGCAGTGCCTCGACTATCTCGACAACATCGACATCTACAAGGACCGCATCCGCATGTTCCACGTCAAGGATGCGGAGTTCAACCCGACCGGACGCCAGGGCGTCTATGGCGGCTATCAGGGCTGGGTCAACCGGGCCGGCCGCTTCCGCTCGCTCGGCGACGGTCAGGTGGATTTCGGCGCGGTGTTTTCGAAGATGGCGGCCAATGATTTTTCCGGCTGGGCGGTGGTCGAATGGGAATGCGCGCTGAAACATCCTGAGGACGGTGCGCGCGAGGGTGCCGACTTCGTCAAGCACCACATCATCCGCGTCACCGAAAAGGCCTTCGACGATTTCGCCGGAGCGGGCACCGACGAGGCCGCCAACCGGCGCATGCTGGGGATTTGAGTTTTCGCCCCTCGGCGGCAGATCGTGACGTCCAGCCGTCCATTTAATTCGTACGGAAAGGAAGGGCTCAGTTACCGAGTTTCACCGTGATCTCGGCCGGCGCTCGTCATCGCGCCAGCGGCGGATATCTTCCGGTGCTGCTTTACCCGCCCGCGGGCCGTGGATGGTGACGGAGCGGGAGGCGGCTGCGACGGAGAAGTCCAGCGCCTCTTCGATGGTCTGGCCTTGCGACAGACAAAAGGTCAATGTGCCGCCGAAGGTGTCGCCTGCACCGGTGACGTCAACGACGTCGACCGGAAACCCGGGCACACGAAGGATCGTGTCGCCATTGCGGGCCTCGGCGCCATCGGCGGCGAGGGTGCGCACGACCCAGTCGATATCGTGCGCCTGCATCCAGTCGCCGATAAACGTGATTTCGTCGTGGCCGAAGGCAGCGCGGAAGCCGACCTGGTTGAAGATGACGACCGCAGCACCGGTGAGATAAGGCATATCCTGCGGCGTACATCCACCGACGTCGAGATCGAAGATGACGCGCCGGCCGTGCTGGCGGAGATCGGCAAGAAGGTCGGCTTGCTTGACTACGCCTTCATCCGTTCGCGCATGCAGACGACGGGCGCGATAGAGCGTCGTGTAGAGAAAGCCTGGTTGGCGCAGCGCATCGAGAGCAGCGGGGTCGAGCCACATCGGCTGCTCGCCCATCTCGACCGTCAGAACGACATGCTCGCCGTCGACGAGGAAGATGAAGTTCCGCGATTCCGGAATGGCGGGATCGATCAGCATGTGATCGACGCCAACCCCATTCTCCTTCAAATCGGCAATCAAACGTTCCGACAAGGGACTATCGTTGAGCAGCGAGATGAACTGCGTCGGGCCGCCAAATCCCGCATGTACGACGGCGGCGTTGGCAATGGAGCCACCGGCCTCGGCCGGGAGTTCCTTGACCATGCCCTTGTCGGCTCGGCCCGGCCAGCGATCGGCGGTGTAGTATTCGTCGAGCGCGACGTCGCCAACGAAGAAGCTTGTCATGCGCTTGGTCCTTTGCCCCGGATGACTTGCACCAGCCTCGGGCCACCAGCAACCCGAACCCAAGGGCTTTCACCGAGACCGCAGACGGCCATCCAGTAGTAGGGGGTTGGTCCCGACACGCCCCGGCAGGCATCGTGCCAGACGTTGCGGTCCATCACCACGGCCTGCCCTGGCGCGATCACGAAGGCTTCGATCTCATTCCGGTCCGGCGTCGTGGCGTCAGATGCCGGAGCGACAGCGAGGACAACCTGTTGGGCGAGGCAGAAGATCGCCTCTTCGGTATGCGGATGCCGCTCCATCGCGCTGCAATGCCACGGTGCGCTACCGCCGCGGGTGACGCCGAGATGGCCGCGACCGTCGATCAATGGTGTCTTCGTGAAGCCGTCGCGCCAGCCGTCGCCGACGGTCCAGACCACCTTGGGGTCGGTGTCACCGGTCAGGTCATAGACCTTGCCGTATCGCGAGAAATTGTCCGGGGTCACCGGGCGGGCGAAAGCCGTGTCGGCCGCACTCATGCGTCGCTCCTGATGGCGCGCACGACGCGCATGAGCCCGGCGACATGGGCTGCCTCGACGCGGCCTGTGTCCTTATGGTCGTGCTTGAACCAGCTCCCGACCACGGCGCCATCGGCCTTGGCCAGTTGCTCGGCGGCATTGGTTTCGGTCAGGCCGGCGCCGATCAAGAGGGGCGTCCTGCCGCCGGTTGCAGTGTGGAAGCGCGCCACCTTGTCCATGTCGGTCGGCTGGCCTGTGGCGTCGGAGGTGACCACCAAACCGTCGCAGCGCGCAGCGCCGATGCGCACGTCTTCCGATTCCGACCGCCCGGACAGGACAGGCTGGTACTTGAAGCGAACGCCACCGAGCAACAGCGCCGAAACGCCCTCTCTGCGTGTCGCGAGTTCGGCTTCGAAGGCTTCGTCCGCTTCCGGCGGCAGATGGCCGGCGACAGAATCCACCTGGATAAAGGAAACGGGGTACGTTTTGGCAAGGGCAAAGGCGCGCGCATCGTCCCTGAGCACGTTGACGCCGATGCGGGTGCCGAGGTCGAACTCGAAAAGCCGGTCCAACACCCGCTCGACGTCTTCTGCACCACCGAAGTAGTTCTCGACCACGACCCCGTCCAGGCCTTCGCCGGCCATGATGCGGGCCTCTTCTTCGGCCTGGGCAAGCTTGGCCGCGGGGCCGTCACCAGCCAGGTGTAGCATGCCAAGAATGGGTTTTGGGGTCGTGAAAGTGTCGCCGAAGCGGCTCATGTCTTGCTCTCCTGCGCACCGTGCGGCGCGGTCTCGCGCCCCCAGCGCGTTGCAAATTTCATCTGGACTGCCGGCGAGTAGACGATCGACGTGCGCTCGACCAACCGGTCGTCGGCATCGAGCACATCCCCGCTGGCGCAAAGGTAGCCCGGCACGTCAGGCGCCGGGGCAAAGACCTCCCTGAGGCGCTCGGAAGACGGCACGACGCTGAGCAGCAGTTCCGAACGCAAGGGGTGGCGGTCATAGTCGCGGCGCAAAACCTCGTAGAGCGATTGCGCCGCGAAATCGTAGCGGTCGATCCCCGGATAGAGGGCAAGATCGAGCTGAGACGTGTCGACGTTCAGCCAACTCACGGTGTCGCCATTGGCAAGCCCGCGGGCGCGCACCAGCAAGAGTTCGCCATTCTCCACCCGGTGTTCCAGCACGCGCGTCACCGGGCGCTGGCCCTGGCGGCGGGCAAGCTCCGTGAAGCTGCCGAAATTCCAGATGTTGTGGCTGATCGGCCGGTGCGAGACGATCGTGCCGCGGCCGCGAACCTGCTGAACCAGACCTTCCGAAACCAAAAGCGCCATCGCATTGCGCACGGTGGTTCGGGCAATGCCGAACTGGTCGCGCAACTGGTTCTCCGAGGGGATCGCTTCCCCTTCGGAGAAGTCACCGCTGAGAATCGCGGCGCGGAGCGCCCGATAGAGCTGCCGGTAGAGCTGCTCGCTCGAATAGAGATCGAGGCGCAGCCGGGCCAGTCTGTCGTCCGGGTTTCCATTTGCTGCGATGGTGGAGGCGTCTGGCATGGAAGGATGGGTCAAGGCAGGCTCCGGCGCGGTTCGGTTACTTCGTGGCTCCGTTTATCTTGAACTCTTCGACGGCAGCCTGTTTCAAGCCGTAGCGGTCGAGGATCTGTGCATAAGTGCCATCGGCCTTCATGGCGTCGAGCGCGCCCTTTACGGCATCGCGCAACTGCCCATTCGCTTTGGCGAAAGCAATGCCGTAGTGGTTGACGTCGCCGACTTCGCCGATCTGGTAGAACTTGCCCGGCTCCTGCTTCATCAGGTCGAGCAGTCCCTCAAGGCCGATGACCGAAGCCTGGGCGCGGCCCTGGCGGATCTGCATGATGTGCTCGGCCTGGGTCGGAATCTGGATGACGGTGATCAGCTGGTCGGCTGCGCATTTAGCCTTGCCGACATTTTCCGCCCAGGTAACCCAGCTGGTTCCCGTTGCAACCGCGACAGTCTTGCCGCAGAGGTCGGCTTCGCTCTTAATTTCACCCTGATGATCGGCAGCCGAATAGAAGACGTTGCCGGTCTTGAAGTAGTCGATGAAATCGAGCTGCGTCTGGCGCTCCACCTTGTCGGAGAAGGCGGTCATGATCAGGTCCGAACGGCCGGTGACGACCTGCGGGATCAATTGCGGGAACTCGACGTTCTGGAACTCGGCCGTCAGGCCGAGGCGTCCGGCGATTGCCTTGGCAAGATCGATGTCGAAGCCCTTCAGTTCCGTCGAGCCGGCGTCGCTGTATTCCATTGGCGGATAGGCAAAGCTGATCGTGACGTTCAGCTTTCCGGTATCGCGCACGGCGTCCGGCAGAGCGGCCGCGAGCTTCTCGTCGGCGGCCTGTGCCACGCCGCCCGCGGCGAGACTGATGAAGGTGGCGGAGGCTAGCCCCAGAACCATTGGTAGCAGTTGTTTCATTTTCAGTTCTCCCTCTTTTTGAACTCTTGTCTTCAGGCCAGCACGCGGCTGAGGAAACTCCGCACGCGCGGGTCGCCGGGGTTGCTCAGAACTTGCGTGGGTACGCCCATCTCGCGGATCTCGCCGTCGATCATCACCACGACGCGGTCGGCGACCTCCCGGGCAAAGCCGATCTCGTGGGTGACGACGATCATCGTTGTGCCGCCGCGCGCCAGATTGCGCATGACTTCCAGAACCTCGCCGACGAGTTCCGGATCGAGCGCGCTGGTCGGCTCGTCGAAGAGCATGACGCGCGGCTCCATGGCGAGCGCCCGGGCGATTGCCACACGCTGCTTCTGGCCGCCGGAAAGCTGAGACGGATAACTCGATGCCTTGGCCGCCATGCCGACCTGCTCGAGCAGGCCCATGGCACGGGCTTCGGCCTCGGCGCGGCTCAAGCCGCGTACCACCATCGGTCCCTCGATGACGTTGCCGAGCACCGTTCGGTGCGCGAAAAGATTGAAATGCTGGAACACCATGCCGAGCTGGCTCTGCTGCGCCCTGAGCCGCTTGACCGGCAATTCCTCAAGCGCGCCGCGGCTGAGCTCGTAGCCCATGATCGCGCCGTCGACCCAGACATAGCCGCCATTCGGCGTTTCCAGATGGTTGATGCAGCGCAGGAAGGTGCTCTTGCCACTGCCCGAGGGCCCGAGGATACAGAGCACCTCACCATAGGTGACTTCCAGATCGAGACCCTTCAGGACCTCGTGGCTGCCAAAACTCTTGCGGATACCGACCGCCTTGACTGCGAGTGTCATGCTTCCCCCGAGGCGACGGGACGACGCGCCCATCCTTTGAACCAGCGGCGCTCGCTGGTTGCGGCTGAATCGCGGCCGAAATGGCGTTCGAGATAGTATTGGCCGATGGAAAGAACGGTGGTTCCCGCCAGATACCAGACGGCGCAGACGAACAGCAGTTCGATCACAGCGCCGTTGATGAAGTAGATGCGTTGTGCGGCGTTCAGCATCTCGCCCATGGCGATGGTGGCAGCGAGCGAGGAGAACTTGAGCATGCCGATGGCGCTGTTGCCGAGCACGGGCAGGATCAGCCGCAGGGTCTGTGGCAGGATGATACGCCGCATCGTCTGGCCCGGCGTCATGCCGAGCGTATGGGCAGCTTCCTTCTGGCCCTTGTCGACCGAAGAGATGCCGCCGCGCACCACTTCCGTCAGATAGGATCCTTCGTTCACGCCGAGACCGAGGACAGCTGCAACGAACGGCGTCACCACATCGACCATGCGGGCATCGATGAGCCCGGGGATATAGAGGCGCGGGAAGACCAGAGCGATGTTGAACCAGATGAGCAACTGCAGCAGCACCGGCGTGCCGCGGAACACCCAGACATAGAGCCATGCAGCAAAGCGCAGGATCGGATTTTCCGAGAGCCGCATGATGCCGAAAGCGAAACCAAGAAAGACGCCAAGCACCAGCGCACAGGCCGAGATCAGCAGCGTCCAACCGAAGCCGGTGATGATGACGCCCGCCGTCAGGAACTCGCCGACCACCGTCCACTGGATTTGCCCGACTGCGAAGGCGCGCCCGATTACCGCAAGCAGCAGGATGACGAGACCGCCACTGATCCACCGCCAGGGGTGATGCAGTGGGCGGATGGCGACATCCGGACCGGGAAGGTCTGCGAGTGACAGCGCGGACGTTGAAGATGAGTGAGAGTGGTGCATGGCATCCAATTGTAGGGTTAGGCCTACAACTTGATAGAAGCACGCCGAAACGGAGTCAAGCTGGCGACCGGAGAATATTTCCGCCTGTGCATATTCGCGCTGAATGCGCTGGAGGATTGGAAGAAAGCGGCCGCGAGGAACAAAACGATCGCCGCTGGCACGGAGGAACCGGCGAGGGGGACAGCTTCTCAAGCGCTAAGCGCCCGGCCGAACTGGCAACTTCCGGGATGCAGCCGCATGAAGGCTGTACCGGGACGGAACCGAACGGTCCGTTGAAGAGAAAATAAGTAAGGCTGCGGCGCGCTATGAGCGTTGCCGGTGTGCCAAGGGACCGCACCGCTTCGACTGGCGAGACGCTGAAAATCTCGCCAGTCCGCAAGTACTCGTTCTCGTAATCCTATCCAGCGTCCATACCGAACGGCGCAAAGCCGCGCCTTATGCCCAGCCTCGCGCGGATGGCGTCAGGGGCAGGGCGAGCGGATTGCCGTGTCCCCCCTCGATTTGCTCCGCCAGAATGAAGGCGGTCGTCGGGCCCAATGTGAAGCCCTGATGGCCGTGGCCAAAATGGAACCACAGGCCCTTATACCGGGTCGGACCGACGACGGGCAGCATGTCGGGCATGCAGGGCCGGGTGCCCGACCAGGGCGTTGCTTCGACGGCCTCGCCCAAGCCAAAAAGCTCGCGCGCGGCGTTGGCGGCGTGCAGTATCTGTCGCGATGCCGGCGCTGTGCCCGGCGGTGCCATATGCGCACCGGTCAATACCCGCCACCCTGCGTTCATCGGTGCAACCAGCGTGGAACGGTCGACATCCAGCATCGAAATGCGCGGTCCGTTCGAACCTGCGAAATGCCTGTGATAACCGCGCTTGAACACCATGGGGATGCGATAGCCGAACGTCTTCGCGAGTGTCGGCGACCATGGACCCAAGGCGATGACCGCGTTCTGTGCCGTAAAAGTGCCGCCCTCGGACAACACCTGCCAGCCGGCGCCATTCTGCTGCAGGCTCATGGCGTCGCCGCGGGCCAGCGTTCCACCGCGCGCGACGAACAGAGCGGCATAGCGCGCGACCAGTTCACCCGGGTCACGGCAGGTCCAGGGAGAGGTCCAATGGACCGCACCCGCGAGCCGAGGTTGCAGCGCCGGCTCGCTTGCTGCGAGTTCGGATGCACCAAGCACCGCTGACGGCACGCCGTAGACACGCTTCAGCCGCTCCGCGGTGGCGGCAGCCGCTTCGAATGTCGCGGGTGTACGATAGACCGCGCGCCAGCCCTGCCGGACGATCAGTTCCCCAGCGCCGGCGGGTTCGATGAAACGCGCGTGATCGTCACTCGCACGCAGCGCCAGTTGTGAATAGGCCGCGATGGTTCTCGCGTAAGGCGCGGGCGCCGACTGCGCGAAATAGCGCCAGAGCGGGCCCACCAAGCGTGGCATATCGCGCAGCCGCCAATCGACGTCGTTGCCGCGCTTCAGCGCCACCCTCGCGATCTCGGTCACGGAGCGAGGGAAGGCATAGGGCTCGACGGCCTCGGTCTGGATGATGCCGGCGTTGCCATAGCTGGTTTCCCGGCCCGGCGCCTTGCGATCCAGCAGCACCACCTGATGCCCGCTCTCCTGCAATGCGAGCGCGGTTGAAACGCCGACCATGCCGGCGCCGAGGACGATGGAGGTAGTCATTGTTTGATTCCGCAGAAGGGCTTGTCAGAATGTCAGGCGCGAATTGTAGCCGACCACGAACTGGATGAAGCGCGAGACGTCGACCATGTCGTCGCCCTGGTAGCGGATCGTGTAACCATCAGTGCGCTCGACGCCCTTGAGATAGGAGAGATACTCGGCCGGCAGGCGATTTCGGAACACGATCTCCAGGACAGGGTTTTCCAGTCTGAACGGTTTTGCCGAGCCTGCTCTTGCCAGCGCCGCCTTGACGCCCTCGCGGATGCGGCGATGCGCGACGGCCGGCGTCAGCGTGATCGCCGATTGTGTGCTGTAGACCTGCTTCACCGGCACCGTCACGATGTCGCCGATGCGCTCCCTGATCTCGTCCAAGGCAATGTTGTCGCCCGAGGCGAGCAGCACCGGGACATTGAAATGCCCGGCGATGGCCGCATTGATGCCGGCCTCCGGCATGACGACGCCGTTGATCCGCCTCGGCGAAGGCTGTGCCGCCGATGGTGTGCGACAGCACGCCCCCCGAGTGGCTTGCCCCGGCGTGATAGCCGAGAAGCATGGCGCCGACGAAGGACCCGAGCTCGATGCCCTGCATCATCATCAGCGGCCGCGGCCAGCTACGCACGACCTGCACATAGTCGGGCAGGCGGTCGATCAGGATGCTCTCGCCATTTCCATGAGAATCGCTGAGGATGACTTCCTCCACGCCTTCTTCACGCGCAGCCTCGCAGGCATGGACCACTGTGTCCGTCATCCAGCGCCGGGCGTTCTCATACTCGAAACCTTCGGGCATCAGGTGGTCGCGGCTGACGACCCCAACGATGCCCTCGATATCCGCGGAAATATAGACGCGCATTCCTACCTCCCCAGTCAGCCGCGCGAGGGCGCGGATAATGCATTTGACTTTCCGACGATAAACATAGTTTTATGATTAGAAAATATCTTTCTTGAGAGGCAAGAGGTAAAAATGAAACTGTTCATCGCTGGGCTGGACACCGAGACCAACACATTTTCGCCGATGCAGACGGGCCTTGAGGCCTTCCGGGAAAACCTGATCGCCTACGGCGATGCCACCAGCAGGCCGCTCACCTGCTGCTCGTCGCAGTTGTCTGTCTGGCGCAAGGCCGCTCAAGAAAAGGCCTGGTGCGTGGTGGAGAGCCTGTGCGCGGTGGCCGAGCCAGGCGGCAGGACCACGCGGGCGGTCTATGAGAGCTTCCGCGCCACCATCCTTGGCGACCTCAAGGCGGCCATGCCGGTCGATGCCGTCATGCTTGCCCTGCACGGCGCCTGCGTCGCCGAAGGATATGACGATGTCGAGGGGGATCTGCTCGAGCATGTGCGCGGGCTGGTCGGGGCGAATGTGCCGGTTGCCGCCGAACTTGATCTCCATTGCCATATCACCGACCGCATGCTCGCCAATGCGACCATGATCGCCACCTACAAGGAATATCCGCATACGGACATCGAGGAGGTAGCCGGCCAGTTGTTCCGGCTGGTGGAGCGGACCCTCGCGGGCGAAGTGCGACCAGCCATGGGCGTTTATGACTGCCGCATGATCAACACCTTCCACCCGCATCGCGCGCCGTTGCGCGGCATTGTCGATCGCATGAAAGCCGTGGAGGGGCAGGATGGCGTGCTGTCGGTCTCCTTCGGCCACGGCTTCCCCTGGGGCGATGTCGAGGATGTCGGCGCCAAGATGCTCGTCGTCACCGACAATGACCCGGAAAAGGCTGCGCGCACCGCCCGGTCCTTCGGTCGGGAGATATTCGATGCGCGCGAAGAAATGCGCGGAGACTATCTCGGTATCGACGCGGCGCTGGATCGGGCCATTGCCGCGAAGAGCGGTCCGATCGTGCTTGCCGACGTCTCCGACAATGCAGGCGGCGGAGCACCTGGAGACTCGACCTTCATCCTGCGTCGCATCATCGAGCGCGGCATCGAAGACGTGGCGACCTGCCTCTATTGGGACCCGATTGCGGTGCGCATGTGCCGCGAGGCGGGAGAGGGGGCCACATTGGCGCTCAGGATCGGCGGCAAGGTCGGGCCGGCTTCCGGCGATCCCCTCGATCTGACGGTGACGGTCAGGTGTGTCGCTTCGGGCATCACACAGCGCTTCGGGCCGACGCCGCTCGGCATCGGCGATGCCGTCTGGGTCAGTGCCGGCAACGTCGACATCGTGCTGAACTCCGTGCGCACACAAACCTTCCACCCGGAATGCATGACCGCGCTCGGCCTGGACCCGGCGCAGAAGAAGATCGTCGTGGTGAAATCCAGCAACCACTTCCGCGCAGGCTTCGAACCCATCGCGCGCGAAATTCTCTACGTCAGCGCGCCCGGTGCCTTGCAGCCCTCATTCGAGAAACTGGCCTTTACCAAGCTGAAGCGACCCTATTGGCCCAGGGTCGCCAACCCATTCGAGGGGTAGGGCAAGGGCGGTATCGATCCGAAGACGATCGCGGGCAGGGTTGTCGCCGGCACGCATTGCCTTCGAGGCAATGTTGATTTCGGCCACGTATTATAGGAAATGGTTTTCCTATCATGCCAGTCGGATTCTGCCGCGTCGCGGGCTGAGCCGAGATCGGCACGCGGTCCGGAACGGCTGCAGGCAAATTGGAGACGCCAACGATGACCGATGCGAAATCCAGTCTCGGCGATATCCTGAAGGATATTCGCAACCGCAATCGCTGGACGTTGGCAGAGGTGAGTTCCATGACCGGGCTTGCGGTCTCGACCCTTTCCAAGGTCGAAAACAACCAGATGCAGCTCACTTACGACCGACTGATCCAGCTTGCCCAGGGCCTGAAGGTCGACATCGTCGAGCTTTTCGGGACCATGGCGGGCGCTGAGGAAGCCCCCAACATGCTGGGGCGGCGCACCTACACCAAGTCCGGCGACGGGCGGGCGATCATCACGCAGAACTACGACTATCTCTATGTTTGCACGGAGATTTCTAAGAAGTCGATGGTTCCGATCGTGGCGGTAGCCCGTGCACGCACACTTGAGGAGTTTGGGCCGCTTATCCGGCACAAGGGCGAGGAGTTCTTCTACGTTCTCGAAGGGGAACTGGAGCTTCACACCGAGATCTATGCGCCTTTGCGGCTCAAGAAGGGCGATTCCTGCTACTTCGACGCGATAATGGGTCACGCCTATCTCAGCGTCAGCGAAGAACCCGCGCATATCCTGTGCGTTTGCTCGACCCCGGAAACCGAGCTGGTCTCCACACTGGCGAACGCGCAGACGATCAAGCTCAAAAGCTGATCGAAACTAAAAAACACATACGATAAGAAAAAAATATTGCACTTAGGAAAAGCGTTTCCTAGTCTAGCACTGCGGTGAATGCCGGGAGGGCATTGTGCGCCGCAGTTCTGGGGAGGACTACGAGATGAACGGTTCCAAGTGGAAATCGATCGGCGTTGCATTGCTTCTGGCGTCGACGCCTCTTTCCGGCGCGATCGCAGCGCAGGACGTGCTGGTGATGGCGCGAGCGGAAGATCCACCGACTGCCGATCCTGGAGTTGAAATCAGCAACAGCGGCTACACACTGATTTATGCCGCCTACGAAAGGCTCGTCGCCTACAAGGGCGGCTCAACGGAGGTCGGGCCCGAACTGGCTGAAAGCTGGACCGCCGACGATGCCGGCCTCGTGTGGACCTTCAAGCTCGCCAGCGGCCACAAGTTCGATGACGGTTCACCGGTCGATGCCGCGGCCGTCAAATTCAGCTTCGACCGGCTGATGAAGCTGAAGGCCGGACCGTCCGACGCGTTCCCGGTGCTGAAGGAGGTCGAGGTCGTCGATCCGCAGACTGTCAGATTTCATCTGACGGCGCCGTTCGCGCCGTTCATTTCGACGCTGGCCGTCTCCGGGGCAGCGATCATCAATCCCAAGGTGATGGAGCATGAAAAGGACGGCGACATGGCGAAGGCCTGGCTTGCCGAGCACTCCGCCGGCAGCGGGCCCTACCGTATCGCCTCCTGGGAGCGGAACCAGAGCATCGTGCTCGACCGCAACGAACATTACGCAGGCACTGAGCCGGCGCTGAAACAGGTCGTCATTCGCATCGTCGGCGACGTGTCGGCCCGCCGCCTTCAGTTGACCAACGGCGATGCCGACATCATCGAACAGATCCCGCTCGATCAGGCGGAGGCGCTGCAAAAGGACGCTTCCGTCGTGGTCGAGAGCAATCCCAGCATGTATGTGAACTACATCTACATGAACAACCGCCAGCCGCCGCTCGACGACGCCAAGGTTCGCAAGGCGATTTCCTATGCGGTCGACTATCAAGGCATCATCGACGGCATCATGCTCGGCCAGGCCAAGCAAATGCGCGGCGCGGTGCCGAGCGGCATGTGGGGACACGACCCGCAGGGCTTCCAGTACACATACGACATCGAGAAGGCCAAGGCTCTGCTTGCCGACTCCGGCAAGAGCGATATTCACCTGACCTATACCTTCTCTCAGGCGGACCCTGCCTGGGAGCCGGTTGGGCTGGCGCTGCAGGCGTCACTGGCTGAAGTCGGCATCAAGCTCGATCTGCAGGCGGTCGCCGACACGACCAAACGCGAACTGGTGGCCAACGGCAAATTCGATATGGCTCCCGGTGCCTGGACGCCTGACTTTGCCGACCCCTACATGTTCATGAACTATTGGTTCGACGCCGACAAAATGGGCGGCCCGGGCAACCGTTCCTTCTACGGCAACAAGCAGGTGACCGATCTCGTGCGTGAGGCGGGATCGATCGTCGACGAGGTCAAGCGCAAGGCTCTTTACATCGAGGCGCAGAAGCTTTCGACCGAGGACGCGCCCTATCTCTACATCATGGAGAAGAATGACATCTTCGCCCGTCGCGCCGTGGTGAAAGGCTATGTCTACAATCCCATGCTGATCCAGGTCTACAACTTCGGGACGATGTCGAAGACGGAGTGAGGGGCCGGATTGAAGCGATCCTCTCGCTCAACAGGCCTCAATCCACGGAACACCTGCCGCCGGCCCCAACGGCTGTGACGGCAGGGTTTCATCGTTTCCCAAGCAAGGTTTTCCTGCTGGAAAGGCTGACGTCCATGGCAATCACCCGCATCATCATTCCGCGTCTGATATTGCTGCTTTTTGTGGTGCTCGGGGTCGCGGTCATCACCTTCACGATCTCTCACCTCATTCCGGGAGATCCCGCGCGCATGATTGCGGGCGATAGGGCAAGCGCCGAAACGCTTGAGAACGTCAGGCGCAACCTGGGTCTGGATCGCCCGGTCGTCGAACAATTCACCATCTATATCGGCAATCTCCTGCAAGGCGATCTGGGAACGTCCTTGCGGACCAACCGCCCGGTTGCAGCCGATATTCGTACCTTCTTGCCGGCAACACTGGAACTCGGAACGGTCGCGCTCTTCATTGCGATCTGTCTGGGCGTACCACTCGGCGTGCTGTCGGCCGTCTACAAGGACGGCCCGATCGACCAGATCGCGCGGACGGTCTCCGTCTGCGGCATCTCAATGCCGGTGTTCTGGTTCGGCCTGATCCTGATCTACCTCTTCTACGCCAAGTTCCAGATACTGCCTGGCAGCGGGCGCCTGGCCATGGGCATCGTTGCACCCGAACGCATCACCGGATTCCTGCTGATCGACTCGCTGCTGCATGGCCGCTTCGATGCCTTTTGCAGCGCCGTCTACCACATCATCCTGCCGGGCTTCGTGCTGGCCTTCGCCAATATGGGCGTGATCACCCGCCAGATCCGCGCCTCGATGCTGGATGTGCTGCAGGAAGATTATATCCGCACCGCCCGCGCGAGCGGCCTGCGCAAGGGCATGATCGTCTTCAACTACGCACTCAGAAACGCGCTGATCCCTTCGATCACCCTGTTGGGACTGGCGCTTGGCGACCTTCTCTATGGAGCAGTGCTGACCGAGACGATCTTTGCCTGGCCGGGCATGGGCACCTATGTCGTGACCTCCATTCAGACGCTCGATTTTCCCGCCATCATGGGTTTCACGATCGTCGCATCCATCGGCTATGTGCTGATCAACCTCCTGGTCGATCTCGCCTACATGCTCGCCGACCCGCAGATCAGGGAGGTCTGATCATGTCCGCCGTCATGCCGACAGAACCTGCTGCATCGACTGCCGCAGCGCGCAGGACCAAGCCCATCTCCGAGCGGCTGCACTATCTGTGGTATCTGAGCCGCCGCAGCCCGCTGACCCTCGTTGGCGCTGCCATCATTCTGCTCGTTCTCATCATGATCATCGCTGCACCGGTGATCGCGCCGTACAATCCGGACAAGGTCTCCTTGACGGCGCGCCTGTTGCCGCCGAGTACCGCGCATTGGTTCGGCACGGACGAGGTTGGCCGCGACCTGTTCTCGCGCGTGATCTTTGGGGCGAGGGCATCCTGTGGCGCCGCTTTCATGATCGTCCTGATTTCGATGTCGGTCGGGGTGCTGATCGGCTGTTTTTCCGGTGTGGTCGGCGGGCGGGTCGACACCGCCATCATGCGGCTTATGGATGTCGTTCTTGCTCTGCCGGCGCTGGTACTGGCCATGGCGCTGGCCGCAGCGCTTGGTCCAAGCCTGTTCAATTCCATGCTGGCCGTGGCGATCGTGCGTATTCCCGCCTATGTGCGCCTGGCCCGCGGTCAAACGCTTTCCTTGCGCGAGCAGGTCTTCGTGAAGGCGGCCCGCACCTTCGGCGCTTCGCCATTCTACATCCTTCGCTGGCATATCCTGCCGAACGCGATGTCGCCCATCATCGTGCAGGCAACGCTCGATCTTGGCGGCGTCGTGCTGATTGCGGCCGCGCTCAGCTTCATCGGCCTCGGCGCGCAGCCGCCGACCTCCGAATGGGGCGCTCTTGTCAGCAGCGGTCGCAGCTACATGCTCGATCAGTGGTGGTACGCGACCTTCCCGGGTCTCGCCATTCTGATCACGGCGATGGGATGCAATCTCGTTGGCGACGGCATCCGCGATATGCTCGACCCGCGCTTGAGGGGCAGATGATGACCGGTACGGCAGAGTTACGCGGCCAGGCGCTGGCCATTCACAATCTTTCGCTGGAGTTTCCCACCTTCAGCGGCGCGATCAAGGCGCTCGACAATGTGTCGATCAATGTCGGAAAGGCTGAGATCGTCGGGATTGTCGGCGAGTCCGGCTGCGGCAAATCGGTGACCACCATGGCCGCGACTGGGCTGCTGCCCAGGGGGCGCTACAGGATCACCAGCGGCTCGGTCAGGCTCTTTGGCCATAGTACTCTCGCCATGGACGACAGTCAGTTGCAGGATGTGCGCGGCAAGGTGTTCTCGACCATCTTTCAAGAGCCGATGAACGCGCTGAACCCGACGATCCGCATCGGCAAGCAGCTGACTGACGTCATCATGCGTCACGAGGAGACAAGCTTGTCGGATGCCAGGCGCATTGCGCGGGATATTCTTGCCGACATGCTGATCGGCGAGCCCGAGCGGGTGATGAAGCTCTATCCGTTCGAACTCTCCGGCGGCATGCGGCAACGCGTGCTGATCGCCATGGCGTTCTCCTGCAATCCCGGCCTCATCATCGCCGACGAGCCGACGACCGCGCTCGATGTCACCGTCCAGGCCGTAATCCTGCGGCTGATCCAGAACCGTGCGCGCCGCACCGGGACGTCGGTGATCTTCATCTCGCACAACGTCGCCGTCGTGTCGCAGCTCTGCGACCGGCTCTACGTGATGTATGCCGGACGGATCGTTGAGCATGGTGCGACCCGCACCGTGCTCGAGGCGCCGCAGCACCCCTATACCCAGGCGCTATTGCGCTGCCTGCCGGAGCGGGTGGCGCCAAAACAGGAGCTCGAAGCGATCCCCGGCGCGGTGCCTAATCTCCTGCATCCACCGGCTGGCTGCTATTTCCAGCCGCGATGCAAGGAAGCGGTTGATCTCTGTCGATCCCAGTCTCCGCAGTTGGCCGGGGCCGACAGCCAACAGGTGGCGTGCTGGCGGCGTGGTGTCGCGCCAGAAACATCAAAGCAGGGAGCCGGCAATGACCGAAGGCGTTGACACGATGGCAAAGCCGGTTCTGGAGGTTTCCGACCTCCATGTCCGCTTCCCGGCGTCCCGCAACTGGCTCGGGCGCCCCACTTCGCATGTGCATGCCGTCAACGGTGTCACCCTTAGAGTTCGTGCCGGCAGAAGCCTCGGCATTGTCGGCGAATCCGGTTGCGGCAAGAGTACGCTCGCCCAGGCGATCATCGGGCTTGCGCCATACGAGCAGGGTAGGGTGGCGATCGACGGTCAGGATTTTCAGGCAGCGCAGGGCAGAGAGAAGCGCCAGCTGCGGCAGAAGATGCAGATCGTTTTCCAGGATCCGCAATCCTCGCTCGATCGGCGCCTGCCGGTCTGGCGGCTCATCAGCGAGCCGCTGCATATTCGCGGCCGGCATAGCAACGCCGAGCTGCATGCGAAGGCGGAACAACTGGCGACCGCTGTCGGTCTTAGGCCGGAACATCTCGATCGTCTGCCACACGAGTTTTCAGGGGGACAGCGCCAGCGCATTGCCATCGCCCGCGCCATCAGCACGGACCCCGACCTCATGGTGTTGGACGAACCGACATCGGCGCTCGACGTGTCGGTCCAGGCGCAGATCATCAACCTGCTTCTGAAACTGCAGCGGGAGCGGGGGCTCGCCTACCTCATGATCTCGCACGATGTCGCACTGGTGCGCCACTTCTGCGACGATGTCGCGGTGATGTATCTCGGCCAGATAGTTGAATCAGGCCCGGCCGACGTGGTGCTGGGCGATCCTCGGCACCCATACACGCAGACGCTTCTGGCCGCGGCTCCGAGTTTCGCAAGTCCCTTGCCGACCATTGCGGAGGTGCGGACCGCCGAGCTTCCAAACAACCGAAAACTGCCAACCGGTTGCTTCTACAAGGAACGCTGCGGCAAGGCTGCAGCCGGCTGCGAGGCGCCGCAGGTTCTCCAGCACCTAGGCGAGGGCGCACGCTGTGCAAGGTGTCATCTGGCGCAGGGGTGAGGCGCAGACGAGCGTTATAGACACACTCCGCCGACCGTCGGCACGGCTGGCGGGGTGGCCGCTCCATATCATTTGATGCGCTGTTCTGATATTTTAAGAAAGATAATTTTCGTATCGGAAAAATAATTTGATTGATATTTCCGACTGTGCATATTTGGAGCGGATCGCACCACTGCACTCGAACGAAGCGCGACCTACGCCGCCGGAGACGACATTGACCTGACCGATGCCGATCGGTGCCCCTGTCAGCTGCCGCTTCCGCATTTTTCCCCATGTCGGCGGACGCCGTCGCGCGTGCGGCAGTCCACGCGGCTACGAGCCGAAATGAATTTGATCTGATGAAAGAGGCCTAAGATGAAGAAGGAAGTCGAATGGGCGCGCATGACCGCACCCAGCCTGCGTGAACTCGCCGGAAAGCCGGGCGCGCTTGCCGTCCTGCCGATCGGTTCGCTGGAACAGCATGGGCCGCACCTGCCGGTCATTACCGACACAGCCAGCGCATCGGCCGCGGCCATCCGTGCCGCCCGTCTCGTGGCCGACGACATCCCGGTCGCCGTTCTTCCCGGCCTGTGGCTCGGCATGAGCGAACACCACCTGCCTTTCGGCGGCACCATCACGCTGGACTACGATACGCTGAGCCGCGTCATTCGCTGCATCGTCCGATCGCTGAAGACGCTCGGTTTCTCGCGGCTGTTCATCGTCAACGGTCACGGCGGCAACATGGACCCGCTCGCGGTTGCCGTGCGCGAACTGGCGGTCGAGTTCGCCATGCCGATCGTCGCCACAACGCCGTGGATGCTGGCGCCAGAGGAGGCCAGCAAGATCTTCGAGGTCGACACCGGTGCGCACCATGCCTGTGAGGGCGAAGCGTCGGTCATGCTGGCGATCGTTCCGGATGCGGTAAAGACCGAGATGTTCGGCCAGGCCTTCGGCAACCAGCAGCATCCCGTTGACGTAACTGCGGACGTGTCGCGCTTCTATTCCTTCGCCGAGCGGGCGCCGGTCACCGGCACCTGGGGCGATCCTCGCAGCGCAACCGCCGAAAAGGGCGAGCGCTTCCTCGACCTGCAGGCGAACGAGTTGGTGAAGCTGATCCGCAACGACGTGCTTTGGACCACGCCAGACCCGGTCTGGTCGCCAGGCCGTGGCCTCGGCACGACGGCCGGCAAAGCCGATTGACCTCAGCCGGCGAGACATCCGCCGGGCATTTCGCATTCCATTCCCAAGGGAGGACACGCCAATGACTTTGAAATTCGCGCGGACGCGCAAAACCCTTGTTTCCCTGTTTGCAGCAACCATGCTTTCGGGCGTGGCGCTGACGCCTGCCATGGCGAAGACGCTCGTCTATTGCTCGGAGGGCGCGCCAGAGGGGTTCGACGCAGCGCTCTACTCGGCCAACAGCACGTGGGATGCTTCGGCCGAGACGATCTACGATCGCCTCACTGAATTCGAGCCCGGCACCACCAACGTCGCCCCGGGCCTCGCCGAAAGCTGGACCATTTCCGAGGACAATCTCGAATACACGCTGAAACTGCGGGAAGGCGTGAAGTTCCAGACGACGGATGATTTCACCCCGACACGGGATTTCAACGCAGACGACGTGCTCTTCACCTACATTCGCCAGTTGGACAAGGACGACCCGTGGAACAGCTACTTTCCTGGTGCGAACTGGGAAATGTTCAACGCGATGGACATGCCAACGGTCATCAAGGACATCGTCAAGGTCGATGAAATGACCGTCAAGTTCGTGCTGAAGCAACCGGATGCGTCGCTTCCGGCGAAGCTTGCCCTGAACTTCGGCTCGATCATGTCGAAAGAGTACGCCGACAAGCTGGCGGCTGAGGGACGGCGCGAGGACCTCGACCGCAAGCCTGTCGGCACCGGGCCGTTCCGGTTTGTCGACTACCAGCAAGATGCGGCGATCCGCTTTGCAGCCAATGCAGACTATTGGGCCGGCGCGCCGAAGATCGACAATCTCATCTTCGCGATCACCACCGACCCGACGACACGCATGCAGAAACTTCAGGCGGGCGAATGCCATATCGCGCCGTACCCGGCGCCGGCCGATGTTGCCGGGCTGAAGGCAAATCCGGACCTGACGGTATTGGAACAACCGGGTCTCAACGTCTCCTATCTCGCGATGAACACCTTGGTCGCGCCGTTCGACAAGCTGGAGGTGCGCCGCGCCATCAACATGGCGATCGACCGCAAGGCGATCGTTGATTCCGTCTATCAGGGCATGGGCCAGGTCGCCAAAAGCGTCCTGCCGCCGACGATGTGGGGCTATAACGGCAGCATCGAGGGCTACAGCTACGATCCGGAAGCGGCAAAGAAGCTTCTCGACGGAGCCGGCGTCAAAGATCTGAAGATGAAAATCTGGGCGATGCCCGTCAGCCGTCCATACATGCCGAATGCTCGTCGCGCGGCCGAGCTGATGCAGGCGGACCTTGCCAAGGTCGGCATCGGCGTCGAGATCGTTTCCTATGAATGGGGCGAGTACCTGAAGAAGGTGCGCGACGAAGCGCGCGATGGCGCCGTCATCCTGGGCGGCACGAGCGACAACGGCGATCCCGACAATCTGCTCAGCTACTTCTTCAGCTGCTCGGGCGTTGGCGGCAGCAACAATGCCAACTGGTGCGACAAGCCGCTCGACGAGATCTTCCAGCAGGCGCGTACCAGCTCGGATCAGAGCGAGCGGACGAAACTGTACGAAGAAGCGCAGGCCATGATCAGCGACCAGGCACCTTGGGTTCCGATTGCTCATTCCACCGTTGTGCTGCCGATGTCGAAAAAGGTGAAGAACTACGTGATGGAACCCTTGGGTTCGCATCGATTCGACAAGGTCGATATCGAGGAATAGTCCCAACATGTTGGGTTTCTGCGCGCCTGTTTCGGCAGGTGCGACAATGTCGATTACACCGACGTCGACCCGGTGCCGATGGAGGTGCCGCGATGAGCGACCGTTCCGCCTTCAGCCTGGTGGGAAGGCGCGTGCTGGTCACCGGCGCCAACACCGGGATCGGCCAAGGTATTGCAGTTTCGATCGGCCGGGCCGGCGGCGAGGTGGTCGCGGTCGGGCGCTCGTCCATGGCGGAGACGGTCGAAAAGGTTGGAGCAGCGGTCGGCAGGGCGGTGTCGTTTGCTTGCGATCTCGCCGATGGTGATGCGGTCAAGCGGTTGATCGATCGCGTCTGGGAGTATTTCGGCTCCCTGGACGGATTGGTCAACAATGCCGGGATCATCCGCCGAGCCGCCTCGGTCGAACTCTCGGAGGCGGACTGGGACGAGGTGATCGACCTCGACTTGAAGGCTGCCTTTCTTCTGAGCCAGGCCTACGGCCGAAGGCTTCTTGACGAAAAGTGCGTCGGGCGGATCGTCAACATCGCCTCACTGCTGTCCTTCCAGGGCGGCATTCGCGTCGCCTCCTATACGGCGTCAAAGCATGGGGTGCTGGGCATAACGCGGATTCTTGCCAACGAATGGGCAAGCCAGGGTATCAATGTCAACGCTATCGCGCCTGGCTATATCGTCTCCAACAACACCAAGGCGCTTCGCACGGACGTCGATCCAGCGCTGCGATCATCGATCGCATTCCTGCTGGCCGCTGGAGCACCCCCGAGGATATCGGCGATGCTGCCGTTTTCCTGCTCGCGCCGGCGTCACGCTACATGCATGGTGCCGTCATCCCGGTCGATGGAGGATGGTTGGCGCGATGAACGGAGATGCGTTGGCGGGCCCGTTGAGTGACGCGAGCACGAAGCGCTTCGAAGTGACCGGCTGGCGTTGGCGCGGCAGATGATGGCGCGGAAGCTGACCGGCCGACGCACCCCGTCGAAACTGCCGGAACTGATTGAGTTGGTCATGGCCATGCCGCTGGTCTCGGCCGGTATGGTCCACCAAGGCGTTCGACGTTGGGCCGAAGCAGCCCGCCGGATCGTCGGCGAGCTTGGCTTGCGGGAAATGACGGGGTGGGGGAGGTTTCGCGCGTGGGGCGTCCCATAAAGGTAACGAGTACCGAACGCCTGCCGCGGTATGCTCGCGGATGGAGCGGGATGCGGCGCGAGCACCATCGGTGTTCCGCACCCCGCTTTACTGACCCCGGGGAGGGTTAGCGAACGTAGATCGTCAGCCCGCCGTCAGTCGCCTGTTCAGCGCCGCCAATGTTGTCCATCTCGACGTTCTGCGCCTTCAGCTTTTCAGCCAAGGACTTGTTCGCTTTGACCGCCTCGAGCAGCGCCGCACGTTGTTCCGGCGTGGCATGCTCGACCCACATGCGCGTTTGGTTCTGCTCCGCAAGTGTGCTTACATCGACGACATTGATCTTGTCGCCGCTGTAGCTGCGGACAGTTTGCTCAATCTCTTTGGGCCAGTCCATTGCGGCACCTTGACCGTGCACGATTCCAACGAAGCTCAGGGCGGAGAGGCTGGCAATCATAGAAAAAGTCGCAATACGGTTCATTGTCATGCTCCTTCCTAGGTTTTGCGCTTGTGACGGGGTGGCAACCAAGCGCGGCTGCTCAAGCAACTCGTCCCGACTGAGATTACGCGAAACTCCACTGAGCGATATTGTCCTTAGGGGAAGTCGTCTGAACTTGCCGGCCGCTGGCAGGATCGACCGCCACGATACTCTGTAAGTTTCACTGACCGGCTAAGGTCGGTGCGTCTTAGGATCATCCAGGGCCTCCACCGTCTTCAACACCGGGCCGAGGACCCAGTTGTACATCTCAGCGAAATTGTGCTCCTCATGCGGGTCCGATTCGATGTTGAACACGCCCGCAAGCTTTGCGAATGTCGGGAAGAAGTCCATGATCGAGAACATCTCGTAGGAGGATCGCGGCTTGATCCGTTGCGGCCAGCGGATCACCGGGGCCCATTGACGTAGAGAAAATACGTGTCTTGGCGCGCGCCCGGTGGATGCGGTAGCGAACGGGTCCCCGAAAGTTCGAGCGGCAAATCGGACAGGACGATGGCATGCGGCGAAAGGACCGGCGGGAGGCATCGGCTCAGTTTGGCGCTTGTCGCAATATTATTCGCTTCGACATATGAACCCATATCCGCATGTGCCAGGATGACCTGTCCGCCAAAGCGGGTGGCTGCGGCAGCAAGCGTGTCCTCGATGACGCCGAGCAACAAATAATTCTGTGGCGGCGTGCAGTCGGCGAAACAGTCGGTCTCGCGATCCAGCACATAGATTTCGCGCTCCGGGAGATGGATGCGCAAGTGGTCGTAGGTGCGACCGTGACCCAGACCCATCTCGAACACAATGCCCGGACGGCCGGCTATCTCTCTGAAGGCCCATTCGAGGCAGATGCGCTGGGCCTCCAGGCGGAAGAGCAATTTTTCGAGCCGGGAGTCCTTGCGTCTCCCTTCATCACGCGATTCTTTCGATCTGGCGTCCGTCGGCATACTTATCGTCCCTAGCGCGGTGCTATCATTTCTCAGGTGGCGGCCTCTTCTCCAATCCGATCCACAGGTAGCGGTGAGCGGCTGAACCGACCTATGGTCCTTAGTCGGGCCTCGACCTACATCGGCGTGACGCCGTCGGTGGCATTATGATCGCGTTCAAACCAAAAGGCCCGCCTTTACAACGTATTGACGTTCAGAACCTCGTCATGTTCGCGGCGGGCGGATTGGGTGACCGCGCGAGTCTCGCCTTGTATTCCTCCACCGTTTTCAACACCGGGCCGAGGACCCAGTTGTACATCTCGCCGATATTGTGCTCTTCGTGCGGATCTGACTTGATGTTGAACACCTTTGGGTAGCCGTTCATAGGCGCCGCGCTGCTTCCCACGCCGCCCAGCAGCGTTGCGCCGCCATGGCCGCTGCGGCCGAGCGCCACGTCGGCGAAATAGGCCCGGAATTGCTTCCAGCGGACGGCGACCAGATCGGAACCGACGAAGGTCAGCAAATGCTCGCGATGTCCGCTGTCATTGTCGCCGAGCAGCAGGTCGCTCTGGTCGATCCCGTCGAACGGCCGGTCATCCGGCACCTTGCCGCCCGCAAGCTTCGCGAATGTCGGGAAGAAATCCATGATCGAGAACATCGCATAGGAGGATCGCGGCTTGATCCGTTGCGGCCAGCGGATCACCGCGGCGGTGCGGATCGCGCCCTCGCTGACGTCGCCCAGCGCGCCGCGATAGGGACCGGTCGTTCCCATGTCCGGCATGTCGGTGCCGAAGCGGCTTGCTCCGGGGCCGTCCGGCCCATTGTCGAAGGCGAAGACCACGATGGTGTCTTCCTCGATGCCAAGATCCTTCAGTGCGTCAAGCATCTTGCCGACGATCGCGTCGCCCTCCATCAGCGAGTCGCCGAACTGGCCAATGCGGAAGGCTCCTTCGAAGCGCTTCGAGGGCAGGTTCGGAAAGTGCGTCCGGGAGATCGGCAGATACAGGAAGAACGGCTTGCCGGCCGCCTTATGGCGCCTCATGAAATCGACGCCGCGGTCCACCAGTTCCCAGTCGATCCCGCGACGCAGTTCCTCGGTATAGGGTTTCACCAGCTTCACCGGCTCTCCCCGCTTGGCCTCGACGATGTGCGGCCCCTTGTCGAGCGGGACTTCGATGGACTTGGTCTGATGGCCCTGGCGGATCATCCAGAATGCGTCCCAGGTGTCACCAGGAGGGATTCCGTAAAACTCGTCGAAGCCCTGGTTCTGTGGCTGGCTATAGACCTGGGCGCCAAGATGCCACTTGCCGAAGATCGCCGTGGCGTAGCCGGCGTCGTGCAGCATTTCCGCCATGGTGATTTCGTTGTCCGGCAGCGAGAAAGGCGTGCCTGCGATCGCGACCAGCGATAGCCCGGAGCGGATGGAATAGCGACCTGTCATCAATGCGGCGCGCGACGGCGTTCAGGATGGCTCAACCAGGAACTGCGTCAGCCGCAGGCCCTCTGCGGCGGGCTGGTCGATGCGCGGCGTCGGCGACCCGCGCAGCTCCCCGCCGCCGTAGACGCCGATGTCGCCGTAGCCGATGTTGTCGGCGAGAACGAAGAGGATGTTTGGCGTCGATTGCTGCGCAGATGCTGTTCCGACAGGCAACGCATTGGCAACGAGACAGGAGCCGATCGCCAATATAAAGCACATTCCCCGCCACGGTCCGAGCCACTTCATGTTTCGTCTCCCCTTTCGAAACCGCCGCCCGCGAGTGCTCCTTCGGAGCGGCTCCCGCTGGCTCGTCATTCAATCATCGGGCGAAACCGTCATTGCCCTGTTGATGGCGTCGATCAGGGATTCGGCCGGGAACGGCTTGTGCAGATAGGCGACGCAGCCCGCGTTGACCGCCTCCTGTTCGAGCGCCTGATCGTCGACGGCGGTGATGAGGATGACCTTTATTTTCGAGCCGCCGTCCTTCAGCCGGTGCCAGAGTTCTATGCCGGATATGCCGCTGAGATGGACATCGAGTACGATGCAGCCGATCTCGCTCGACGGGACGCGGTCCAGAAAGGCCTCGGCCGAGGCATATCCTTCCGTCGCGAAACCATGCGCGTTCAACAGCCGCGCGACGCTCTTGCGCATGCTCGGATCGTCTTCCACGACGGCCACTTTCCGTGGTTGGCTTTCCAACGGATGCCTTTCTGAGGCCCATGCGGAAAGGCATGTCCAGCCCCGATCATGACGATCGTATGACCAACGTCGAAGGCTGGATATTGTCCTATGGGGAAGCGCCGCGGACAGCACCGTGCGCATTTCCAGGTGGTTTTGCCGTCGGGTCGAGAAGTCCCAGTCTCTCCGCGATCGACACGGCCTCGGCCAGCGAATGCACGCCAAGCTTTTCCATGACGTTGTGCCGGTGCGCCTTGACGGTTCGTTCGGAGGTACCGAGATCGTAAGCGATCTGCTTATTGAGCTTCCCGCGGACGATCAGGCCGAAAACGTCGAACTCGCGTGGCGTCAGGGCCTCCAGACGTGCCTGGAGTGCCTGGACGCGATCGTGTTCGGCGCGCCGTATCTCTGAGCGAAGCAGCGCCCGCTCGACGGCTTCCAGCAACGCCTCCCTCGAGGCCGGCTTCTCCAGGAAATCTTCGGCGCCGGCCTTCATCGCCCGGACGCTCGCCTTGATGTCGCCTCGCCCCGTCAGAAACACGATCGGCAGCAGCGGCGCTTTCTCGGTGAGCCGGTGCTGCAACTCGAGCCCGCTCAGACCGGGCATCTGCAGGTCGAGGAGGATGCATCCGGGGCCGGAGCCCGTCAGGTGGGCCAAAAGCTCTTCGCCCGAGCCGTAGGTGACGACGCGATAGCCGGATGCCTCCATCAACCGTGCCAGCGCGGTGCGATAGGACTTGTCGTCGTCGACGATATGAATGACGGGTTCCAACTGGGTCATCCGTGCTGAGCAAGCGGCAGGACGAAACGAAACACGGCGCCGCCTTCGGCGCGATTGTCCGCCCATATCTTGCCGCCATAGGTTTCGATGATCGCGCGGGCGATCGAGAGTCCCAGCCCGGTGCCTGTCGGCTTGGTCGTGTAGAACGCATGGAAAACATGGTCGAGCTGGTCGCTCGGGATGCCGCGGCCGGTATCGGAGATCGACAGCTCAACCTCGGAATTCTCGATCAGCGCCGTCTGAAAGACCAGCTTCCGCTCGATCGCCGCCGCATCGACCATGGCGTCCATCGCATTGGTGGCGAGGTTGAGAATGACTTGCTGGAGATGTACCTTATCGGCCCGCACCGGCAGCGCCCGGGTCGGGTCGCTGGAGCTGACGACGATGCTTTTTTGTCCCGCCTCGGCGTGGAGGATATGAATCGCGCTGTTGACCACCTCATTCAGGTCGAATTCCTGCCAGTCGATCTCGCTTCGCTTCTTCAGCAGTCCCCGCAGTCGAACAATGATATCGCTGGCGCGCTGGTCGTCCTCGCGGATGTCGACGAGAATCTGCCGGATGAGGTCGAGATCCGGCTGCTCTTTCCGAAGCAGGATTTCGAGGGCATCGACATTGCTGCGGATCGCTCCGAGCGGCTGATTCAGTTCATGGGCGATCGATGCCGACAGGGCTCCCGCCGTTGCCGACTGGTTGAGATGCACGAGTTCGAGCAGACGCAGCCGCGCTTCCTGCTCCGCGGCCAGCCGACGGTGCCGCTCGACCAGAAGCACCGTGATGATCACCCCTTGAAGCGCAAGCGCCGCAACGATGCCGATGATCGCCGCCCAGTATTCCTCCCAGAGGCTCTTCTCCTTGAAGTTCAGGACGGTTCCGGCAGGAAGCCCGCTCTCCGGCAAGCCCCAGCGCGTCAACTCTCTCGCATCGGCGACAAAGGTTTTCGGTACGTTGACGTTGGCGATCGGTTTTCCCGCGATCGCGTCGAGGGCGAGTTCGGCGACCGCCGTTCCGACCGACTCGAAGGTGACGGTATTACCGCCGACGACGCCATGGCCGATATACGTGGAGTAAGGACCGTAGATCGGAGCGCTCGCCTTGGCGGCAATCCGTTCGAGCGCGTTACGCGGAGTGAAGTTCCGGCCGCTGCGATCGGTAAAGACGGTGAGGACCAGAATAATGCTCCCTTCCGGCACACGCGAGGCGCGGTCCGCGAATTCATCGATGGTCAAATCCTCGACGTAGGTCGTTTTAAGACCGCTTGCGGGGCCGGTGAGATCCGCGCGCGCCGTCGCGAGCCAGGAACGGTCGAAATCCGAGGACCCGCCGATGATGACGAGTTCGCGGGCATCCGGCTGGAGACCGCGCGCCATGAGAAGGGTTTTTGCGATGTCATACTCGCTGAAGGCCCCGACGACGTCGCTCGGCAACTTCGCGGCATCCACGCCGCTGAAGCCGCAGAACACGATCTTCGCATCCGGGGCGACCGCATGCCGGTACTTGACGATGAAGCCCGTTGCCTCCTCACCAAGCGCAACCACTACATCCGGACGTCGGTCGGCGTATTTCTCACTGAGATATCGCGCCATCCGGTCGATGTGAACCTTCTCGGGGAATCTGGAAAGATCGAGAAATTCCGAGAACAGATCGACCTTCCCCATTGTCGCCTGCTGCAGTCGATGTCTCAGGGTCTCGCCAGCAATGGTCGTTGCCGGGATTCTCTCGTCATAGGGATAGAGGATGAGGATGCGTGGCACCTGGTCCAGGATCTCCGCCGACAAGGGCTCGGCCATCGCAACGTTCAAGAGAAGCAGAAGGCAAGGAAACGCGGATGCGATCCGGGTGAACGGGTTCGATGGTTTCGTTGATGCACGAACCATATTGAACGTCCTTTGCGCCATTCTCAATCGATGTCTTCGGAGGTGACGATGCGGCCGGGGCGGTTGCCCGTCGGCGTTCAACTATTTCAAAATTGGTCCGGCCCCCCCCGCCAAAACCTTGCTGCCCTGCGTACGGCTTCCACACCCAATGCGATTGCTGATCGATCCATACCGCGCCAACTCGTGCGCGCTGCCCCAAAGGACAATATCGCCAAGGCGCGTTCCTGGCTAGGCTGTGATGCGATGAGTGGCTTTCGCGTAAGTAGCAATTGCGTGAACTCGGCGTAGTTCCAATTTCGGCGACAGCAGACGCGCGGCGTGCTTCGGCGCATCCATCAATGCAAGATCGGCACGTGGTCAAACCACCGTCAGCCGTCTTCCGGCTGTGAAAATGCGTCATCACATGTTCTGCGGGAGGACCGATAATGAGTCGCACAACCATCAATTGTGGTTTTGGTGCGTTGACCACTATGGCCGTTCTCTGGGGCGCGGTTACCCCGGTGGAAGCCCAGGAGACGCGAAAGCCCAATATCCTGTTCATCGTATCCGACGATACGGGCTACGGCGATCTCGGCCCTTATGGCGGCGGCGAAGGGCGCGGCATGCCAACCCCGAATATCGACCGGCTGGCGGATGAAGGCATGACCTTCTTTTCCTTCTACGCCCAACCGAGTTGCACGCCTGGGCGCGCCGCCATGCAGACCGGGCGCATTCCGAACCGTAGCGGCATGACCACAGTTGCCTTCCAGGGCCAGGGTGGGGGCCTGCCGGCAGCGGAGTGGACGCTGGCGTCTGTGCTGAAGCGCGGCGGCTACCACACCTACTTCACCGGCAAATGGCATCTGGGCGAAGCCGACTATGCGCTGCCGAACGCCCAGGGCTATGACGAGATGAAGTATGCCGGGCTCTATCACCTTAACGCCTACACCTATGCCGATCCGACCTGGTTCCCGGACATGGATCCGGAACTCAGGGCCATGTTCCAGAAGGTGACCAAAGGAGCGCTGTCCGGCAAAGCCGGCGCGCCGGTGACCGAGGACTTCAAGATCAACGGCCAGTACGTCGACACTCCGGTGATCGACGGCAAGGAGGGCGTTGTCGGCATCCCCTATTTCGACGGTTATGTCGAAAAGGCGGCACTCGAATTCCTCGATACGGCAGCCAAGACGCCGGATGAACCCTTCTTCATCAATGTGAATTTCATGAAGGTGCACCAGCCGAACCTGCCTGCGCCCGAGTTCCAGCACAAGTCCTTGTCGAAGAGCAAATATGCGGACTCGGTCGTCGAACTCGACGCGCGCATCGGGCGCATCATGGACAAGCTGCGTGAAAGCGGCATGGACCGGAACACGCTGGTTTTCTACACGACGGACAATGGGGCTTGGCAGGATGTCTATCCGGACGCCGGTTACACACCGTTCCGCGGTACCAAGGGCACCGTGCGCGAAGGCGGCAATCGCGTTCCGGCAATCGCCGTGTGGCCCGGCAAGATCAAGCCGCGGACGAAGAATCACGACATCGTCGGTGGGCTCGATCTTATGGCAACGTTTGCGTCAGCTGGCGGCGTTCCATTGCCCGACAGGGACCGCGAGGACAAGCCGATCATGTTCGACAGCTTCGACATGTCGCCGATCCTGCTCGGCACTGGAAAGTCAGCGCGCAAGGCGTGGTTCTACTTCACCGAGAATGAGCTGACGCCGGGTGCCGCGCGCGTCGGTAACTACAAGGCCTTGTTCAATCTGCGCGGCGACGATGGCAGATCGACCGGAGGATTGGCAGTCGATTCCAATCTGGGTTGGAAGGGTCCCGAGAGCTACGTGGCGACTGTCCCGCAGGTCTTCGATCTTTGGCAGGATCCTCAGGAGCGCTACGACATCTTCATGAACAATTATACCGAGCGCACCTGGACCATGGTTACCATCTCGAATGCGATAAAAGAACTGATGAAGACGTATGTGGAATACCCGCCTCGGAAACTGCAGAGTGAGTCTTACAGTGGCCCCGTCACTCTTACCAACTACCAGCGCTTCCAATGGGCGCGCGAGCAGCTTGAGAAGGAAGGCGTGAGCATTCCCTTGCCGACCGGCAATTGACCTTCGTGCGGCGGCCCTGGGCAAACCGGGGCCGCCGGCAAGATGCGCGACGCTGTAGAGCAAGAGAAATTTCGGACACGCTTGGTGAGAAGTCCCTTCGAGCGAACTGCTCCGCTGTGTCGACGATAACAAAGGACCCGCGTGCGGTAACTGGAAGATGCGGCATGAGGCGTTGCCATATGGGGCGCAGGCTGCCGGCCCATTTCGGGCAGCCAGGGAGGAATCCAGACCATGAGCAAGATGAAAAACGTCTGGTTTGGTCTGCTGGCTTCCACTTTTGTTGCGACAGCAGCAATCATGCCGGCAGCCGCGCAAGATCAGCAAAAACCCAACATTGTCGTCATCATGGGCGATGATGTTGGCTGGTTCAACATTGGCGCCTATCACCGGGGCATCATGTCCGGGAAGACGCCAAACCTCGACAAGCTTGCCTCCGAGGGCATGCTATTTACCGACTACTACGCGGAAGCAAGCTGCACCGCGGGGCGAGCAAGCTTCATCACAGGTGAAATCCCGTTGCGCACCGGCTTGACGACGGTCGGACAAGCGGGGGCAGACGTCGGCATGCCGGACAAGGCCGCAACCATTGCCGCCGCCCTCAAGACCGAGGGCTACGCCACCGGTCAATTCGGTAAGAACCATCTCGGCGATTTGAACAAGTTCCTGCCAACGCTGCATGGCTTCGATGAGTTCTTCGGGTACCTGTATCACCTCGATGCGATGTCAGACCCCTACTGGTATTCGTTCCCGAATGACCAATCGTACCGGGACAAAGTGGGGCCGCGCAATTTGGTCCACAGCTTTGCAACGGACACGGACGACACGACCGAGCAGCCGCGTTGGGGCAAGATCGGCAAGCAGCGGATCGTCGACGAGGGACCTCTGGCCCCATTCGCCGACATGACCAACGTGCCGAACATGCATGACATCACGCCCAAGGCAAAGTACGACATGGGCACGTTCGACGAAGTGCTGGTCAAGGCCTCGTGCGACTTCATGGACAAGGCCAAGACTGACGGCAAACCGTTCTTTGTCTGGCACAACACGACGCGCATGCACGTCTGGACGTTTCTGTCGCCAAAATACCAGGCGCTCATGAACAGCGACAGCAATTACGGCCTCGAAGAAGCCGGCATGGCGCAACTGGATGACAGCGTCGGCGCCATCATGAAGTGTGTGGAGGATGCGGGCGAGACCGACAACACCATCGTCATCTTTACAACTGACAATGGGGCGGAGGTGTTTACCTGGCCCGACGGTGGCATGACCCCGTTCAAGGGCACCAAGGGTACGGTGATGGAAGGCGGCTTTCGGGCACCGGCAATCATCCGCTGGCCGGGTAAAGTCAGGCCGGGCACTGTCGAGAACGGCATCTTCTCCGCTCTGGATTGGTTCCCCACGCTGGCGGCGGCAGCTGGCAACACCGAGATCACTGATCAGTTGCTCAAGGGTGTGAAGCTGGGCGACAGGACCTACAAGAATCACCTTGATGGCTACAATCAGTTGGACCTGCTGGTGGGCAAATCCCCATCCGCACGGCATGAATTTTTCTACTTCGGCGGCCCTTCTCTGGGGGCGGTTCGCATCGACAACTTCAAGTTCCAGTTCTTCCAACAGCCGCAGGGCTGGCCCGGTGGGAAGGTCACAACGGACATGCCCACTATGGTGAATATCCGCCAGGACCCATTCGAGCGGACACCATCGATCGGCGGCCAAAGCCTCAATGACCTCGGCGGAGGCTATATGAATGACTTCTTCGCACGCGAGTTCTGGCGGTTCGTCAGCGTCCAGCAGGAGGTCGCAAAACTGGCGCTCACGGCGATTGACTATCCGCCGATGCAAGACCCGGCTTCGTTCAATCTTGATGCTGTCAAGAAGCAGATCGACGCCGCAATTAAGAACAAGCCAGGTAACTAGAAGGCCCGCTCAACACGACGGGCGGTTTTCCAGGGCCGCCCGTCTGGTTTCAAGGCACAGTCCTCCGCATGTCTCAAGGGACGATGCGGGAATCTGGACACCTAACCGATGGAGGGGTCGTTATGACTTTGGGACGTAACTTCCTCAGACTGGCCGGCGGAGTCGTGCTTGGCCTGGCAACGTTGTTTGTTGTTGCCTCGGCGCAGGCCCAGACCGCTCCGCTGCCGTCGTGGAATGACACCGTCCCGAAGGCGGCCATCGTCGCCTTCGTCGAGAAGGTGACCAAGGAAAACTCGCCCGACTTCGCTCCCGAACCGGAGCGCATCGCCGTTTTCGACAATGACGGCACGCTGTGGGTCGAGCATCCGATGTACACCCAACTCGCCTTCGCACTCGACCGCGTGAAGGCCGAGGCAGCTTCCATCCCGAATGGACGGACACGCAGCCGTTCATGCGCTGCCCCAAAGGACAATATCGCTGAGGCGCAATCCTGACTAGGCTCCGATGCGATGGGTGGCGTTGCATAGGTAGCGATTACGTGAACTGGGCGTAATTCCAATTTCAACGGACAGCAGACGCGAATGCTCCGGCGTGCTTCCGGCGCATCCGTCGGTGCAAGATTTTACATGCGGTCGCCGAATTTCGATGGATTGTCGTCCATGCGTCCAGAGTGTCCTTTGTGCGCTCCCCCTTGAACGCGCGGCGCTCCAGCGCGAAGGCCACCGCAACGGATATCTTCCGAACGGGAGATGTGTATTCACCGGAGGAGCTGAAAATGATCCGCAAAAGCCTTAGTTACAGTCTCGGTGCGTTGACGACTGTGGCGTTTCTCTGGGGCGCGATCGCCCCGGCGCAAGCTCAGGAGACGAGAAAGCCGAACATCCTGTTCATCATGGGCGACGACATCGGCTGGATGCAGCCGAGCATCTATCATCAAGGCATTGCGGTGGGAGAAACGCCCAACATTGACCGCATCGGCAATGAGGGTGCGAAGTTCATGACGTACTACGCCGAGCAGAGCTGCACGGCCGGACGCACTGCCTTCCTCACCGGCATGCAGCCGGTGCGCGTCGGCATGGTCCTACCGGAAATTCCCGGAAGCCCGTCCTACTTGCGGACCGGCACGCCTTCGCTCGCCAAGTTCCTATTCGATCTCGGCTACAACACCGGCGAGTTCGGCAAGAACCATCTCGGAGATCACACTGAATCCCTGCCGACCGCGCACGGGTTCCAGGAGTTCTGGGGGTATCTGTATCACCTCGACGCCATGCAGGGAGTAAGCTTCCCTGATATCAACAGGACACCAACCGAGCAGACACTCGCGCCGCCTTGCAAGAACACGCCGATCCCAGGACTTGCGGAGGATCCCGCGGCCGTTGATCCCAAGACGACGACTTGCCTGACGCCACCGCGTCCGATGCTCGCGTGCACATCCTCCGACGGGACTGCGGCGAACCAAAGCTGCAAGGATCAGGGCCCGCTGACGCTGGAGCGATCGAAGACCGTGGACGAGGAGATCTCGGCCAAGGTTATCGACTTCCTCGACCGCAACGATCCCGAGAAGACGAAGAAGCCGTTCTTTGTCTGGTACAACCCTGCCCGTATGCACATCACGACCGTGCTCCCGGACAAGTACCTGGCCATGGTCGGCGAGCCTGGCGGCAAGGACTGGGGCGTCAACGAAGCCGGCATGAAGCAGATGGACGACAACATCGGCTACGTGCTGAAAAAGCTTGAGGAGATGGGCGAGCTCGACAATACCATCATCGTCTTCACCACCGATAACGGCGCCGAGACGATCACCTTCCCCGACGGCGGCACCACCCCCTTCAAGGGCGGCAAGCTGTCCACCTGGGAAGGCGGCATGCGCGCGCCGCTGGTCGTACGCTGGCCCGGGCATATAGAGCCCGGAACGGTGAAGAACGAGATGTTCGCCGCTCTCGACTGGCTGCCCACCTTGGTCGACATTGCCGGCGGCCCCGAGGGCAACGAGCTGAAGGCGCGGATCGAGAAGGGCGAGTATCCTGGCATCGCCAAGACCACGCTCGACGGGGTCAACCAGCGCGACTACCTGGAAGGCAAGTCGGAAAAATCCGCGCGCGACCACTTCTTGTACTACTCCGGCAAGGAGCCGTCGGCAGTGCGATACAAGAACTGGAAGATGTACTTCGCGATGGTGTCGGACGACCCGGCTGGCTTTATCTCCGGCGTGCAGCCCTATTCCTGGACGCAGGTCGTCAACATCAAGCGTGATCCGTTCGAAACTTCGGTCGGCCAGCAGATCAAGACACTGTTCGGCATGGGCGGCGCCATCGCCTCTCCGTCGACGGCTTATGTCTATGACTGGAACATGCTGCCCATCGGGCAGCAGTTGTGGCTGAGGCACCTTGAGAGCTACATCGATTTCCCACCGATGCAGGAACCGGCAAGCTACAATCTGGAGCAGGTCATGCAGAAGGTCCGGGAAATGAAGACTGGGCACGACTGACGCGCCAATGGGCGTACGCATGGCGGGGCGGCCCAGGAGGGCCGCCTGTCAACCGGAAGCGCTGCGGATCGCTCGGTATTTTTCACGGGAAAGTAGCGGAACGACCTCCAAGGCGTTTGCCGTTACCGCGGCAACTGCTCGGCCAACAACAGGAGACACGACATGGGAGTGTTCCATCATTTCGAGCGCGGCCGTCGCCGACTGTTCGTAACGCTCGCGGCAATGTTGGTTCCGATCGCTGTCGCCTGCTCCGGTGATCCTTCACAGGCCCAGACCGATGCGCTGCCGTCGTGGAACAATACCGCGCCGAAGGCGGCCATCGTCGCCTTCGTCGAGAAGGTGACCAAGGAAAACTCGGCCGACTTCGTTCCGGAACCGGAACGCATCGCCGTCTTCGACAATGACGGCACGCTATGGGTCGAGCATCCGATGTATACCCAGCTCGCCTTCGCGCTCGACCGCGTGAAGGCGGAGGCTGCCGCCCATCCGGAATGGAAGGACACGCAGCCGTTCAAGGCAGTGCTCGAAGGCGACATGAAGACCCTTGCCGCATCCGGCGAAAAGGGCCTCATCGAGCTCATCATGACAACCCATAGCGGAATGACCAGCGACGAGTTCCAGAAGGTCGTTTCCGATTGGCTTGCCACCGCACGCGATCCGCACTTCAAGCGTCCCTATACAGAGCTCGTCTACCAGCCGATGCTTGAACTGCTGGCCTATCTGCGCGCGAACGGCTTCAAGACCTTCATCGTCTCGGGTGGCGGTATCGAATTCATGCGGCCATGGACCGAACAGGTCTACGGCGTCCCGCCCGAACAGGTCGTAGGCTCGTCGATCAAGACCCAGTTCGAGATGCGTGACGGGATGCCGACCCTGTTTCGCCTGCCGCAGGTCAACTTCATCGATGACAAGAGCGGCAAGCCGGTCGGCATCAACGAGCATATCGGCCGCCGCCCGATCGCCGCCTTCGGCAATTCCGACGGCGACCTGGAAATGCTGCAATGGACGACAATGACGGGTGGGAGCGTCCGTTTCGCCATGCTCATTCATCACACCGATGCCGAACGTGAATACGCCTACGATCGCGACACGGAATTCGGCCGCCTCGACGAGGCGCTCGATGCAGCGGCGATAAACAAATGGACCGTGGTCGACATGAAGGCAGATTGGAAAGAGATCTTTCCGAAGAAGTAAGCTGCGTTGCGTGCATCGTGTGCGACACTCTTGTGCAGTCAATGTCCATCCACGTTCGTGAGGCCATCAGGACAGGCGGCCCTGCCGCTTATCCCAAACTCGAAGGACATCCACGATGAAAATCAATCATGTCGCCGGCTTGATAGCCGTTGTCGGAGGCCTGGCACTGGCATCAACTGCTGCACTCGCCCAGGATTCCACGAAGAAGCAGCATGTGCCGCTGGGCAAGGCGATCGGAACGGTCGCGCCCACCGGTCCGGTGCCGTCACTTGCAGTCATCAATTCGGATGGCGCCAAGATCGATGGTGACAAATTGGTTCTGACTGGTGTGTCGGCAAATTCGATCGTCTTTGCCGATCGACCGGTGCGGGCCGCCGGACATGTAACCACCGAACAGTTCATCATGCAGTGGGATGAGGGCAAGGACAACTTCGCTGTCGACCCTCCAAACGCAACGGTGTCGGTGCTGGGAGGTGGTGGCTCGGACGTCAGTGACGTCGTGGTCACTCTGAAATCTCCAAAACTGGAAGGTACTACGCTCACATTCGATATTGCCGTTCTGGAAGGAAGTCTGAGTGGTGCGGCCGGACCCGCTGCGGTTTTCATTGATCATTTCGCCGGTGGTTTTGGCGGAGGTGGCTTCCGCGGTGGAGACTTTGGTGCCGGCGGGTTTCATGGAAGCTATGCGCGTGTCGGGGACGCCAGTTTCGCCCATGTCGGAGGTGCCTATTGGCACGCGCCCGTCTATCACGGGGCTTGGTATCGCGGCGCTCCGGTTGCCGCGGGGGTGGTGGCTGGTGCCGCCGTCGGCGCTGCAGCAGCCAATCCGTATTACTACCCGCCGCAATGCGGCTACTATCCGTATCCGCCTTGCTACTAGAGCATCCCGCTTTCAGGTGAAATGACCGAAGCGGATAAGATGCTCTAGATTCAAAGTGCTAGAGCGTCCTTTGTGCGTTCACTTGAACGCACGGCGCTCTAGGCTGGTTGGTTGGTCTAATCAGCACGAGCGCAACCGTTCCCAACAGTAAACTCGGCTGATTGGGCTTCTCTTGGTTTCGTTTCTGCCCGATGCTTTGGTCACGCTGCCGGGTGCAGCGAGACCTTTGTTCCAGAACGATACGGAGCGTTCGATTGACGGGGTTTGTTCTCTCAGCGGTATTTATTCGGGCAGCCCTATTGTTTGGCGCCATGCTTGCGTTCGCCGCACAGACCGTTGCCGCCGAGACGGCTCCGCCTGTCGCCGCTGATCCGCTGATCGCGATTCATGACGGGTTCGTGGCCGAGACGACATGTTCGTCCTGCCACGCCGATGAGGCGGCCGCATTCGCCACGTCGCATCACGCCAAGGCGATGGCCCTTGCCGATGACAAAACCGTGCGCGCCGATTTCAACAACACCCGGTTCGAGCGCGATGGCATTGCGGCAGAGTTCTTCCGCCGCGACGGTCGCTTCTTCGTCCGCACGGAAGGACCGGACGGCCGGCAAGCGGACTTCGAGGTTAAATACACTTTTGCCTACGAACCCTTGCAGCAATATCTGATCGATCTCGATCACGGGCGATTGCAGGCTTTCGACGTCGCCTGGGACACAGACAAGCAGGCGTGGTTCTGGCTCGGCGAAAGCAAACCGGCACGGCCAGCATCCACCTATCATTGGACAGGGCCTTTCTATCGCTGGAACCGCACCTGCATCGACTGCCATTCCACCAACCCTCAGGTCAATTTTCGGCCGGAGACGAACGAATACAAGTCGTCCTACGTCGCGACCAGCATCGGCTGCCAGTCCTGTCACGGCGGCGGTGCGAAGCATGTCGAGTGGGCCAAGGCCAAATCCAAAGATGCCCCGACGGCGGCGCCCGGTCTGGGCCTGTCGAAGGTCGATGCAGGCACCTGTTTTGCCTGTCACGCGCGGCGGACCAAGCTTGTCGATGGCTATCGACCCGGAAACGCCTTCCTCGACCATTTTTCGCCGGCACTGCTCCGCCGGGACCTCTATTTTCCGGACGGACAGATTCTCGACGAGGTGTTCGAGTACGGCTCCTTCCAGCAGAGCAAGATGGCGAGAGCGGGCGTCACCTGCTTTGATTGCCACAAGCCACATGAAGGTACGGTCAAGGCCGTCGGCAACGCCCTATGCACGCAATGCCACACTGAAACGGCACCGGAGCGTTTTGAAAAATACGATCCCGGCGGAGTGTTCGACACGACGGCACATACCCATCACCCGACGGGGTCGCCCGGCGCGCAATGCGCCAACTGTCACATGTCCCAGCGCACCTACATGAAGGCGGATCCGCGACGCGACCACTCCTTCGTGATCCCGCGCCCAGACCTTTCCGAAGCCTACGGCGTCCCGAATGCCTGCACCTCGTGTCATGAAGGCAGGACAAACGCATGGTCAGCGGAGACCATGGACAAATGGTACGGCACGCACTGGCGCAATCGCCCGACGATCGCGCACGCCTTCGCGGCAGCGGCGCAGGACGATCGTGCAGCGATCGATGATCTGCGCAGGTTTTTGGCCGACCGCGAACAACCAGGCATCGTCAGGGGCAGTGCGATTGCCGAAATGACGAGGCTCGACGGAGTAGCCACGGCCGCAGACGTCGAAGTTGCAGCGAAAGACTCCGATCCGCTCGTCCGACTGGGGGCAGCAGAAGCGGCTGCCAGCTTGCCGCCTGAACTTCGATTGGCCGCGATCGGCGTTCTTATTGGCGACGAAGCCCGAGCAGTCCGGGTGGCCGCAGCCAGGGCTCTTGGCAGCACCCCGTCACTGGACCTTCTCGGCGGTCAACGCCGAGTCTTCGATGCGGCCGTCGACGATTTGCGCGCCTATGTCCAGGCCAACGCGGACGTCGCCGAGGCCCAGAGCACCTACGGATCCTTCCTGTTCGAACAGAGGCGCACGGATGACGCAGAAAAGGCGTTCCGCCGGGCGATTGCTCTTGATCCGACGCTTTCCGGCGTACGCATCAATCTCGCCGAGCTCTATCGCGCCAGCGGTGACAACGAGAAATCCGAACAGACCTACGCTGAGGCGGTCGCCGCCAACCCGGATATGGCAGACCTCCGCTACGGACATGGCTTATCGCTCGTTCGCCAAAAGGCGATGCCGGACGCGATCCGGGAACTGGAGGCGGCCGTGCGCCTGGCCCCTGCCAACTCCCGATATAGGACGACGGCAGCAATCGCGCTGGATGCGGTGGGCCGCACGGATGACGCTTTCGAACTATTCGATCCGACCGTTCCGGGGGGTGCGACTGACGCCAATCTGCTCGGCACTGCCATTCAGCTTGGACTCAAACTCGGCCGCTATGCCGAGACGCTTGAGTTTGCGGAGGCGCTCGCCCGACTCCAGCCAAATGACCCACGGACCGCAGAACTCGTCAGGCAATTACAGGATGCAGTTCAACATGGAAGGTAAGCGCGCCTGTCGGACGAAGTGACATATCCAGCAGTCAGAATTTTTGTGGGATCAATATCACCGGACCCAACGGGCTCACGTCGGTAGGCCAAAAATTGTGGCCGGGGAGCGACCGCAGTTTTCCCATCATCTCCATTACGAGGTACGGAGAACCGGGAGAATTGGGATATTTGGGGTTGCCCACAATCCGGATGAAGCCATTTTCGGTCATTGGGCAGGTCGCCTCGGCGAGCTGGCCAATCGCTGCGAACCATTCGTGCGCATCGTCATGGGTTACATGGCTTGGATCAAACAAAGCAATCAAAATATTGCTGTAAAACAATAATATAACTGCAATTCATCACACAAGACATTAATGACTTCGAGCATTATTGGCGGCGCATCCAGCCGAGGTGACAGGAGAGGAACGCCATTGCGCTCGCCGCCACTGCGCGGCCGGCGCAGAGGCGTGGCTGCAACCTAAGCGCTCTATCTCGGCTGGGTTGACGGTAAGCGTTCAACGCTGAAAAACGTTTCTCCGTTCGACGAAAGCGGTTTTCAGACCAACCAGCAACGAAAATTGTGAGCCACTACGTGATGGGGAGGTCGGAAATCAGGCGCGCTGACACCTTCCGAGCAGAAGTCCGCCGTGCCGTGCCAGGAAGTTCAACGACGGACATAATCCCTGAGGAAACGGAGCCAGGCGTGGATTTTCTGCGGGACCATCTGCATGGGCAGGTGCATCGCGTAAATCTGGTGATCGGGGAAGCGATAGGACGGCAGGGCGTCGGCCAACTTGCCCTCGGCGAGTTCTGGCGCCACGAACCAGTCAGGCAGAAGTGCTACGCCTGCGCCGGCAACCGCCAGCGCCTTGACGACCGATGCGTTGTTGGCAAGCAGCCTGGACTGACGAGGCACCTCGAATGTGCATTCGCGGCCGTCTTCGTCGAACATTTTCCAGCTTTTCACACGGTCGACCGTGGCATTGCTGATGTACGGTAGCGCGCTCAGCATCTCCGGCGTACCAATAGCAGTTTCTTCGACGCCGGCGATGATGTCCGGCGACGCGACCAGCCTGATCTGATACGTCCCCAAATGCACACCGGCATATGGCGAGGTCTGGAATTGCTCGTTGCGCCCCAGCCGGATGGCGACATCGAAGCGATCGCGCACGAGGTCGACATTCGTCGGATAGGCCTCGAACTGGATGTCGAGGTCCGGATGCAGCGCGGCGAATTCCTGAAGGGCCGGAGCAATCACCGCGACGCCATATTCAACGGTCGATGTCAGCCGCAAGCTGCCGCTCAGCACCGTTTGCTCCATGCGCGCTTCGGCAATCGCCTCATCGGCTTCCGTGAGAATGCGCAGGCAGCGCGCATAAAACCGTTCGCCGGCATCGGTCAGACCAAGGCTGCGCGTGGTGCGATGAAGGAGTGTGACGCCCAATTCGCTTTCGAGCTGCTTGAGGTTGAAACTGATGGCGGCTCTGGCCTGATTGAGTTGCTTGGCAGCCGCTGTGAACGATCCTGTTTCCACGACGGCTCGGAAAACAGTCAGGCGATCCAGACTCACCGCCATGCAGCACTCCAATTGGTAAAAATATACGACAGGTGATGTCTAATTGTATCGACTTATTCGACGGCATGAAAGGGAATATCCCTGCGGACGTCATTCCCATCGAAGGTTTTCCCGTTGTTCGCCCGCTCCCGAATTGCCACCCTCTACCTTCTCGGATTCGCCGTCGATCTCGCGAATATGTTCATCTTCAACGCCGCCCTGCCGGCGTTGCAACGCGAGTTGAGCGCATCGGTCGTGCAGCTCGCCTGGGTCGGCACGATCTACATGCTTGGCCTGACTGTCGCCATTCCGCTGGGGAGTTGGCTTGCGCGCCGGATCGGCGAACGCCGCGTGTTCATTGCCTCCCTGCTCATTGTTGCGGTGGGCGGTATCGGCGGAGGCAGCGCCACTGGGATTGAGACGCTTCTTGCCTGGCGCCTCGTTCAAGGTCTCGGCGGAGGACTGCTCGTGCCGGTCGGCCAGAGCATGGCCTATCGCGCCTATCTTCCGGAAGACCGCGCCCATCTGACGGCCGTGGTCATGACGGTCGCGCTGTTGGTGCCGGCACTTTCACCCGCCATCGGCGGGCTCGCGGCCGATCATGTGTCCTGGCGCTGGGTATTTATCGGCGTTGCGCCACTGGCAGCGGCGATAGCTGCGTTGGCCCTTGCCTGGGCTCCCGTCGATCGATTGGCGGAAGCGAAGCCGGCGCTCGACATTCCCGGCTTCCTGCTGAGCGCCATCACCCTGTTTTGCCTTCCCCTTGGTCTGACGCTCATTAGTCAGACGGGAAACGGCGTTCATGCCGCAATTGTCCTTGCCTTGGCGATCGTCGCGGGCGCTGCCTATGTCCGCCATGCGTTGCGCTCGCGCAATCCGCTGCTTGATCTGCATCTGCTTTCCGATCCGATGCTCAGGACTGGCAGCATCATCTACCTGTGTGTGCCGGGCGTTTTCACGGGCGTAAACCTGGTCGCCTCCCTGTACTTGCAGGACCGCCTTGGTCTGACGGCCACACAGACCGGCATGCTCATGCTTCCATGGGCAGCAGCATCCTTCGTCGCCATCATGTCGACGCGGCGGCTGTTCGCGTCCCGCGGCCCGCGCCCGCTCTTTCTCGTCGGCATGACGGTCACCTGCGCCGGCGTGCTGCTGCTGGCCACGCCATTCGCCGGAAAGTTCATCATCGCGTCCTTTGCTGCAATGGGCTTCGGGGCAAGCCTTTGCACGTCCACCGCCCAGACGGCAGCCTTTACGTCGGTTCGGACGGAACGGATGGCAGAGGCAAGTGCGCTGTGGAACATCAACCGTCAGCTCAGTTTCTCGCTCGGTGCGAGTGTGCTGGGAGGCCTGCTGGGGCTTTTCCTGGCGACCAGCGGCGGCGTGGCCGACGTCCTGCCCTACCGCTACTGCTTTGTGATCGCTGCCGTTCTGATCTTGTTGCCGCTGCCCTTCGTTCTGCGGCTGCCGCGAGCCAGTCAGCGCGCGTAACCCATTCTTTCAAGCTGTCCGACAAGGAGCCGAACATGACCGATATTGAAAAATTCTTCCGTGAAATTGTCGATCTCCACATTGAGATCGAGCGCTGGTTCACCGGGACAGCCCACCCCAACGATCTGGTGCAACTGCTCGAACGCTTCTCGCCTGAGTTTCGCATGATTTCCGTGCAAGGGACGGCTCTCGGAAAAGAGGGCGTGGGTGAATTGTTCGCACGTCTGCACGGGAAGCGCCCGGAGCTGCGGATCACGGTCGACGAGATGCAGATCAGTCAGGAATGGTCGGGCGGAGCCTGCGTCACTTATCGCGAGACGCACGCGGATGCGGGCGGGGTTGAAACAGCAAGACGCTCGACCGTCGTTTTGGAAGCTTCAGCGGATGGCTCGCTCCGGTGGCGGCATCTGCATGAAACGCCGATTGCGGCTTAGGCACGTCTACGATGCCCTGTGCGCACTATCCTCGCTGTACAGGAAGTGTGCTTCAACGATCGCATAAGTACGCGGTTCAAACCTGGTCAAGAGCAAGGGAATTGTTAGTCGCGGGGCGTGCAAGTTTCAGCTGGATCATAGACAAGTGAAACGACAGTGCTTATATTTAGCGTCTGGTATTACCTTTAACTAAGGAGGGTTGCCATGGCATCCCCGACCTCGCTCAAGCTCGATGATGAGCTCAAAGGCCGCGTTCAACACTTGGCCGAAATCCGCCGCCGGTCTTCTCACTGGATCATGCGTGAAGCGATTGCACAATACGTGGAGCGAGAAGAGAAGCGAGAGGCATTGCGACACGCCACGCTCAGCGCGTGGGAGGAGTATCAAGCGACCGGCCTACATGCCACTGAGGACGAGGTCGAAAAATGGCTATCCACGTGGGGAACGGACGACGAGAGCGCCGCACCTGAATGCCACAAATAGTCTTCTCGCCAGCAGCTGTTCGTGATCTTGAACGCCTTCGCAAAGTCTTGCAGGCCAAAAGCCCATTGTCAGCCAAGCGAGCAGGTAAAGCCATTGTGAGGGGTGTGCAAGCCCTTGGCGCACATCCTAAAATGGGGCGCCTCATTGATGATCTGCCTGATCAATATCGAGAATGGCTCATTGATTTTGGAGATAGCGGATACATCACGCGCTACCGTATTGATGGGGACATTTTGACAATCCTCGCGGTGCGCCATCAGAAAGAAGCTGGCTTCTGAGAGTGCCGCCGGTGTCGTCTTTGAGCGATTGCTCGTCCTATGTGACTGTCCTCAATGCTGGACTGAAACGGGCTTCGCCGGTTTAGGCGGAAGTTTCACTTATTGAATGGGCCGATCACCAGCGGATGCACACGGGCTATACTGCATCCTTCCGCAAACCAAAGGTCAGCGATGGCTGGAACCTCAAGCGTTAAGCCAGGCAAGGCGCTCGACGAATACAGCTTTGGGGGCATGCGGCGGCCCGATAGAATTGCTGCTCCTACGCCAACGCCGCTCGCTTATGCTATATATTCCTAATCCATCATACACGCGAGCGGTGGGGGTGGCGGATGCTCGAAAGTCGGGTCAACAACCCACGACAACCGGCAAAACCTTCGGGTCGCAAGGGACGCCTGTCCGAATATGGAGGCGAGCGGCGGATCGTCACCGCCATCTGTTATGATCTCGTCGGGTCGACGAGACTTCTCCACCTGCTCGACATAGAAGACTATCAGGAACTGATCGTTGCGTTTCAGAATGCAGCGAAACACGCGATAATCTCTCATTCCGGCGTCATGCAGCTTGAGGCTGGAGATGGCGGCGTGGCGCTCTTTCCGATCGAGTTGGGTGCGAAGGATGCGGCATCGCTCGCCATTCGCGCGGGTCTCGCGATCGTCGAGGGCTGCGCGGGCGTTGCACGAGAAGCCGGGCGCGACGACTTGCACGTTCGAGTCGGGATTGCGACATCCGTCGCGCTCATTCAAGAGACGCAGGAGGAGAAGGGGGAACCGATTACGGGTGCTGCACTGGCCATAGCCACCCGTCTGGAAGAAATTGCCGACCCAGACAGCGTTTTCGTTTCGCAGGACACGCGCGACCTGGCCGGTAGGTCGCATGCTTTCGTGTTCGAAGGCGCCAGGACGCTCAAGGGCTTCACGGTGCCCGAGAAGGTATGGCGGGCACTCGGGCACAAGATTGATGTCGACAGGTTCTACGCTTTCGGGAGCCTTGGCGGCCCCTTCATTGGCCGCGAAGGCGAGTTGAAGACGATCGCCGCCTGTTGGGAAAAGGTCACCTCGCAAGGTGGCGAAATCCTCCTGCTCGAAGGAGATGCAGGCATCGGAAAATCGCGGCTTCTGCGGGAAGTCCGCAAGATGACGCGCGACCGGCGATCAGGGCTGTACTTCTTTCAGTGCCTGCCAGGCGGGCATCGCTCGACGCTGCATCCCCTGTTGAACAGTCTTATGGGCGCAACGTCTGGACAAGGCGATCAACTGGGCCTGTCGGCCTCCGCTGTAGCAGCCCCCTTTGAACGAAACGGCATTCGCGACGCAGAAACGATTGAAACATTCGCGTATTTGCTGGGTGCGCTGGGACGAAATCAACGGCTCGCCGACAACGACCCAAAAGCCATCCGGGAAAAGGCTCATCGCGCCGTGTTTCGCTCACTCGCGGCGTTGTGCGCGAACGGCCCGATCGTCCTGGCTGTCGAAGACATCCACTGGATCGATCCAACCTCCCGGGATTTGCTGGCGGAGGCCGCTCGGGTTGCACACCAACTTCCGATTTTCCTCGTCGCGACCTCACGTCTCGGGTTTGCGTCGGATTGGCTGGACGCGGCCAACCCCACGCGGCTGACGCTGCTCCCGCTTGATCGTGACGAAACACGACGGGCGATAGAGGCAAGATGGCCGGAGCAGAGGCAGGGCATGCTTCCTGAGCTCTATGACGTTATCGAGAGGATATCCGGCGGCGTCCCACTCTTCATCGAGCAGATCTGCCAATGGGTCTCGGAGAACGTTGCTGCAGACACTATGAGCCTGTCGGAAAACGTCAAACCCAGCCATGTGTCTGCATTCGAGGAAATACTGGACGCACGCCTCAACCACCTGGGCACGGCCAGAGACGTGGCGCGAGCGGGAGCAGTTGCGGGCAGCCGGTTCACGCTATCGTTGCTTCGCGAACTGCTGCCAGGGCTGGGCAAAAAGTCTTTGGTCAAGGCCGCCGATACCCTGAGCGATTCAGGGTTCCTGATGCGGATCAGGACGCGAGGGCATATCGCCTACGGCTTCCGGCACGTTTTGATTCAGGAAACGATCTACAATGGGCTCTTGCGCAGGCAGCGGCAGGCATTGCATCGGCGGCTGTTCATTGCTGTCAGTCAAAACCGCCAAATGGCCGCTTGGATGGACACCGGAACGCTCGCCGAACATGCGGAACGAGCGGGCTTCATCGAAAACGCAATCGAATTGTACACTGCGGCAGGGAAGGAAAGCTCGAGCCGATCGGCGATGGTAGAGGCGCGCAACTACCTGGAGCACGCCGTGGAGATTTGCGACCGGTTCGGCGCGGGACATGCGATCGAAACATTGCAGCTATCCGCGCTGATTTCGCTCGGCCCAGTTTTGACCGGTCTTGTCGGACTGAACTCACCTCCGGCTCGCAAGTTATATGAGGATGGCGTAGCCATCGCCCGCCGGCAACCGATGGAAGAGCAATCCAGATGGTTTCCGATCTATTGGGGGTGGTGGCTCACGGGAACAGACTTTCGCGTTATGCGCGAACGCGCTCTGCAAGTGCGGGCCATGCAGGCTGGGACGGAAGATCCGGAGATCAAGCTCCAGGTTAACCATTGCATCTGGGCCATTGCTTTTAACCTTGGCCACCATCGAGAGGCCCAGGATGCGATTAAGGCCGGACTGGCGCTTTATGACGAGCAATCGGCGAAAACCAACCGAACGTTATTTGGCGGCCATGACGCCAAGGTGTGCGGTCTAGGGCAACTGGCCCTTTCGCTGTGGCTGACAGGACAATCGAAAGCATCGGATTCGGCTCTTTCGAAGATGGTCGCGTTCGTTGATCGGATATCACACGCGCCCAGCAAGGCGCATTCGCTTGATACGGAAGCGGTGTCTGCGTTCTATCGGGATGACTATGGGCGTCTCACCGAAATTTCCAAGAGAATGTCAGACTTCGCGAGATCGCATGAAATGCAGTCGCTGTCCGGCCTGTCGCTGCTGTTTGCTGGATGGGCTCTAGCGCATAGGGAAAGCCTCACGAGCGGACATGCGATGTTTCGCGAAGGGCTGTCGCTCTTGAGAAGCCTCGGTGTCGTCGCAGATCTCCCGATTTATCTCTACATGCACGCCACGCTGCTCGGGCAAGCCGGCAACTATGAGTCAGCGCTTGAGGTCACGAATGACGCAATCGAAAAGGCTAAGGAAACCGGTCATGCCTATTGGCTCGCGGAACTCTACCGTCGCCGCGCCGTTCTTCAGGCGCGGGGCAGCACCACCAAGGATCCCATCATCCTCGACCTGTGCGCAGCCGTAGATATCGCCGAGAGTCAAGGAGCAAAGGCACTTCTGCGACGGGCGAGACATTCAATGCAGGAGCTTGGCGTTGCCGGTCAACATTGAACCAGTGAGGCGGAAAACCGACGATCCGTCAAACCTTGAGGGGATGCTTGCGCGTTTTCGCGACGCCATACTTGCCGGCCTTAGCAAGCCGCTTTCTCCCCCCGCGGACCTCGAAGAGGCCGAGCAATGCTTGCGCGCGATTTTACCGCTCTGCCGCCGTACGGGCATAACCCGGCTCGGTGATCTGACCGGACTTGACCGGATCGGCCTGCCTGTAGCTCAAGCCGTTCGACCCGCCGCTCTGTCTGAAGTCACGTCGCTCGGGCGAGGCCTTTCCATGGCGGGAGCGGCGGTGGGGGCGATCATGGAATCGCTTGAGCGGTTCTACGCCGAAGCCATTCCCTCGGAGCGGGTATTTTCCACCACGGCGGATGAACTCAACATCCCCGACGGCCTGTTTGAAAACCTTCTGGCACCTGATCGCCAGGGGAACTGGCGGGCACGGACGATACCCTGGATCACCGGCGTCGACATCACGGCTGGTTTCCCACAATCGGTCCCCCTGGAACTTGTTCACACCTGCTACACGGACCCGCCGCCCGCTCATGATGGCCTGTTCATGCGCACGACCACGGGTCTCGCCTGTCATCTGACCGTCTTCGGTGCATTTGCGCATGGATTGTTCGAATGTATTGAGCGCGACGCCATCGCGCGCGCCTTCGCGACCCACGGCTTCTTCGATCGAATGCGCATTTCCCCGTTTGGGCTGGGTGACGGAGTTGATCACATACTGTCCGTTGCGGGCGAGCACCATGTTTCCTTCGGCCTTTGGCTAGCCCCTTCGCCGGCAGATGTCCCAGTGATCTGGTGCCAGACGATCGAGACAGGTCCGGGCGAACCGATCCTTGCTCTTCCGACCGAGGGCTACGCGGCAGGACCGAGCATCGCCGCGGCAGCGCAGAGCGCGATGCTCGAAGCGCTGTCAGCGCGGGCCGGGGCGATATCGGGCGCGCGCGACGATCAAACCCGGGAGCATTACAGACGTAGCACCGACTCGGTCGTCGCCAAGGCCCGCCAGCTTATTCTTATGGACACGTCCGGGTTGCCGCGTCAGGCAATCGAGCCACCCGCCGTTTCGGATCTCGGCGCGCTCATCAACAGGGTCCTATCCGCCGGCATGGGGCCTATATTGGCCGTGCCGGTGGGAACGGACGTCAAAACAGGCGTTCAGTGCGCGAGAATCATCCTTCCCGGAGCCAGTCCCTTTTTGATCGTGCGGTGAGTGTTCACATGGTCGATGCGAGCGAAAAAGGTCCGATCCTGGTGTTTCTTGGTCCGACGCTTCGGCTGGCCGAGGCGGAGCCGGTTCTCGACGCCATCTACCTGCAGCCCGCCGCGCAAGGCGATATTCTGCTCGCCGCCCACGCATTCCGCCCGCGGGCGATGGTCCTGATCGACGGGCAATTCGAGGACAGGCCGGCTGTCCGACACAAGGAAATCCTCTGGGCAATGGCACAGGGGATCGTCGTGATCGGCGCAGCAAGCATGGGCGCGCTCAGGGCGGCGGAACTCAGTGAATTCGGCATGATCGGTGTCGGCCTGATCTACAGGTGGTATCGGCGCTGGCGGCTTGCTCCCGATGATGCGGTCGCTGTTCTTTCGGGGCCGCCGGAGCTTGGCTTTCTTCCTTTGACCGACGCCTTGGTCGATCTCCAGCGGACGTTCGCCAGCCTGACACGCCGGGATTTCATAACGGCAGCCGATCGCGACTTGCTCACAACAACTGCGCGAAACATGAACTTTCGAGAGCGCCGGTTCGAAGCGATTTTACGGGATGCAGGATGGCAGGAGGAGGGGCTCAAGCAATTGCAGAAGGAGATGGTGGGGCAAAAAAAACGGGACGCTCTGCTTGCGCTGCGAAACGCGCGGTCCCTCGTGATGCAGGAAAATACGGGGCCTGTGAGCTGTGCGTGGGTTGCAACGAACACCTTTGTCCGGGATCTTGAGGCGGGCGGCATTGACTCAACATTAGCAAACACTTATAAATTGAATCCTTAATCCCAGATTTTTCAATCGAGGGGGGCAATTGTGCGATGCGTCTGCTTCGGGACGATGCCCTCGACTCTGGAAATGCGCGTGTCGGCACGCGGTTTTGGATTTATCCGCAGCCCCCCTTCATTCCCGGATACGAACAGCCCGATCGTGTGTGGCTATCGATACCACGCGACGAATTAGGCGAGGGCCCCAGTGACCTCTCCATGTATGTCGCGGATCCGCTCTATGACAAGCAGCCCTATGGCCTCGCGAGCTTGCCGCCATTCGGCGGGGCGAAGCGCGCGCCGGTGAGGCCGGGTCCGGATCGTCACTTCGACAACATCGATCCAACCTCCCGGCCATTTCTTGCTGTTCACGCCTACGCCTGCGTGCGTTTCGTTCTCGACATTTGGCAGAGCTATTTGGGGCGGCGGGTCCACTGGTTCTTCGATCAGACCTTTCCAAGGCTAGAAATCGTTCCATTTGTCGATTGGGACAATGCTCAAGCGGGCTACGGTTTTCTGGAACTGGGTTGGTCCGACGTCGACGGCATCCTGAGACCTTACGCGTTGAATTTCGACACGATCGCGCACGAGGTCGGGCATCTGATCATGCTCTCGGAGACAGGCGTACCAACCGTGACATCGCCTGATGGCGACTTCTTTTCGTTCTCCGAAGCCTTTTCGGACTGTGTTTCACTGATCTCGTTCTTGCACTTTGATTCCGCGATTGACCGGCTTTTGCGGCGAACGAGAGGCAATCTGCTGCTCTACAACGAACTGAACCGCTTTGCGGAGACGAGCCCCGAAACGCAGATTCGCTTGGCCACCAATTTCCGGCGAATGTCCGCAACTACCCGCGAGGTGCACGACCGCGCGCTGCCGTTCGTTGGCGCTATCTTCGATAGCATCGTTGCACTTTATCATCGCGATCTGGTCGCGAACGGTTGCGCCGACAGGCGGCTTCTGGATGTCGATATCCGGGAACTGGCGCGGGACGAATTTGATACTTTTCGGCAGGCGACGGCGGAGGCCTTCGGCACCAAGCCATTATATTTCAAGCTGGCATTGACCGCCGCGCGAGACGCGGTGGGTGCGGCACTCGCGACGTCATTGAGCACACTCGATCTGAACGCACTGCGCCTTGAGCAGGCGGCAGAGGCCATCGTCGCCTCGGCGGACGGGCCGGCCGCCGAATTGCTCGAAGAGAATTTCGCTTGGCGCGAAATCAGCGCTTCAAGGTAAGTCAAGGGAGGAAAAAATGAGTGGTTGTTGCGCGAATCCTGTTGTTGGATATCCACTAGATCCAAAGGATCTAGAAGATGTAATTGAATATAAGTCGTATCGACCAGGAGATATTAGATTATATGGACGGCCGACAAGATTTTATGAAACGAAGAATAAAGATAAAAATATTAAAGAAGCTCTCGATGGGGTTGAGAAAAAGCTAAGATCTATTGGAGAGATGGGGGTAATTGATGATATAAATAAGATGATAGAGGAGATTTTTGATTACATAAAGAAAAGCTCTGGAATTGTTAGTGATGGAGTAACGATCGCATTGTTCGATGGAAAATACTATAGCTTCCTCCCCGTTACTTTTGGTGGTGAAGTAGAGTATATAAAAAGCATTGGCGTAATTTATGGTTATGCTTATGAAGGGCACTGCTACAAGCTGCCAAAACCGCAGATCATGTGTCTATCTGAAAGACCGACGGCAATCGCCGACGGCGATTGCGGCTGCGATTGTGGATTTGACGCGAAATTCGGCTACGCCGTTTGGTCGATCGACAAGCTGGAACGTGCGATATCTCTCGACATCCGCGCCGACAACCTCAAGACGTTAGTGCTGGACGAGAATCTGCCAGGCAACCGGTCGCCGCTCGCCTATGCGCAGACCATGGCGTTGGCCCCACAGCGGCAGCGCGACTGACGGGCTCGCCCTTTTATCGTCGGGAGCTCACGGCCTGGCACCAGTGAGTTGCCAACCTTCCAGGTTGGCAACTGCGCGAGTTTCGCCCGACCGCACAGACTTTTGCAATGAAGCTACGCTACCATTGTCGCGCTGGTCTCACTGTTTAGCATTCGCCTCAGGTGGAAGCTCGCGAGCCGATCGTCCGAGTTTCGACCAATGAGCTGCAATTGACGCGACCGCATGGGGATCACCCGCTACCAACCGTTCGAAATCTTCCGACCGCAGCGAGAGACGACATCATCGACATTGCCCGGTCGCTGTGCGGCCGGGCAGGTGAGGGCGGGAACTCTTGGTCCGCCCCGCAGGTCGACCAGGAGCCCGAACACCTTGCCGTTCCGGCTCCAGGAGGGTTACTCCGCGAAACGAGTCAGCCAGTGGCGCGGTTTGTTGTCTGCCAGCTGTGCGACCCGGTCGATCTTATTGCTCATCACCCAGGCCATGGGCTGCTGGTGCAACGGCAACATGATCATTTCGTCCTTGACCATCTGGAGTGCCTTGGTCTGCAGCCCGAGCCGTTTCGTCCGATCCATTTCGGTCGATGCCTGAATGACGAGCTTGTCAATCTCCGGATAGCTCCAGCCACCCCAGTTGAACACGCCCGCCTTGTCGCTCTTCGTCTCGATCATCTGGAGCAGGATCGAGTAGCTGTCGAGCATCGGCTCGTTCGCCCAGCCGATGATGTAGACGTCGGAGAGACCACCCGTGCGCTTGGGCGCCTGTGCGGCCGTCGGGCCGATGTCGAGTTGCGGCTTGAAGCCGGCGCGGCTCAGCATGTTGACGATGCTCTGGCAAAGCTCCTCCTCGTTGACATAGGCCTCGTTCGTGCAGACGAGTGTGAATGGGAGGTCGGTTGCGCCGGCTTCTGCCAGCAGCTTCTTCGACAGTTCGGGATCGAACGGCACCACCTTGTCCAGTGCTTCGCTATATCCGGGGATCTCCGGCGCAATGATCGCGCCCGCCGTCCTCGATTTGCCGCGCATGACCCGTTTCTGGATGAGCTCCTTGTCGAGCGCGTGAGCGACGGCCTGGCGAACACGCAGGTCGTTGAACTTGTTGTCGACGCCGTCGGCCAGTTTCGGCTTGCGGTTGAAGCCCATCATGATGGTCCGCAGGTCGGTGCGCTCCATGACCTTCAGATCCGGCTGCGCGAGAAGGCGCGGTAGATCCTGCGCAGGCGCATTCTCGGTGAAGTTGATCTCACCCGACAGCAGTGCGGCGACGCGCGTCGCGGCCGAGACGATCGGTGTGAACTCGATACGATCGATATTGGATTGCGATTTGTCCCACCACTTGTCGTTCTTGATGAGAACGGTCTTGCTGTCGGGCGCGCGGCTCTCGAGCTTGAACGGACCCGTGCCGTTGGTGTGGTAGGTGGCGTAGCCTTCGATCTTCTTGCCGACGTCGGTCGGCTTCAGCGAGTTGTTGTCGGTAAGCCAGGTAGCGTCGAAAATGTGGATGTTCGTCAGGTCGTTCAGCAGCAATGGGTAGGGTCCGACCAGTTCGATGTCGACTGTGTGGTCGTCGACCTTCTTCGCCGACTTGTAGGCGGGGAGATTGCCACGCAGCGGAGACACCGGATCGCTGACCCGAGTGAGAGAGGCGATCACGTCGTCTGCGGTGAAATCGGCGCCATCGTGGAACTTGACGCCCTCGCGCAGATGAAACCGCCAGACCGTGTCTGACACTGTCTCCCAGGACGTTGCCAGCGCCGGCTCGATCTTCAGTTCGGCGTCAAAACGGACGAGCCCCTCATAAACGTGGTTGAGGAAGGACAGCGTGTAGCTGTCGCCATAAGAATAGGGGTCGAGCGAATAGATGTCGCGCGAGGCGCCCCATTTGAGCGTTTCCGCATGGCCCGGCGCGGAAAGCGCAGCCGACATGACGGCTGCGAGGATTAATTTCTTGAGCATTCTGCTGTTCTCCTTGGTTGAGGTCACCTGTCCCCTTGAACGGGAATCTTCTTTTAAAGAGGCAAGGACGGCTTGCAGGCCGTACGTCTGGTCGCCCGACGCGGGTCGGCAAGTGGCGCGGCCTGTCGTTGGCGCGGGCAGGACCTGCTCGATCTTGTCGGTCACCGCCCAGGCCATCGACAGCCCGTGTGGGGGATCATGATCAACTCGCGTCCCTGGCCAGTGAGGCAGTCGAGTTGAAGCGTCCCGGCGATGCTTGAAACGCCGAGTTGTGTTGTCGATCAGTTGTCAGTCGATAGCCAGCGCACGCGCCATCTCGAACACACTTGAGAAACCCAAGGTTCGATGTAGGACGTGGGAATAGGGATCGAATGAGGAGATGTCAGGCTGGCCGGCCCGGCGGAGCATGTTGGCGTGTGCGACCGTCGCCAAAAGCCGCACGGATACGCTGTCGCGACGTCTTCCAAAGACCTTGCATCAACCTGCTCCTCCCTAGCTCGTTGCTGCTGATCGGCACAATCGCACGCCAAAAGGATTTGTCAACGTCTTTGTCGACAATTATGAGTACTACTTATAGCCATATTGTCGACAATATGCGCGGCGGCTAGGTCCCCCGCGCTGCCGGGTGCTAGTTCAGGTTTCCAAAGTTGCTGCAAGTAAGAACGTCGATGCGGGCGCGGACGCGAGCAACCCCTTCCGGGATACTCGCGCCTGGAATGGACGAGTAGCCCATGCGGAAATAGCGGCAAGGCTGGTCGCTTCTCGGGAAGAAGGGCAAGCCGGATTCGACCAGCACGCCGTCCTGCCGCAGTTCGCTCACCAGACGGTCGGCATCCAGCCCCTCCGGCCCCTCCATCCAGAAGGAAGTGCCGCCAAAGGTTGAGGAACCGGCGATCGTCAAGTTTTCGCGGCGAAGCGACTCTGCCATCAACACATGGCGCTTGTGATACTCGGTCCGCATGCGGTGCAGTACGGCGTCATAATGCCCAAGCGCCAGGAAATAGGCAGCAGTGCGCTGCAGGTGGCCGGGCGGGTGACGCAGCATCAGCGAGCGAAGCGCGCGCGCCTCGCGAATGAAGGGTGCGGGCGCCACGAGATAGCCGAGCCGAAGCCCGGGAAACAGGGATTTTGAGAAGCTGCCGATGTAGAGCACCCGGCCCGTCGGATCGAGCGCTTTCAGCGCCGGCGAGGGCGGTGCGAGGTAGCTGATCTCGAACTCGTAGTCGTCCTCGACAATGACGAAGTCTCTCTCCTCCGCGGCTTCAAGCAGTTGCGTTCGCCGGTCGACCGGCATAGTCGCGCCTGTCGGCGAATGGTGGCTCGGGGTCACGAAGACAGCGTCGACTTTTTCCGGCAGGGCATCTGGAGACAGGCCCTCACCATCGACGTCGACGGTCGTGACCTCAGCACCGCTGAGCAGGAGCGAGGCGCTGATATCCGGGTGGCAAGGGTTTTCGCAGACGGCGGCTGAGCCCTTTTCCAGGATCAGTCGGGTGACGATCCAGAGCGCATTCTGCGCACCAACGGTAACGAGGATTTCGTCCGGAGTGGCGTGAATGCCGCGCCGCGGCAGCGTGCGCGAGCAGATGTAGTTGACGAGCCGCACGTCGTCGGCAGCGGCAAAGTCGCTCGCCATCAGCACGAAGTCCTCGCGCGCAAGCGCCCGGCGGGCGCAATCACGCCAGGCGTTGAGGTCAAACAGCGTGGGGTCCATCTGGCCGTAGAGGAAGGGGAAAGGGTAGCGTCGCCAGTCCAGCGGTTTGTGGACCTGGCGCACGACGTCGAAGCTCATCTTGATCTTGCGGCTCCAATCGATCGGATCGGCGCCGCCCGATGGGCGTTCCCCTTCCACATCCATGCCTGGCGGATTGCCGGCGATACGATAGGAACTGCGGTTGACGGCCTCGACATAGCCTTGGCTGATCAGTTCCTGATAGGCGAGCGTCACAGTGATGCGCGAGATCTGCAGATAGTCCGCGAGTTTGCGCGTGGAAGGCAGATGCGCGTGCGGCTGCAGCCGGCCTGCGAGTACGGCCGAAACAATCGTTTCGCGCAGCTGCGCCTGCAGGCCGATCCCGCTGTCGCGATCGATGAAGAAGATTGTCTCGGAAACGTTCATCCGCACGCCGGCCTCCAATGACGTTAATCTGGATCTATTCAACTTCCATACTGGATATAACGCAAGCCGGATCCCGGCCTTATCGTCATGAGCAAGACCGGAAAAACCGGTCAGCGAACAAACAAAGAGGAGGACGAAGCATGCTACATGGACACTTCAGACGACTGGCCGCAGCGGCCAGTATTGTGGCGAGCCTTGCCGCATCCGGCGTGGCTTATGCCGAGACAAAGCTCGTCGTCGGCTATCAGCAGATCGTCGGCCCTTTCGTGGCTGCGATCGCCGACGGGCGCTTCGACGCCGCCGCCAAAGAGGCCGGCTACTCGATCGACTGGCGCCAATTCAGCTCGGCCGGCGACATCACGACGGCGCTCGCCTCGGGCGACGTGCCGATCGGCGTTCTCGGTTCGACTGGCACCGCGGCTGCCGCCACGCGCGGTGTCGAACTGCAACTCTTCTGGATCCTCGACAATATCGGTCAATCGGAGGCGCTGGTCGCCCGCGACGGTTCGGGCATCGAAACGCCCGCGGACCTCAAGGGCAAGAAGGTCGCCGTGCCCTTCGTCTCGACCTCGCATTTCCATCTTTTGGTCGGCATGAACAAGGTTTGGAAGGTCGATCCGCGCGAAGTGGAAATCCTCAATCTGAAGCCGCCGCAGATCGTCGCCGCCTGGCAGCGCGGCGATATCGATGCCGCCTATGTCTGGCCGCCGGCGCTTTCTGAAATCCAGAAGACTGGCAAGACGATCTCCGATTCGGAGGTGATCGGTGCTGCGAGTGTGCCGACCTTCGACGGGCTGGTGGTTGACAAGGCCTGGGCCGCGGAAAATCCGAAGCTCATGGAGGCCTTCACAAAGGTGCTGGCCAAAGCTTACGCCGACTACAATGCCGACAAGGCGGCGTGGACGGAGGAGTCTGAGCAAGTCCAGAGCATCGTCAAGCTGATCGGCGGCGATGGCCCGAGCACGGTCGAAGCCTTGCGTCTTCTTTCGTTCCCGAATGCGGATGAGCAAGCCTCCGAGGTTTGGCTCGGCGGTGGCGCCACGCGCGCGCTCACCGAAAGCGCCAAGTTCCTCGTCGAGCAAAAGCAGATCGGCAATTCGCTCGACGATTACGCGCCCTATGTGAACGCCGACTTCGCCAAGGCGGCCGCGCAATAATTTGATCTGCTGATTGCGCCGGTCCTGAGGAGCGGCCGGCGCGTCCATCATCAAGACCGTGACCGAGGTGCAGGGAGGCATTTCTCATGGAAACATTGAGCGTCAGGAACATCAGTCTGACCTATCCGGGCCTGTACTCGGACCAGGCGATCATCGCCTTGAAAGGTGTCAACCTTACCATCAACAGCGGCGACTTCGTCGTTGCCCTCGGGGCCTCGGGTTGCGGAAAAACGACGCTGCTCAACCTGATGGCGGGCTTCATGGCCCCCTCAGAGGGCGACATCACGCTTGGCAATCACCAGGTCAACGGACCGGGCGCCGAGCGCGGCGTGGTCTTCCAAAAGCACGCGCTTCTGCCGTGGCTGAACGTCATCGAGAACACCGAGTTCGGCCTCAAGCTGCGCGGCGTCGACAAGGCGACGCGGCGGGAGCTCGCCACCAAGAACCTGGCGCTGGTCGGCCTGCAGGACTTCCACCGGCATATGATCTATCACCTCTCGGGTGGCATGCAGCAGCGCGTCGGCATCGCACGGGCGCTGACCTGCGATCCCGCCATGCTGTTGATGGACGAGCCGATGGCGGCTCTCGACGCGCTGACGCGCGAGACGATCCAGGAACTGCTGCTCAAGGTCTGGCAGCTCACCAACAAGATGTTCTTCTTCATCACCCATAGCGTCGAGGAGGCGCTGTTCCTCGGCTCGCGGCTGATCGTCATGTCGCCGCGCCCGGGCCGCATCACCCACACCTACGAGCTCAACTTCAACAAGCGTTTCCTCGCCGAGGGCAATGCCCGGGCGATCAAATCCAGCCCGGAATTCATCCGCATGCGCGAGGAGGTGCTCGGCATCATCTATGGCGACGAACGTGCGTCCGGCAACCCGGAGGTGGCCCATGCTTGACAGAGTGACACGCGCCAAGCCCGTAAAGGCCGGCAAGATCTTCGGAGCGCCGGGTGACGGAAGCAGTGGCCTGATCAGTTTTTCAACGACGATCGTGATCGTCGCCCTCTGGTTCCTCGTCACCGAATCCGGCTGGGTCAAGCCGCTCTTCCTGCCGTCGCCGCTGGCGGTCTGGGACAAGTTCATGCTGGCGATGACCGACGGGGTTTCGAACTCGACGCTGATCGAGCACACGCTCGCCAGTATCGGCCGCGTCTTCGGCGCCTTCCTCTTGGCGCTGGTAACCGCGGTGCCGATCGGTATCCTGATGGGCGTCAACCGCGTCGTGCGCGGCCTCTTCGATCCGATCATCGAATTCTACCGGCCGCTGCCGCCGCTCGCTTACCTGCCGCTGGTCATCATCTGGCTCGGCATCGGCGAATTCCCGAAAGTGTTCCTGATCTATCTGGCAATCTTCGCGCCGATGGCGATTGCGGCGAGGGCAGGGGTGCGCTCGGTCTCCACAGAGCAGATCCACGCGGCCTATGCGATGGGCGCCACCCGCGGCCAGGTCATCAGCCAGGTGATCATGAAGGCCGCCTTGCCCGAAATCTTCACCGGCATGCGCATCGGCATCGGTGTCGGCTGGACGACCCTGGTGGCGGCGGAAATGGTGGCCGCGAACCGAGGCCTCGGTTTCATGGTTCTGAATGCCGCCGAAAACCTCGAAAGCGACACGGTGATCATGGGCATCTTCATCATCGGCGTCTTCGCCTTCGCCTTCGATCTTCTGATCCGTTACCTCGAAAAGGTGCTGATTCCCTGGAAGGGCCGCCTTTAACCAGAGAATCCCGCTCTCAAGTAGAATCACTGGAGACGGAAATTGGCCTAGAATCAAAGTGCTAGAGCGTTCCTTTGTGCGTTCAATTGAACGCACGGCGCTCTAGGCGACAGCTGCGACAATTCATTCGTACCCGGCCTGGTGGCCTTTGAAGACGGCGTCTCCCGTCTCCGGCGAAGCCATGCCTGACGACCAAGCCAAAGGACAGGACGATGACACTGACTGCAACCGATCTCAAAACCTTGTTCGATGCCTTCAACCGGCACGACATCGATGGGGTCATGCGCTTCTTTGCCGAGGACTGCGTGTTCAACGCGGTCGGCGGACCCGAGGTCTACGGAAACCGCTTCATCGGAACCCAGGCGATAGCCGATGCCTTCAGCGGTGTCTGGACATCGATGCCGGATGCCGAATGGGGCAATCACAGCCATTTCGTCGAGGGCGACCGCGGCGTGTCCGAATGGACCTTCTCCGGCACGGCCGCCGACGGCAGCCGCATCGAGGCGGAGGGCTGCGACCTCTTCACCTTCCGCAACGGCAAGATCGTGCGCAAGCAGGCGTTCCGCAAGAACCGCCCGGTCCTGCAACCCCGCTACTGACGGCTGGAGCAAAAGCCATGCAACTGCGCGCCACCTCCTTGAAGCCCGCAAGAGAGCCGTTCGATCCGGCCTATGATCCCAACCATGCCCGCAGCCCCGGCACGGGCAAGGACTATGCGCCGACCTACTGGATCGGTACCGCTGGGCCGGAACCGGAGGATGACGGTCCCGTCATGCGGGATATCGACGTCGACGTCGCCATCATCGGCTCGGGCTATACGGGCCTCTCCTGCGCCATTCATTTGGCTCGCGAGCACGGCATCAAGGCGACGGTGCTGGAGGCGAATGGTGTTGCCTGGGGCTGCAGCACCCGCAATGGCGGGCAGGCACAGATTTCCGCCGGCCGTCTGAAGCGTTCGCAATGGATCGCCCGCTGGGGCGTCGACGTCGCCCGCAAGATGCACGCGGAGATTTCCGAAGGCTTCGACCTCTTTCGCGCCCTGATCCGCGAACCGGAGATCGACTGCGACCCGCAGGATGGCGGCCACCTCTATATCGCCCACCGCGACAAGATGTTGCCGGCGCTCGAAAGCGAGGTGCGGGTCCTCAACGACACCTTCGGCTATCGGGCCCGCATGGTCTCGCGCGACGAGATCCACCGCGATTTCGTCCGCGACGAGGAGGCGCGCGGGGCGATGTACGAGCCCGACGGCATGGGCATCCATGCGGCCAAGCTCGCTTTCGGCTACCTGAGGCTTGCTCGCAAGCTGGGCGCAAAGGTGCATACGTCGAGCCCGGTGCTCGATTGTACGGCGAAGGGCGGCGTGCACCACCTCACCACCCCGGGTGGCACGGTACGGGCACGTGCCGTCTGCATCGCGACTGCCGGATACACCTCGCCCAGCATGAATGCGCTCACCCGCCACCGGCTGATGCCGATCCTGTCGAACTCGATCGTCACCCGGCCACTGACAACGAGCGAACTGCAGGCGTTGAATTTCAAGGCCCGCATCCCGCTCACCGACACACGCACGTTGCGCCACTACTACCGCATGCTGCCGGATGGCCGGGTGCAGATCGGCAGCCGCAGCGCCATCACCGGGCGCGATGCCAGCAATCCGAAGCATCTCGAACTGCTTCTGGCCGGCCTCTATCGCAAGTTTCCGGCGCTCCGCGGCATTGACATCGATTACTCCTGGTGGGGCTGGGTGGATGTCAGCCATGACATGATGCCGCGCATCTTCCAGCCGGATCCGGCGCAGCGCCTGTTCTACGCCATGGGCTATGGCGGCAACGGCGTCATGTATTCCGCCCAGGCCGGCCGCCGCATGGCCCAGATGGTCGCCGGCAAGGGTGGCGGTCTCGACCTGCCAATCTTCACTTCGTCCCTGCCAAGCCACGGGCTGCTGACGCCGTTCCGCCGGCTTGGCCAATGGGGAATGTACCGCTGGTACTACCTCCGCGACGAGATCCTCTAACTCTTTGAAATAATGCCAGGAAAGGAACCAGCCATGAAAATGACCACCGAGGAAGCCTTCGTCAAAGTTCTCCAGATGCACGGCCTCGAACATGCCTTCGGCATCATCGGCTCGGCCATGATGCCGGTGTCGGACCTGTTCCCCAAGGCCGGGATCAAGTTCTGGGACTGCGCCCATGAAACCAATGCCGGCATGATGGCCGATGGCTTCAGCCGTGCGACCGGCACGATGTCGGTCGCAATCGGCCAGAACGGCCCAGGCGTCACCGGTTTCATCACCGCGATCAAGACCGCCTACTGGAACCACACGCCGCTTTTGATGGTGACGCCGCAGGCGGCCAACAAGACGATCGGGCAGGGCGGCTTCCAGGAAGTCGACCAGATGGCGATGTTTGAGGAAATGGTGTGCTACCAGGAAGAGGTGCGCGATCCCTCGCGTATTCCTGAGGTGCTCAACCGCGTCATCGAAAAGGCCTGGCGTGGCTGTGCGCCTGCGCAGATCAACATCCCGCGCGACTATTGGACCCAGGTAATCGACGTCGACCTGCCGGCGATCGTCCGCTTCGAGCGTCCCGCCGGTGGACCGCAGGCGATTGCGGAAGCCGCAAAGCTGCTGTCGGAGGCGAAATTCCCGGTTATCCTCAATGGTGCCGGTGTCGTCATCGGCAATGCCATTTCCGATTGCATGAAGCTTGCCGAACGCCTCGACGCGCCGGTCTGCTGCGGCTACCAGCACAATGATGCCTTCCCCGGCAGCCATCGGCTGTCGGTCGGGCCGCTCGGCTATAACGGCTCGAAGGCAGCGATGGAGCTGATCTCCAAGGCCGACGTCGTGCTGGCGCTCGGTACCCGGCTCAATCCCTTCTCGACGCTTCCGGGTTATGGCATCGACTACTGGCCGAAGAATGCTTCGATCATCCAGGTCGATATCAACGTCGACCGGATCGGGCTGACCAAGAAGGTGTCGGTCGGCATCTGCGGTGATGCCAAACAGGTCGCCCGCCAGATCCTCGAGCAGCTCTCGCCGTCAGCCGGCGATGCCGGGCGCGAAGAGCGCAAGGCGGCAATCCACCAGACCCGGTCAGCCTGGCAGCAGCAGCTCTCCTCGATGGACCATGAGGATGACGATCCGGGCACGGAATGGAACGAGAGCGCACGCTCGCGCGAGCCGAACCGCATGTCGCCGCGCCAGGCTTGGCGGGCGATCCAGGCGGCTCTGCCGAAAGAGGCGATCATCTCCACTGACATCGGCAACAACTGTGCGATCGGCAACGCCTATCCAACGTTCGAGGCGGGCCGGAAGTATCTCGCACCGGGCATGTTCGGTCCCTGCGGCTACGGTTTCCCGTCGATCGTCGGCGCCAAGATCGGTTGCCCTGATGTGCCGGTCGTCGGCTTTGCCGGCGACGGTGCTTTCGGGATCTCGATGAACGAGATGGGTTCGATCGGCCGCGAAGGCTGGCCGGCGATCACCATGGTGATCTTCCGCAACTACCAATGGGGTGCTGAAAAGCGCAACACGACGCTCTGGTACGCCAACAACTTCGTCGGCACCGAGCTCAATCCTAACCTCTCTTACGCCAAAGTGGCCGAGGGCTGCGGTCTGAAGGGCGTTGCCGTCGATACGGCGGCAGCCCTCACCGAGGCGCTCTCCAACGCGATCGCTGACCAGAAAAAGGGTGTCACGACCTTTGTCGAAGTCATCCTCAACCAGGAACTCGGCGAACCGTTCCGGCGCGACGCGATGAAGAAGCCGGTGCCGGTTGCCGGCATTGATCGTAACGACATGCGTCCGCAGAAGCGGGCCTGAGCCGACCCGTTTGCCCGATGCCCGCCCGGAAAAACCGGGCGGGCTGAACTTCCCGCGAGCGACCGGAATGACACCATGACCTTTACCGCCTCCGTCCACCAACGTTTCCGCAGCATGCCCTCGGGCCTCGCTACCTATTGGCCGGGCTTCGCCGTCACAGCGGCGGTCGCCGTCGCCGCCCAGTTTCTCTCCGATCACTACGGCGCGCCGGCCATGCTGATGGCGCTTTTGCTCGGCATCGCCTTCCACTTCCTCTCCGAGGAAGGGCGCTGCGTCGCCGGTATCGATTTCTGTGCCAAGAAGGTGCTGCGCATCGGTGTGGCGCTGCTCGGCATGCGGATCAGCGTCGACCTCCTGATCGGGCTTGGTGCCGGCACGATCCTGCTGCTCGTCTCGGCGATCGCGGCGACCATCGGCTTCGGCCTGCTCGCCGCAAAACTGCTCGGTCGCGGTTGGCGGCTGGCGCTCATCACCAGCGGTTCGGTCGCCATCTGTGGCGCGTCGGCGGCGATGGCGATCGCCGCTGTGCTGCCGAAGAACGAGTTTTCCGAGCGCAACCTGATCTTCACCGTGCTCTCGGTCACGGTGCTCTCCACCCTTGCCATGATCGCCTATCCGATCATTGCCCAGACCATGGGGCTTGATGCACGCGCGACCGGCATTTTTTTCGGCGGCACCATCCATGATGTGGCCCAGGTCGTCGGCGCCGGCTTCTCGGTTTCGCCGGAGGCGGGGGAGACGGCGACGCTCGTCAAGCTGATCCGCGTCACCATGCTGGCGCCGGTCGTGCTTATCTTCTCGCTGGCGCTGCGCCATATCCCGCAGCCCGAGGGCGAGACCGGCAAGCCCCCGCCGCTTCTGCCTGGCTTCGTCGTTGCCTTCCTGATCTTTGCAGCCATGAACTCGTTCGGCTTCGTGCCGGAACTGGTGGCCAAGGCTGGCATGGAAACCTCCCGCTGGGCGCTTCTCGCCGGTATCGTCGCCGTCGGCATGCGCACCTCACTTCGACGCGTTCTCGACGTCGGCGGCGATGCGGTCGCGCTCATCGTCGCCGAAACCGTCTTCATCGCCCTCTTCATTTTCGTCGGCATTCACTATCTGGGGCACGCCTGATGAAACCGCTCGACCGCATTCTCGAAACCGCGAAATCCGCGCCGCGCCATATCGTGCTTGCCGAAGGGGAAGACCCGCGCATCGTCGAGGGGGCCTTGCGCGCCGTGCGCGCGGGCATTGGCGAAATCACGCTGGTCGGCCGCCGGAGCGTCGTTCAGGAGCGGCTGGAGGCCGTCGGTGGCGAGCCAGGTGAAGTCCGCATCGAGGATCCGGCGTCGTCGGCGCTGACCGAGCGCCTGGTGAACGCCTATCATGAACTCCGCCGAAGCAAGGGCATTGACGAGGTAGCGGCGGCCGCAGCCGTGCATTCGCCGCTCGTCTTTGCCGCGATGATGGTGCGCGAGGATGCCGCCGACGGCACGGTTGGCGGGGCGGTCGCGACCACCGCCGATACGGTACGCGCCGCGCTCCAGACCATCGGTCGCGCGCCGGACGTTGGCCTGGTGTCGAGCTTCTTTCTGATGATGCTGTGCGCGCCGCATCACGCAAAGAAGGGCGCTTTCGTCTTTGCCGATTGCGGCCTCGTGGTGGATCCCGACGCTGTCGGCCTCGCCGACATCGCCGTTACATCCGCGCGTTCCTTCGAGGCGCTTGCCGGCAAGCCCGCGAAGGTGGCGATGCTCTCGTTTTCCACTGCCGGCAGCGCTGCGCATGAGCGCGTTTCCAAGGTGGTGGAGGCGACCAGGCTCGCCCATGCCGCAGCACCCGGTCTCGTCATCGACGGCGAACTGCAGTTCGACAGCGCCTTCGTCGAGGCCGTCAGTGCCGCCAAGGCCCCCAACTCGGCGCTCAACGGCGAGGCCAATGTCTTCGTCTTCCCGAACCTTGATGCGGCGAATATCGGCTACAAGATTGCGCAGCGGATCGGTGGCGCCACCGCCATTGGCCCCATCCTGCAGGGGCTCGCCAAACCGGCCAACGACCTCTCGCGCGGCTGCAGTGTCGACGATGTCTTCCACATGATCGCCGTCACCGTTGTTCAGGCCTCCGGCGGCAAATCGAGTGGGTAGGCGGAAGAAGGCCGACAGCTCACGCTGCCGCTTTCGCAAGACCACGCGCAATGTCGAAGAAGGCGCTGACAAGCTTGCCGTTGCTGCGTTCGCGCAGACAGATCAGCGCTTCGTCCATCAGCATTTCCGGCGCATTGATCCGGATCGGAACGAGACGATTGTCCTGACCGAATTCGGCCGAGGAGACGAAACCAACCCCGCCGCCGGCCGCCACGATCTCGCGCACGGCCTCACGGCCTTCGGCTTCGATGAGCGGCGTCAGAGGCACGCCGCATTGTTCGGCCATCGCTTCCAGTTTCTGCCGGGTCTTGGAGCCCTGTTCGCGCATGACGAGCGGGTGTCTGGCGAGTTCAGAGAAAGTGACCGTCTTCTGTCCCGCAAGCGGATAGTCGCGGCTGGCAAAAGCGATGATCGGCGTCGAGTTCAGTTTCAGGATGTCGAAATCGCTCGATTGCGGGATCTCGCCGAGTACGCCGATATCCGCCTCATAGGCGTGCAGGCTGGTGATGACCGTCTCGGTGTTGCCGGAATCGATCGAGACCTGCACCGTCGGATAGGTACGTCGGAAGGCGGCGAGGATGTGCAGCAGGTGGTGCGCGGCGTCCGCCACGATGCGCAGCTTTCCAGCCCTCAGTGCCCGCGATTCCGAAAGAAGATCTAGCGCCTGCTGTTCGACATCGAACATCCGGCGGGTCACTTCGAGAAGCTGCTGGCCCGACTGGGTCAGCGTTACCTGCTTCTTGTTTCGGTTGAAGAGCAGGACGTCGTACTCCTCCTCGAGCTTGCGCACCTGGTCGGACACCGCTGGCTGGGTGAGGAACAGCGCTTCCGCCGCGCGCGAGAAGCCGCCGTGGATTGCCACATTGTGGAAGGCGCGAAGCTGGACATAGCGCATGCGTGCGACGCCTCATCAGAATAGATTTGATCTATGGATTCATTAAAACGAACGATTTGATTTATGTAAAGCGGAGAAGGATAGTTTTCGGATTCCATCCTCTTTCCGGAGCGCGCCCATGAACCTCCCGGCTGTCGCCCTCGACCTTGCCGCCGCCACCGTCCTGTTGCTTTACGCCGTCAGTCTCGTGAAAAAAGGCGTCGAAGCGACGGCGGGCGATATCGTCGCGCGCACCGTCGGCGGTGCTGGCGGCCGGCCGCGCGCCGCCATCTGCGGCTGCGTGGTGGCGATTGCCCTACAGAGTTCGACGGCCGTCGCCATGCTTGCCGCCGGCTTTGCCGTCAGCGGGGCGCTGGCGCTCGACACCGGTCTCGCGGTGCTGCTTGGCGCCGATCTCGGCTCGGCGCTCGTCGTCAAGATCCTGTCCTTCGACCTGCATTGGCTGGCGCCGCTCCTGATCGCGGCCGGCGGTCTCGTGCATCTGAAGGCATCGAGCCGCAAGTGCGTCGAAGCCGGACGCGCCGTACTCGGCATCGGCCTGTTGCTCCTGTCGCTCCAGATGATCGGTCATGCGACGCAGCCGCTTGCGCAAAGCCCGGTCCTGCCCTCCGTCGTCGCCTTTATCGGCAAGGACGCGCTGACGGTGATGATCCTCGCTGCGTTTTTCACCTGGGCGCTGCATTCGAGCGTGGCCGCCATCGTGTTGATCCTGACCTTCGCCGCGAAGGGCATCGTGCCTGTGGATGTCGGCATTCCGCTGGTTCTCGGGGTCAATATCGGTGGTGGGCTGATCGCGCTCTGGCTGACGCGCGGCCTGCCGGTCGAGGGCCGGCGCCTGCCGCTCGGCAACCTTCTCTTTCGCGCCTTGTTCGGCGCAACCGTCTTCGGCGTTTTCTCGTTGCATGCCCCCTTCGACTGGCTTCCGGGAGAGACGGCGGCCGCAAAGCTCGTCAACCTGCATGTGCTTTTCAATGCCGCCCTTGTTCTCGTCGGGATGGCCTCCTGCGGTCTGATGGCGCGTCTTGTCCGGTTGTTCATGCCGGATGCCGCCGGCGCCGGCGCCGGCGACCGATCGGTCCATGTCTGCGCACTCGACCGCACGCTGATCGACAAGCCGCCGCAGGCGCTTGCCGCTGCGGCGCGCGAGGTGTTGCATATGGGCAATCTCATCGCCCGAATGCTGGAGCCGGTGATGACGGTCATCCACGCGCCAACGCTGGAGGCCGTAAAGGCGCTGCGAAGCATCGACGGGGAGATCCACCGCGCCCACAGCGAGATCAAACTTTACATCGCCGCCGTCAACCGAGGTAGCCTCACAGAAGACCAATCCCGACGTGGCATCGAGCTCACAGAGGCGGCAATCCATCTCGAATATGCCGGCGACGTGGTCGCAAAAAGCCTCCTGCAAATGGCCGAGGAGCGGCTGGAGGGAGCGGGCGCCTTCTCACAGGACGGGTGGCGCGAACTCACTCTGCTGCACGCGGCCGTGTCTTCCAACGTCAGGCTCGCAGCCAATCTTCTCGTTTCGCCCGACCCGGTGATCGCCCGCGAGATGGTCCGGCAAAAGGAACATGTACGCCGTCTGGTCGAGGAGAGCAGCAAGAGCCATCTGGAGCGGCTTCGCCAGGGTGTAGCGGCCAGCATCCTTTCGAGCGACATGCACTTGGAGATCGTGCGGGCGCTGAAGGAGGTCAATTCGCTGGTGACCACCATGGCCTATCCGCGCCTGCGCGAGAGCGGCGACCTGCTCGAAAGCCGGTTGGTTCCCGCCGCGTAGAAAGTATAAATCAGATCGATAGATTGATACAAAAGAACGATTTTACAGATAGATGTTTCCGCCCCATTGTCGTTCTCGAACACGCCAACCGCGAGGACGGACAATGCCAAACACCGCTTCTGACAGAACCATCGCGCCCCTGGAAACGCCGAGGCTCGGCGAGCCCTATCTCTTGACGCCCGGCCCGCTGACGACGGCCTACGAGGTCAAGGAAGCCATGCTGCGGGACTGGGGCTCCTGGGATGGCGACTTCCGGGCGATGACCGCCAGGCTGCGCCGCGACCTGCTCGACATTGCCGGCGATACCAAGGGCGAGTTCGATTGCGTGCCGATGCAGGGCAGCGGCTCGTTTTCGGTCGAAGCCATGCTCGGCAGCTTCGTGCCGAAGGACGGCAAGGTGCTGGTGCTGATGAACGGCGCCTATGGCAAGCGCATCACCCAGACGCTTACCTATCTCGGCCGCGACCATGTGACGATCGACAAGGGCGACTACATGCCGCCCCGCGGCGCCGAAGTCGCCGCCGCTCTCGATGCCGACCCTGATATCACCCATGTCGTCGTCGTACATTGCGAGACGAGCTCCGGTATCCTCAATCCCCTCAAGGAAATCTCCGACACCGTCTATTCTCGCGGCCGCAAGCTGCTGGTCGATTCCATGAGCGCCTTCGGCGCCGTGCCGGCCGGCATCAGCGATTTCCGCTACGAGGCCATCGTCTCCTCGGCCAACAAGTGCATCGAGGGCGTCCCAGGCTTCGGCTTCGTGATTGCCCGCAAGAGCGAGCTGGAGGCCGCCAAGGGCCGCAGCCATTCGCTCAGCCTCGATGTGCATGCCCAATGGGACTACATGAACAAGACCGGCCAATGGCGCTTCACGCCGCCGACCCACGTGGTCGCTGCCTTCCTCGAAGCGCTGCGGCTGCACCGCGAGGAGGGTGGCGTCGCCGGCCGCGGCGCGCGCTATGCCCGCAACCGCGATGTCATGGTCGCCGGCATGCGCGAGGCCGGCTTCGAGACGTTGCTGGCAGACCAGTGGCTGTCGCCGATCATCGTCACCTTCTTCAGCCCGGCCCATCCCGCCTTCGTCTTCGATCGCTTCTACGAACTGATGAAGGACAAGGGCTTCATCATCTATCCGGGCAAGCTGACCGTGGTCGACAGTTTCCGCGTCGGCTGCATCGGCCGCATGGACGAGCACGTTATGCGCCGTGTGGTCGCAGCTGCTCGTGAATCCCTCAATGAAATGGGCGTCGACAGTGCCGCCCCGCCGGCGGTCGCCCTTGAGGAACGCCGCCGTCTCGCTGCCTGAACAAAGGGAATTCCAATGAACCAGATGTCCAAGATCACCGTCACCGCCAACCGCCGCACCTATCCGTGGCCGAAGGTTCCGGCCATCGCCATCTGCCTTGACGGCTGCGAGCCGGCCTATCTCGACGAAGCCATCAAGGCCGGGCTGATGCCTACGCTCGAACGCATCCGCAAGACCGGAACGGAGCGCACAGCACTCAGCGTCATCCCGAGCTTCACCAATCCGAACAACCTTTCCATCGCCACCGGCCGGCCGCCGGCAATCCACGGCATCTGCGGCAACTATCTCTATGAACCGCAGACCGGCAACGAAGTGATGATGAACGACCCGCGCTTCCTGCGCGCGCCGACCATCTTCAGCGCCTTCTACGATGCCGGTGCGAAAGTTGCCGTGGTGACGGCGAAGGACAAGCTGCGGGCGCTGCTCGGCCACGGCCTAAAGTTCGACGAGGGCAGGGCGATCTGCTTCTCGTCGGAAAAGTCCGACAAGACGACCAAGGCAGAAAACGGCCTCGACAATGCATCGGCCTGGCTCGGCCGCCCCGTCCCGGAAGTCTACTCCGCCGATCTCTCCGAATTCGTCTTTGCCGCCGGCGTCAAGCTGCTCAAGGAGTTCCGGCCCGATGTCATGTACCTAACGACGACCGACTACGTGCAACACAAGTATGCGCCGGGCGTGCCCCAGGCGAATTCCTTCTATGAAATGTTCGACAAATACCTGACCGAGCTCGACGCGCTTGGTGCGGCGATCATCGTCACCGCCGACCACGGCATGAAGCCGAAGCACAAGGCGGATGGGTCGCCTGACGTCGTCTACGTTCAGGACCTGCTCGATGAATGGCTCGGCAAGGACGCCGCGCGCGTGATCCTGCCGATCACCGACCCCTATGTCGTGCATCACGGCGCGCTCGGCTCCTTTGCCACGGCCTATCTGCCTGAAGGAGCGGACAAGGAGGAGATCATCGAGCGCCTGAAGGCGATCGAGGGCATCGACGTCGTGCTCTCCCGTCCGGAAGCCTGCGTGCGCTTCGAGCTGCCTGATGACCGCATCGGCGATCTCGTGCTGATCTCGACCGAAAACAAGACGCTCGGCACCAGTGAGCATCGCCACGATCTCGCCGCCCTCAACGAGCCGCTGCGCTCACACGGGGGGCTGACGGAACAGGAAGTGCCCTTCATCGCCAATCGCAAGCTTCCCGAACTTCTGACGGCCGGCACGCTGCGCAATTTCGACGCGTTCTTCTACGCGCTCGTCGCAGCGGCGCAAAGTGCACATTAGGGAGGACGCGATGACCAAGGTGGAAACGGCATTTGCAATTCGTCATGAGCCGATGCGGATCGCCGGCAAGGCGGTCGATACCGAAGGGCGCATCGAGGTGCATTATCCCTGGAATGACGCCGTCATAGGCACCGTTCCGGCGGGCAACGCCGAGCATGCCCGCAAGGCCTTCGAGATCGCCGCGGCCTACCAGCCGAAGCTGACACGCTACGAACGTCAGCGCATCCTGCTCAAAGCCGCAGACTTGCTGGTTGCCCACAAGGAGGAGATTTCCGATCTGATCACGCTGGAGCTCGGTATCTCCAAGCAGGATTCTCTTTACGAAGTGGGCCGCGCCTTCGACGTGCTGACGCTGTCGGGCCAGATGTGCATCCATGACGATGGCGAAATCTTCTCCTGCGACCTCACCCCGCACGGCAAGGCGCGCAAGATCTTCACCACCCGCGAACCCTTGACCGCCATTTCGGCGATCACGCCCTTCAACCATCCGCTCAACATGGTGGCGCACAAGGTGGCGCCGGCGGTCGCGACCAACAATTGCGTCGTCTTGAAACCGACCGAGCTGACGCCGATGACGGCGCTCGTCTTCGCCGACATCCTCTATGAGGCCGGCTTGCCGCCAGAGATGCTCTCGGTCGTGACCGGCTGGCCGGTCGATATCGGCATGGAGATGATCAACAACCCGAACTTCGATCTCATCACCTTTACCGGCAGCGTGCCGGTCGGAAAGCTGATCGCTGCACACGCCCATTACAAGCGGCAGGTGCTGGAACTCGGCGGCAATGACCCTCTGATCATCCTCAACGACCTCTCGGATGCCGACCTCGCAAAAGCGGCGGATCTCGCCGTTGCCGGTGCGACGAAGAATTCCGGTCAGCGCTGCACGGCGGTGAAACGCATTCTGTGCCAAGAGAGCGTCGCCGACCGTTTCGTTCCGCTGGTGCTGGAGCGGGCGAAAAAGCTGAAGTACGGCGATCCGATGGATCGTGCGACCGAACTCGGCACGGTCGTCCATGCCCGCGCGGCGGAAGTCTTCGAGCAGCGCGTGTACAAGGCTGCGGAAGAGGGGGCAGAAATCCTCTACAACCCCGGCCGAAAGGGCGCCCTGCTGCCGCCGATCGTTGTCGACCGCGTCGCGCATTCGAGCGAACTGGTGATGGAGGAGACCTTTGCGCCGATCATCCCGATTGTCCGTGCGCCCGATGACGACGACGCGCTGATCGCGCTGTCGAACTCGACGGCCTTCGGCCTTTCCTCCGGCGTCTGCACCAACGACTTCCGGCGCATGCAGAAATACATCGCCGGGCTCAAGGTCGGCACCGTCAACATCTGGGAAGTACCGGGCTACCGCATCGAGATGAGCCCCTTCGGCGGCATCAAGGATTCCGGCAACGGCTACAAGGAAGGCGTCATCGAGGCGATGAAGAGCTTTACCAACGTCAAGACATTCTCTTTGCCATGGTGATCTCAAGCGTTTCCCCCGCTGACTCACCCTTCTGGGAGCCGCCTTGGCGGCTCCCTTTTTTATGGTCCAGTGCGTCTACCGCATCGTCGTCGGTGCGCAATCGTAGATATGCCCCTTCATTCGGCAGATCGTGCGTAGTTGTATCGAAACCTGCCGCCGCCTTGATCTATCGCGGCTTGTCATGCCCAGTTCTGCGGCAAATCATCCATAGTTTTAATCTTCTGAACGATAAGAATAATAAATTTTACTTACAGGAAACGGCTGCGCAGAATGTTTCCCGAAGCCGATCACAAGAGGGCAACGACAAGATTGCCCGCCGCGCTTCCCCGGTTTTACCAGGACCTCAGAGGAGAACTTCAATCATGAACAGACGCATGCTCTTTGTGCTTGCCGGCGCCGTTTCCGCTGTGCTTCCTGCCATCGCTGCCGCTGAAACCCAGCTCACCGTCTACACCGCTGTCGAAGCCGTAGACCTCGACCGTTACAAGGCGACCTTCGAAAATGCCCACCCGGACATCAAGATCAACTGGGTGCGCGATTCCACCGGTGTCATGACCGCCAAGCTGCTTGCCGAGAAGGACAATCCGCAGGCCGACGTCGTCTGGGGGCTCGCGGCAACCTCGCTGCTGCTCCTGAAGACCGAAGGCATGTTGGAGCCTTACCAGCCAAAGGGTGTCGAGGCACTCGATCCGAAATTCGTCGACAAGGACATGCCGCCGAGCTGGGTCGGCATGGACGCCTATGTTGCGGCCCTTTGCTACAACACGGTCGAGGGCGAAAAGCTCGGCCTCAAGCCGCCAACGAGTTGGAAAGACCTGACGAAGCCTGAATACAAAGGCCATGTGGTGATGCCGAACCCCGCATCCTCGGGTACCGGTTTCCTCGACGTCTCGGGCTGGATGCAGATGTGGGGTGAAGAGAAGGCCTGGGATTTCATGGACAAGCTCCACCAGAACATCTCCGCCTACACCCATTCCGGCTCCAAGCCGTGCAAGATGGCAGGCGCCGGCGAAGCGGTGATCGGCGTGTCCTTCGAGTTTCCGGGCGCCAAGGCCAAGAGTGCCGGCGCACCGATCGACATCATCTTCCCCGCGGAGGGTTCAGGCTGGGAGGCGGAGGCAACCGCGATCATCGCCGGCACGGCAAATCTTGAAGCGGCAAAGACGCTCGTCGACTGGTCGGTCACCAAGGAAGCCAACGAGATGTACAATGCCGGCTATGCGGTCGTTGCCTATCCGGGCGTCGCCAAGCAGGTCGAACACCTGCCCGACGACATCGCATCCAGGATGATCGTCAACGACTTCGAATGGGCCGCCAACAACCGCGCGGAAATCCTCAAGGAATGGCAGAAGCGCTACGACGCCAAGTCTGAGCCGAAGAGCTGAGCCTGACCGTCCGGGCGTAGCGCCATCGCGCTGCGCCCGTTCGCATTTCTCTCAAGAAATCCCTCAAGCCAGCGGAGCTTGCAGATGAGGCATGCCCTGTCGATCGAACCGACGCCCACCAGCCGTCAGCACTTCGCCGATGACGCGGCCGCTGAGCCGGCTCCCTATTTGCAGATCTCTGATCTCTGGAAGACCTATGGCGATTTCGTTGCGCTCCGCGACATCTCGCTCTCAATTGCCAGGGGCGAGTTCGTCTGTTTCCTCGGCCCCTCCGGCTGCGGCAAGACAACGCTGCTCCGCGCCATCGCTGGCCTCGACCTCCAGACGCAAGGGACCATCCTGCAGGACGGCCGCAATATCTCGACGCTGCCGGCCTCCAGCCGGGACTACGGCATCGTCTTCCAGTCCTACGCGCTCTTTCCCAACCTGACGATCGAGCAGAACATCGCCTTCGGCCTGGAAAACACCGGCCGATCAAAGGCGGGGGTCGCGTCCCGCGTCGCCGAATTGCTGGAAACAGTAGGCCTGTCGGCTCACGGCAAGAAGTATCCGGCCCAGCTTTCCGGCGGCCAGCAGCAGCGCATCGCGCTTGCCCGCGCCATCGCTATCTCCCCTGGGCTGCTGTTGCTCGACGAGCCGCTTTCGGCGCTCGACGCCAAGGTCCGGGTGCATCTTCGCCATGAGATCAAGGCGCTGCAAAGGAAGCTCGGCGTCACCACCATCATGGTCACCCACGACCAGGAGGAGGCGCTCGCGATGGCCGACCGGATCGTCGTCATGAACCACGGCGTCATCGAGCAGGTCGGCTCGCCCACCGAGATCTACCGTCACCCCGAAACGCTATTCGTCGCCGATTTCATCGGTGAGACCAACCAGTTTCCGGCCCATATTCTCGGGGACGGCGCGGTCGAGATCGGCCACTCGGCTTTCTGTTGCTCGACCGAGGATTTTTCGGCCGGCCATGCGGCAACGGCCGTCGTTCGTCCGGTTGATATCATCCCGCACGGGGCCGATGCGCACGCTGCCAATGCCATCGACCGGCCGGCAACGCCGCAGAACCTGATCGATGCCGAGGTGCTGGAAATGGAATTCCTCGGCATGTTCTGGAGGACGCGTCTGACCGCGCCACGCCTCGGCGAGCGCACGCTTGTCGCCGATTTCTCCGTCAATGCTGTCCGGCGTCTCAGGATCGAGACGGGCGGCGCCATCCAGGTGGAAATCCCGCGGGACCGTCTTCTGCTCTATCCAAGGGGTGCGTGACGATGAACATGGTCCTCGAAGCACCTCATCTTCCCCTGATCGGCAAGCGTTTGCGCCAGGAAGCCTCGCGGGACGACCGTATCAAGCTGGGTTTCATGGCCGTCATCGGGCTCTATCTGATCGTGGCGCTCGGCGCGCCGCTCTCCGTGATGCTGTCGAAGTCGCTTTCGACCTATCGGTTCGACCTTGCAGCTTTCGAATTCCAGATGAGCGACGAGAAGGGGGCGAACTGGGGGCCGGTCGCCAGTGCCGCAGACCTGAACCGGGAGCTCGGAGCGGTGGCGGAGGCCGAACTTTCCAGCAGTTCCGACGGACGCCTGGCGGCCACAAAATTCTTCCCGGACTTCAAGTTTCGCAGTCCGGTTCACTATCGTATTCGCGGCACGACCGACGATGCGGCCTTCCTTGTCGGCTCCACCCTGGAAAAGGGGACGGAGTGGCGGGAATACGATTCGGGCACCTTCCGGCGCGTCGTGCTGCGGCCCGCACGTGCCCTGGGTTTCACGAATTTCACGACCTACTTCTCGACGCCAGCGCTGGCACAGTCGATCTACAATTCCGTATTGATGGCGGTGATCAGCACAGTGTTCACGATCTCGATCGCCTTTGCGCTCGCCTACGGGCTGACGCGAAGCTGCATGCCACTGAAGGGTCTGTTCCGCGGCATCCTGACGATCCCGATCCTGGTGCCGTCGCTGCTGCCGGGCATCGCACTCGTCTATCTGTTCGGCAATCAGGGCATCTTCAGGGATTGTCTGCTGGGCTATTCGATCTACGGGCCGATCGGCATCGTCATCGGCTCGATCTTCTTCACCCTGCCACACGCCTTTCTAATCATCCTGACGGCGCTCTCCATCGCCGATGCCCGGCACTATGAGGCTGCCGCGTCGCTCAAAGCCAGCAAGTGGCGAACCTTCACCACCGTCACGGTGCCCGGCGCGCGCTTTGGTATCGTCTCGGCGGCTTTCGTCGTCTTCACCCTGGTCATCACCGACTTCGGCTTGCCCAAGGTGATCGGCGGGCAATACGGCATGCTGGCCGTCGATATCTACAAGCAGGTAATCGGCCAGCAGAATTTCGAGATGGGTGCGGTCGTTTCCGTCATCCTGCTCGTACCGGCTGTTCTTGCCTTTGTCGTCGACCGGCACATGCAGAAGCGACAAGTGGCGCTGCTCTCGGCGCGCGCCGTGCCTTACACGCCGAAGCCCAACGCGCGTCTGGACGGGCTATGCTTCGCCTTCGCCTGTTTCGTCAGCCTCTTCATTCTCGGCATGATCGCCATGTGCCAGATCGCGGCGGTGGTGAAGTTCTGGCCCTATGACCTGACACTGACAGCCAAGAACTTCGCCTTCGACTTGATGGATGGTGGCGGCTGGGCGGCCTACAGCAATTCAATCCGGCTCGCGCTGCTGACGGCACTCTTTGGCTCGGTCGTCGTCTTCGCTGGCGCCTATATGGTCGAAAAGGCCGACGGCTTCCGCTTCGGTCGCGGCGTCTTCCATTTCCTGGCGATGATGCCAATGGCCGTACCCGGCATGGTGCTCGGCCTTGCCTATATCTTCTTCTTCAACAATCCGGCCAATCCGCTGCACACGATCTACGGCACGATGACGATCCTCGTCGTCTCGACGGTGACGCATTTCTACACCGTCGCGCACCTGACGGCGCTGACAGCGCTGAAGCAGATGGATCCGGAGTTCGAATCCGTCGCTGCCTCGCTCAAGAAGCCCTTCCACCGGCTGTTCTTCCGGGTCACGGTGCCCGTCTGCCTCCCGGCGATCCTCAACATCGCGATCTATCTCTTCGTCAACGCGATGACGACGGTCTCAGCGGTGGTGTTCCTCTATTCGACGGACACCAAGCTTGCGTCGGTCGCGGTGCTCAACATGGACGATGCGGGTGACATTGCGCCGGCTGCGGCCATGGGCATGATGATCTTCTACACCAATGTCGCGGCCAAGCTCGTCCATGCGCTGATCGCGCGCGGCCTGCTCGCCCGCACCCAGGCCTGGCGCTAGCCGGCCCAGCCTCTCGCAAAGTGGGTCGCCTTCCTTCGTTCTGAAGAAGGGCGACGCACTTTTCCGCGTCAATCTCGAGCCATCCGGCGCTCTTCCATCGTCGCCCTGCGATCGTTTCCCGCGCGCAGGCGTTCCATTTCGGCAAGACGCGTGCGCTGCGGCGTAAATCCATAGCGCTCGCGGTAGGTACGGGAAAAGTGTGAGGCGGTGGAAAAGCCGCAGGCGACCGCGATCTCGATGACCTGAAGGGATGAGGTGATGAGCAGCAGATGGGCGCGCTCCAGCCGCAAGTCGAGATAGTAGCGCGCCGGCGTACGGCCCATCTCCTTACGAAACAGACGTTCCATCTGGCGCCGGGAAAGGCCGGTCGCCGGCGACATGTCGGCAAGCTTCAGCGGCTCGGCGAGATTGGCCTCCATCTGCCCGACGATCCGGATCAGCAACGGGTTGTCGATGCCGAGACGTGCCTGCAGCGGAAGGCGCTGGCGCTCGCCTGTCTCGCGCAGCCGTTCACAGAGCGCTGCCTCGCAGATGCGGTTGATCACGTCCCGGCCGAGGTGCGCTTCGATGATGCGCAGGAACATGTCGAAGGGCGCATTGCCGCCGGCGCAGGTGTAAAGGTTGCCGTCGATCTCGAAGGCGGTCTGGCGCGCTCCGGCAATGAAGAACCGTTCTGAGAAATCCGGAAAATGCTCCCAGTGCACCGCGCAGCGACGCTCGTCGAGCAGGCCCGCACGCGCCAGACAGTAGACGCCGCCGGCAAGCCCGGCGAGGTGTACTTGACTGCGTGCGCACAGCCGAAGCCATGCCTCCAGAGCCCGGTCGGCGGGTGGCTTCGTGCGGCTGCCGCAGATGGCGACGAACCCTGGCTGTTCGCCCCGGTGGAACCGGCCGCGTTCATCTGCGAGCGGTCCGGCCGCAGCAAGGCGTGTGCCGCAGGATGAGACGGCGGGTGAGCCATCCGCCGTTACAACGTGCCATTGGTAAACGTGGCGCCCGGCCACGTCATTGGCAAGGCGCAGCGCTTCGATCGCTGCGGAAAAGCCATGCAGGGCAAAACCATCGAGCAAATAGAAGGTGAAGTGGCGAACCGGCGCGCGTGCCTGCTGCATTGTCTCTTCCTGATCATGAAAGGCCGTGACGTGTTGCGGGGGAAATGAATAGTTACATTATGAAACATATTGTGCCAAAGCCAAGCTCGTTTTCAGAGGGATCGAGCGAAATGCGGCGGAATTCTTCTACTCGCGGCACCTTATCTGCGGCGGCGCGGGTGAGGCCGGTGGCCCGGCTTGTCAAAAGGACAAAAATGGACACAGATAGTCACATGTCAGACCCTCAAAGCGCCCGCGCTCTTGCCCCACGCCGCCATGGCGAAATCCTTAGACGTCTTGCTGCCGACGGTACCGTGGGGATCGCCGAGCTGGCGGACTTTTTCGACGTGTCGCGCCAGACGATAAGGCGAGATCTGAAGCTCCTTGCCGATCGCGGCCAGCTCGATCTCGTGCATGGCGGCGCCACCCTGTTCGAGCCGACCGAAGCGGCCTTTGTCGAGCGTCGCGAGGAAAATGCCGGGGCGAAGGCGGCGATCGGCCGTGCTGCGGCGGGTCTGGTGCGCGACGGCATGGTGATTTTTCTTGATTCCGGCACCACGACGCTGGCTGTCGCCCATGCGCTGTCCGGACGAAAAAACCTAACGATTTGTACGACTTCGCTGTCCATTGCGCTGTTGATGTGCCGGCAACCACTCGTGCGGGTTCATATGCTCGGCGGAGAGATCGATCCGGACGAGGAAGCGGCCGTCGGCATCGATGCGCTTGAGGCGATCAACCATTTCCGTGTCGATGTCGCCTTTCTCGGCGGCGGCGGGCTCTCGCCGGATGGCGAGGTGACCGACTTTACCCGCAGCGGTGCCGAGCAGCGCTCCCGCATGGTGGTAACGGCCGCCAAGGCCTATTTCGTGCTCGACAGTTCCAAGTTCGGGCGGCTGACGCCGCTGCGTATTCCGCGCTTCGAAGTCGCGGCCGGGGTGATCGTCGATCGGCGCCCGCCGGAGGCGATCCGCGAGGCGCTGGAGCGCAAAGGCCCGGCTCTGATCATTGCCGAACAATGAAATGTAATATTTTGTAACGTTTTGTCTTGTTCTTTGGCGGCGTTTTGTTACCGTGTGGCCTTCCATTGGTTTCGGGAGGTCGTTTCATGGCGCAGGAATTTCCAACGCAGGCACAGGTCGTCATCGTCGGTGGCGGTATCATCGGTTGTTCGGTCGCCTATCATCTGACCAAGCTCGGCTGGAACGACGTCGTTCTTCTGGAGCAGGGACAACTAAGCGGTGGCACCACATGGCACGCGGCCGGTCTCGTCGGCCAGTTGCGCAGCCACGCCAACATGACTGGTCTCATCAAATATTCGACCAAGCTCTATAGCGAGCTGGAATCGGAGACCGGTCTTGCCACGGGCTGGAAGAATTGCGGTTCCCTTTCCGTCGCCCGTACGCAGGACCGCATGACCGTGCTGAAGCGCACGGCGGCCTCCGCCCGCGCCCAAGGGGTCGAGATCGAGGTCATCTCGCCGAGGCAAGCGCAGGATCTCTGGCCAGTCATGGCGATCGACGATCTCGTCGGCGCCGTCTGGCTGCCGGGTGATGGCAAGGCCAATCCGACCGATCTCACGCAATCGCTTGCGAAAGGCGCGCGCAGCCGTGGCGCCCGTGTCCTTGAGCGCGCCAGGGTCACCGGCATTTCGACGAAGAACGGTGCCGTCACCGGCGTTGAAACCGACCGGGGGGCAATTGCCGCCGAGATCGTCGTCAACTGTGCCGGGCAGTGGGCGCGCAAGGTCGGCCAGATGTGCGGCGTCACGGTGCCGCTGCACTCGGCCGAACACATGTATATCGTCACCGGGCGGATCGAAGGCGTGCGCCCCGACCTGCCGGTCATGCGCGATCCCGACGGCTACATCTATTTCAAGGAGGAAGTCGGCGGTCTCGTCATGGGCGGTTTCGAGCCGGAGGCCAAGCCCTGGGGCATGGCGGGCATTCCCGACGATTTCGAGTTCGCCTTGTTGCCTGACGATTGGGACCAGTTTGAGATCCTGATGCACAATGCGCTGCAGCGCGTGCCGCAGCTCGCGACGTCAGAGGTGAAGAAGTTCTATAACGGACCGGAGAGCTTCACCCCGGACAACAACTTCATCCTCGGTGAGGCGCCGGAAGTGAAGAACTTCTTTGTCGGCGCGGGCTTCAACTCCATGGGGATCGCCAGTGCCGGCGGGGCAGGGCGGGCACTGGCCGAGTGGATCGTCAACCGCGCGCCGACGATGGATCTCTGGCCGGTCGATATCCGCCGTTTCGCAGGCTTCAACAACAATCCCCGCTGGCTGCACGACCGCGTCAAGGAAACGCTTGGCCTGCACTACGCGATGCCCTGGCCGAACCGGGAGCTGGACACGGCGCGACCTTTCCGCCGCTCGCCTCTCTACGACCGGCTTGCCGGTAAGGGGGCGTGCTTCGGCTCGAAGATGGGATGGGAACGTGCCAACTGGTTTGCCGCGGCGGGCGAAAATCCGGTGACGCAGTACACCTTTGGCCGGCAGAACTGGCACGAAGCGGTCAAGCGCGAGATGAAGGCGACGCGCGAGGCCGCTGGCATCTTCGACCAGACCTCCTTCGCCAAGCTGCTCGTCCAGGGGCGGGATGCCGTGGTGGCACTCAATCGCATCTGCGCGGCCGAGATCGACGTACAGGTCGGCCGCTCCGTCTACACCGGGCTCCTGAACGAACGGGGCGGCTACGAAAGCGACCTGACGGTCATGCGCCTTGCCGCCGATCGCTTCCTGCTAATTACCGGATCGGCGCAAGCCGTGCATGATGCGGACTGGATCCGAAAAAACACTGCGGAAGACGCCCACGTCACGCTCACCGACGTTACCTCCGCCTATGCCGTCCTGGCGTTGATGGGGCCGAAGTCGCGCGACATCCTTTCCCGTCTGACTTCAGCGGATATCTCGAATGAGGGCTTTCCCTTCGCAACGATCCGGGAGATCGATGTCGGTTACGCCACGGCCTATGCAAACCGCATGACTTATGTCGGCGAACTCGGCTGGGAACTGATCGTGCCGACGGAATTCGCCGTCGGGGTCTACGAAGCGCTGCACGAGGTCGGCCGCGATTTCGGACTGACGGATTGCGGCTACTATGCGCTTGAGGCCCTCAGGCTCGAAAAGGGCTATCGCGCCTGGAGCCGCGAACTGACGCCGGACGTCAATCCTTGCGAAGCGGGTCTCTCATTTGCCGTCGCCGCCGACAAGACCGGCGGCTTCATCGGCCGGCGAGCCTATCTTGCCGCAAAGGCGAAGGGCGCACCTTCTCGCCGTATTGTGCAGTTTACAGTGAACGATCCGTGGCCAATTCTCTGGGGCGGTGAGTTGATCCTTCGTGATGGGAACCCCGTTGGCGAGGTGCGCTCGGCCGCCTACGGCCATACCCTTGGATGTTCGGTCGCGCTGGCACTCATCGAACATGCGACCGGCGTGGATACCGACTTCGTGAAGTCCGGCAACTTCGAGGTCGAACTCGCCGGCGAGCGCTTCGCTGTCACCCCTCACGTTACGGCCGCCTATGACCCGAAAGCCACCCGCATCAAGGCCTAGTCGCTGCAAGCACTTGGCGCGGGGCAGATCGCGCGCGCCAATCGATATTGCCGCAAGCGATATCTGCCGAGGGAATGTGGCCGACGTACTCAGTGGCCGACCATCTTGAGCGCCGCTTCGGGAAGACGCTCGCCCTGAACCTCGATTTTGGAGAGGCCTGCGGCGATCTCGGAGCGGTCTTCGGCGGTCAACTCAAGGTCAACCGCGCCGAGGTTTTCCTCGAGCCGGTACGACTTCGTGGTGCCCGGGATCGGCACGATCCAGGGCCCTTGGGCAAGAAGCCAAGCCAAGGCGACCTGCGCGGGCGTGGCTCCCTTGCGATCGGCTACCGCTTTCACGATATCGACCAGAGCCGTGTTGGCTTTGCGGGCCTCGGGAGAGAAGCGCGGCACCATGTTCCGGAAATCCGTCGGATCGAACTTGGTGTACTCATCGATCTTGCCCGTCAGGAACCCGGCTCCGAGCGGGCTGAAGGGGACGAAGCCGACATTCAGTTCCTCGAGTACCGGAAGCAGTTCAGCTTCTGGTCCCCGCCAGAACAGCGAGTATTCACTCTGCACGGCGGCAAGCGGGTGGACGGCATGGGCGCGACGGATTGTACCGACACCTGCTTCCGAAAGCCCGTAATGTCTCACCTTTCCTGCCGCGACGAGGTCCTTGATGGCGCCGGCAACGTCTTCGATCGGCACGTCCGGATCGACGCGGTGTTGATAGAATACGTCGATACGATCGGTCTTGAGCCGCTTGAGGCTGGCGTCGGCGACCGCCTTGATGTGCTCGGGGCGGCTGTTCGTTCCCCCGCCACGCTTGCCTGTCTGGAGATCAATGTCGAAGCCGAATTTCGTCCCGATCACGACCTGATCCCGGATCGGTGCGAGCGCTTCTCCGACGAGTTCTTCGTTCACGAAGGGCCCATAAGCCTCGGCAGTGTCGAAAAACGTGACCCCACGCTCATACGCACCGCGGATAAGCTTTATCATCTCCGCTTTGTCGGCCGGAGGACCGTAGGCCGCGCTCATGCCCATGCATCCCAGCCCAATGGCCGAAACTTCGAGTGCTCCCAGTTTGCGCGTTTCCATTTCTCATTTTCCTTGTGTTTGCGGCGACGACACATCGGTGACAAACATTGTTGGGCGCCGGGGCAGCTCATGCCTCATGGCTCATGGCGGCGCCCGACCGCGCTGTACTTGTCCGGGAACCTAGCGATTGAGACTGTTTTCGATTAGTCGCTATAATCGGTATGAACCTATTAGGTGGACTACTGAATGCCCCAGGAAAATTACAACGACCTCGTCGCGTTCCTGACCGTCGCGAGAGAACGGAGCTTCACCAAGGCGGCAGCAAAACTCGGCGTCTCGCAATCGGCGCTGAGCCAGACCGTCCGGGGACTGGAAGCCCGCCTCGGCATCCGGTTGCTCACGCGCACGACGCGCAGTGTCGCGCCGACAGAAGCCGGAGACCGTCTGCTCAATACCGTCGGCCCGCGGTTCGAAGAGATCGAGGCGGAACTCGGCGCGCTCAGCGAACTCAAGGACAAGCCGTCGGGCACGATCCGGATTTCGGCCGGCGAGCACCCGGCGATTTCCGTTCTCGCGCCCGCGATCCGGAAACTTGCCATCGAGTATCCCGACATTAACGTCGAGGTGACCGTCGATTACGGTCTGACGGACATCGTCGCGGAGCGCTACGACGCGGGCATCCGGCTTGGCGAGCAGGTCGCCAAGGACATGATTGCGGTTAAGGTGAGCGGCGACATGCGCATGGCGGTCGTCGGGTCCCCGGCATACTTCGGACGCCATGGGCGGCCGGAGACGCCCCAGGACCTGACCGGTCACAACTGCATCAACATGCGGCTGCCGACCCGCGGTGGCATCTATCCTTGGGAGTTCGAGCGCGACGGTCGTGAAATCCGGGTCAGGGTCGATGGCCAACTTGTCTTCAACAATCTCGCCATGCGGATCGACGCAGCACTTTCCGGCCTGGGCCTTGCCTACCTACCCGAAGACCAGGCCACCGAATACATTGCAACCGGTTGCCTGGAACGCGTGCTCGAGGATTGGTGCGAACCGTTCCCCGGCTACCATCTCTACTATCCAAACCGAAGGCATGCCTCACCCGCCTTTGCCCTCTTTGTCGACGCCCTTCGGTTCCGAGGCTGACATTGCCCCATCACGGCTTATCAACTGCGTGTAATTAAGAAGGCGTCCTTATAAGATCATACGGATTTTGCCGTCTAATGTGGCGGCCCGCTCTCACGTACCGTTCGCTTGTCCAATTCGTGAGAGAAACCGATGACACGCACCAAACCGTGGCTGGTCGCATTCGCCTCCTTCGTCGCCGCCCTTGGCACCCAGGTCCACGCCGAGGCGAACCGCGTCCAGTTCCCGAAGGATCTAGACGAGCTTGTGCATTACACGACCATCCGCCGGGGCGAGGTGACCGAGCACATCATGACAACGCGCGAGGCGGTCGACGCGGTCAAGAACGGGCAACCCATCCCTGATGGCACGCACTTCGTGCTGGTCGACCACCGCGACGGAAAGGTCCACCGCTACTTTGTCATGCAGAAGGGGAAAGGTTGGGGCAACGACTACCCCGAGAACCGGCGGACGGACGACTGGCAGTTCCAATTGGGCCGACAAGTCCGTCAACATGGACGAGAACACCGCCCGCTGCCAGTCCTGCCATTCCTCCCGTTCTGGTGAGAACTTCCTCTACACGTTCGACGCGCTCGGCGCATTCGACGACACGATGATCGAATGACGGAGGGTTGGCGATGACCCCTGTTTTCCTGCTGCGCCTCGGATTGGACTTCCTCGCCGTCGGTCTGTTCGTGGTCGGCATGGCATATTGGTGGATGGACAACCGTTCGCACGAGTTGATCGGCACGAGCATGTTCGCGCTGCTTCTCCTCCATAATGTCTTCAATCGCCGCTGGTACGGGGGGATAGCCCGAACGCGGGGTCTGGCGAGGCCGTTGGTGACCGTCGGGTTGAACCTCACGCTGCTGGTCACGATGGTGACCTTGCTGACCACGAGCGTCCTGATTTCGCAGTCGCGTTTCGGGCTTCTCGCCGTCGGCGGCCCCTCCGCCAGAGACGCCCATATCCTGGCCGCCTATTGGGCCTTGATCATCGTCTCGATCCACCTCGGTCTTCACTGGTCGACCGTCATGAACGTCGTCCGAAGCCTGCTCGGGCTCAATCAAAACCACCTCGGCCGTACGGCAGTCCTCAGGCTCGCCTCCTGTGGCATCGCGGCGTGCGGCGTCTACAGTTCCTTCGAACTCGATATCGGATCGAGACTTCTCCTGATCCCCACCATGCAGTTCTGGGATTTCAACGAAGGCGCCGCTGGGTTCTTCCTCCGCGCCGCCTCCATCGCCGGACTTTACGTCGCCGCGGGGCACTACGGTATCACGGCCATCCAGGCCCCCCGTCGTCGATCGGCCGATGTCGACGCGCTCGATGAGGACCGAGCCAAATCCATCTCCTGACCAGTTCGCCCACCCCTTCAAATCAAAACAAGAGAGGATACGAGAACATGGAGCTTAACCGTCGAGACTTGCTATTGGCAGCGAGCACCCTGGCCGCAGTAACAAACGCCGGTGTCGCTGAGGCGCAGACCGCCACACGGGAGCGCGTCCCAACCAGCACGACTGTGTCGGAAATCGGACGGCGGAAACTCGGCTCCCTCGAAGTTTCGAGCGTTGGGCTCGGCGTCCAGAATATGAGCCGGACCTATCAGCGGACCGTTCCGACGCGCGGGGAGATGCACAATATCATCCGAACCGCCTTCGACCGTGGCCTCACTTTCTATGACGCCGCCGAAGCCTATGGTCCGCACGAGGTGGAGAGGATCCTGGGCGAGGGTGTGGAGCCTTTCCGCGACCAGGTCGTCATCGCCACGAAGTTCGGCTGGAACATCGATCAGGAGACCGGGGAACGGAAGCCGGGCCTTAACAGCCGCCCCGAGCACATCAAGCTTGTCGTCGAGGGCATGCTGAAGCGGCTGCGTACCGATCGCATCGATCTTCTGTACCAGCACCGGGTTGACCCGCAGGTGCCAATCGAGGACGTCGCCGGGACCGTCAAGGACCTGATATCCGAAGGCAAGGTCCTGCATTGGGGCCTTTCGGAGATGGGCTTGACCACGCTGCGCCGAGCACATGCGGCGCTGCCCCTGACCGCTGTCCAGAGCGAATATTCGATGCTTTGGCGCGGCCCGGAGACCGGTGCGATCCCCGTTTGCGAGGAACTCGGCATCGGGTTTGTGCCGTGGAGCCCTCTTGGTGTGGGTTTCCTCAACGGTGCGATCGACGCGGAGACGCGGTTTGCCCCCGGGGATATCCGCGGCATCGAGACTCGCTTTGCCCCTGAAAACCTGCCCCACAACCTGGCACTCGTCGAGCTCCTTAAAGTTTGGGCCGAACGCAAGCAGGCCAGGCCGGGGCAAATCGCCTTGGCCTGGCTGCTGTCTCAAAAGCCATGGATCGTGCCGATTCCCGGAACGACGCAGATGGCACACATGATCGAGAACATCGGTGCGCCGACAATCCAGTTCTCGCCCGCCGAAATTGCCGAACTGAACGTCTCCGTATCGGCGATCGAGATACGCGGCGCGAGGCTGCCAGACGCTGTCCAGGCCTATTCGGATGTTGAAGCACCTCTGAAGTCGTAATCGCAACTTAGGTCCGCCCAAAGCAATCTGTTTGCTTTGGGCCAGCTACGGCAAATCGGGAGCTATCTGCGAACGGTGACTTCGTGTTCTAAAGTCGTCGTGTCGGAGGAAGCCGCTTCATTTGTGGCTCGCTTGTCGAAACAACGGGCGCCCAGGCGGTTGCGTGAGGTAGGGCGTTCGCGGGTCTTATTTCGCAGATTGCCTTGGCATCTCGATTAGCCACTGCGCCAGAAGTGTCAGTGCCTCGCTCAGATCTTCGAACGATGCGCCGCCAAGGCAAAGCCGAATTCCGCTCGCCCGATCCTCTCGGTCCACCATCATGGAATCCGGTGGGGTCAGTTTGATGCCGGCCTCCGCAGCGACGGATACGAAACGGTTGGCAGCCTCGCGCGGCATCGGCAGCCAGGCGTTATAGGCATCGGGATCAGAGATAAGTTCGGCCGTACCGAGAAGCGAGACAGCCAGACTGGATCGACGCCGCGCCTCATGGCGCAGGTCCCGCTGGATCGAAGGAATGACGCCGGTGATCAGCCATTCCTCGACCACTGCACAGGAGAGCGGCGAGGGGGCCAGAGGCATGTCTTGCAAGGCGTCTTCCGCTGCTTCGTTAAAACCAGCCGGCAGCGCGAGCACGCCGATCTGCAACCCGGGGCCAAGCGACTTGGACAGCCCGTTCACATGAAAGGCGATCTCGGGCGCCAATGCCGTCAGCGGAGGCAAAGCCGGCTCGGCCGGCGCATAGACGCCGTCCTCGATGATCCACGCGCCCGCCCGACGGCAAATTTCCGCGATGGCCTGCCTTCGCTCCCCACCCATCGTGGCGGTGGTCGGATTGTGAAGCGTCGGGGTGAGGTAAACTGCCTTTCTGCCGGCCGATGTGGCCCTGTCGAGCGCCTCTGCCAGTGCCTCTGGTACCATCCCTTCAGCGTCGATCCTGACACCCTGCATCCGATATCCCTTGCGCCGGGCCAGCGCGATCGCGCCGGGATAGGTGATCCGTTCGGTCAGAAGCAGTCCCTGCGGACCGCAGGCGAGGTCGAAGGCCAGTGAGAGCGCCTGGCGGGCGCCGCTCGTCAGCACCAGATGCGACGGATCGACGATGAGACCCAGTGTTTCGAGCCAGCGGGCCAGAACACGGCGGTGCTCCAGATGTCCGGCGGGTGGGGCGTAGAGATTGAGATGATCCGCATCGATCTTGCGCGCGATCCCGGTCAATGTCCGCGCCAGAAGGCGTGCGTTGAGCGTTGCCGGCGGGGCGTTGGATGAGAGATCGATCTGCCGATCCTTGTGTGCGTGGCGGATCGCCACGAACGTTCCGCGGCCCTTGACGCTACGCGTCAGACCTCGCCGTTCAAGAGCGGCATAGGCTTTCGTCACCGTGCCGAGGCCAATCCCCAGTTTCCATGCGACATCGCGATGCGCCGGCAGGCGGTCGCCTCCCGTCAGCCGCCCTTCGATGATGTCGTCGGCGAGAGCGAGGACCAGCCGCTCGGCGGCATTCGCCTCGATGTCGGCGAGACGTGGTGCCCATGGCGATTGAAGGAGCATATTGGCCACCTCGATAAAAGTGTCACATGACACTATTCATATAAACAGCAAGTGTAACATACGCTATGACGACGCTGAACGAAATACACACCTGCAGGAGGCGCCTGACCGCGATGACGGGCGCATGGAGAGCCAGATGTTCAGTCATGTTACTGTCGGGGTGCGCGATCTTGAGCGGGCGGGTCGTTTCTATGACGCCGTGCTCGCTCCGCTCGGCCTGAAACGCCGCGTCGTTGCCTCCGATGGCGGGCCTTCGGCGCTTTGCTGGGTGGCTATTCAAGCGCCACTGCCGCGCTTCTATGTCTACATCCCCTTCGATGGCGAGCCGGCGACGGCCGGCAATGGCTGCATGGCCGCCTTTCTATCCCCCTCGCAGGAGGCTGTGAGGACGGCCTACACCGATGGTCTCGCGCACGGCGGGACGGACGAAGGCGCACCAGGCCCGCGCCCACACTACGGTGACGGTTACTTCGGTGCCTATCTGCGCGACCCCGATGGAAACAAGGTCCACATCGTTCACCGCGGAGACCTCCAGCATTGATGCTGGAGAAGCCTTCTGTTTCTGGAGAATTTCGAATGATCGGCAGTCAGATAGCACTCGTCTACGGCACCTACCTCGTCGCCACCGCCAGTCCTGGGCCGAGCAACATGGCGATCATGGGAACGGCGATGCGCGACGGCCGCCTGCCCGCCCTCGTCTTGGCGGCGGGCGTCATCACGGGCTCACTCTTCTGGGCAGTACTGGCGGCGACGGGCATTTCCGCCACGTTGGCCGCCTATGCAGAGGCGCTTTTCGTCATCAAGATCGTTGGCGGTGTCTATTTGCTCTATCTGGCTTTTCGTGCGGGCAAGTCGGCTCTGAAGCCGATCTCCGACATCACGAAGAAGGACGCAAGGGCTGCCGCGCCTTGTTATCGATCGCTCTATCGGCAGGGCATTCTCATGCATATCGGAAACCCGAAGGCGATTCTGGCCTGGATAGCGATCATGTCGTTGGGGTTCCGTCAGGATGCTCCCGCAGGCACGCTACCGGTGATCATTGGCGGTTGCGCCATCCTCGGCGTCCTGGTGTTCGGTGGTTACGCCATCGTCTTTTCGACCGCCTCCATGATTGCCCTATACGCCAGATTGCGGCGCTGGATTGAAGGTGTGCTCTCGGCGGTGTTCGCGGTTGCGGGACTTAAACTGCTTGCTTCGCAGAGCTGATATCCGGATCCGTCGATGCCCCAATGAAGTGACCCAATTGAAAGCGCGATGTCATGACCCTTGCCGTCCATATGGTCGATGTGTTTGGCGCCGGGCCGTTTTCTGGCAACCCGCTGGCGGTCGTCATCGGCGCAGATGCCATGTCGACGGATGAAATGCAGCAGTTGACGCGGTGGTTCAATTTGTCGGAGACCGCCTTCCTCTTATCGCCCACGCATCCAGATGCTGACTACCGGGTCAGGATCTTCACGCTGGACAGGGAGATGCCTTTTGCCGGGCACCCGACGCTTGGAAGCTGTCATGTCTGGCTCTCGACGGGTCGGGTGCCGAAGAAGGCGACGGAAATCATTCAGGAATGCCGCGCCGGTCTGGTCACGATCCGGCGTACGCAGGGGCGGCTTTCGTTTGCCGCCCCGCCGCTGATCCGTTCCGGCGCGCCAACACAGGGTGAATTGGATGGGGCCCGACAGCTGTTGGGCATTGAACCTTGCGATATCCTTGATGCCGCCTGGATCGACAATGGACCTGGATGGCTGGGGATCAGATTGGCATCGGCGGAGAAAGTGCTTTCGCTCAATCCGCTCCGAAATTGGGCCGGTCGGATCGACGTTGGTGTAGTTGGTCCGCATGCAAAGGGTCGCGATGCAGCCTTCGAGGTTCGCGCGTTCTTCAGCGACCATCTGGGTGCAATCGTCGAAGACCCCGTCACCGGAAGCCTCAATGCCTCGATCGCACAGTGGTTGTTCGCTGGAGGTGCGGTTGAGGGGGATTATGTCGCCGCCCAGGGGACCCGTCTTGGGCGCCATGGCCGGCTTCATGTGGGCCGCGATGACGTTGGCCGAATTTGGGTAGGCGGCGAAACGCGCACGCATGTCGACGGCAGGCTACACGGCCTTTGAAAAGGGAAAGAAGAGGTGTTTCATTGAGTACAATCGATAGGGCAGAAATTGAGCTCCCCGTCCAAAGACAGCTCGAAGCCTATAACGCCCGAGATATTGAGGCATTCATGCCTTGGTGGGCTGATGATTGCCAGTACTACGCATTTCCCTCCACGCTTCTGGCAGGGGGTGCTGTCGAAATTCGGGAACGACATATCGAACGGTTCAAAGAGCCTGATCTACATGGAACTCTGCTGACACGTATCGTGGTCGGCAATGTCGTCATCGACCACGAAACGGTTGCGCGAACCTTTCCGGAAGGGAAGGGCGAGGTCGATGTCGTTTGTATCTATGAAGTTGAAAACGGCAAGATTGCCAAAGCCTGGTTCAAGATCAGCGAGCGGAGGCTTTTGTAGCCTTAGGCAGACTGTACGAGGCCGATTGCATGGCCATTGAAGCGGCAAACAAGAGAGTGGTGACTTGATGGACGAGAGTGTTTTCCGGCCGATCGCGGAGCGTGTATTGGCGGATGATTGGGGACGGCTGACCAAGTACGAATTTGAACTTCGGCTCAGGGATGGAGGTTGGCAGCGGCAGACCCGAGAGGCTTACGATCGTGGCAACGGGGCGACATGCCTGTTATACAATCCCCGAAGTGGCCGTGTTCTGCTGACCCGTCAGTTTCGTTTGCCGGTTTTTTTGAATGGCGGTCTGGAATCACTGATCGAAACCCCGGCGGGACTGCTTGATGGTGCCGAGCCGGCAACGCGGATGCGTGCAGAACTGATCGAAGAAACTGGGTATGATGTCTCCGAGCTGACGCATCTTTTCGACATCTACATGAGCCCCGGATCGGTCACGGAATACCTGGCATTTTTCTACGGCGAATATACCGAGAAACACAGGGTGGGAACTGGCGGGGGTGCTCCTGACGAGGGAGAAGACATAGACGTAATGGAAATCTCGTTGTCCGACGCGATCCAGATGATCGACCGTGGTGAGATTCGCGACGCCAAAACGATCATTCTGCTTCAGCACCTGACGATCCGGCTCTTTCAGGAAAAGGACGTGAAGCGCTGATCCGGATCGCTGGGCGGGCCATATCGATCTCGGAAAGATGATGATCCTGCTAAGATTGCCGTGCTCGACATGGAACCTCGAGATGGATCAGTTTGCCACGAATGTCCTTTCCGACCTCGACATCGACATCGACATCGACATCGAAGTCATTCCGCCAGAGCGCGACGGAGGCCAGTTCGGAAACGCGATGATAGGCCTCTGTTGTCAAAAGAAGCGGTCGGCCTCGCGAATGGACGCCGACGGTCGCTGCAATTGTGACGAGTGCCTCGCGCCATGACGCCGTCGGTGCCAGAGCTATCGTCTGAGGTGCTGGTCAAGTTTGAGAAGGCGCTTGCGCAGCTTCCCGACGGCTATGGACAGGGAAGCTTCGCAGGTCGCCCATGGGGCGTGACCGTCAGGCGCTCGGCCGATGGCAGGCGGATCTGGTTATATGGCGAGGAACTGGGCGGAGCGGATGTCGTCAGCTTCAACTTTTACGTGCTTTCTGGTGCGAGCACCACGCTCAAGCCCTGCGAAATGTCCTCGTCGAAGGTCGTCGATTTCGTGCTTGGCTTTAAACCAACCTAAAGCGGTGATCTGCTTTCCGCCGTGATGGCTCAGCTTGCCATTGCCGAGATCGCCCGACCATAAGAAGTCCCGTAGGTCGAGACGTTCAAGCTGGCCTGACGTTTTCGGCTTTCGATTTTCCGGTCTTGCGGTCCTGGCCAAGTTCGTAGCTGACCTTTTGGCCCTCTCGAAGTGGGCTTCCGCCTTCCACCGCTGACACATGGACAAAGACGTCCGCTCCACCGTTGTCCGGTGTGATGAAGCCAAAGCCCTTGTCCTGATTGAAAAACTTAACGGTACCGATTGCCATGATTATCCTCGTCAGCTGAGTGGCCTGCATATTGCCATTGCAGCTTATTCAAGGCTGCCCACTCCCGCAACCGCGCATTCACGCGCTTCGCGGCTCGGACGGCGCGCGGTCGAGCTTTTTCGTGTCCTGTCAGCGAAGGCCGCCTGTGGCCACTCGCCGTGCCCGTCGTAGACAGTGCCTAATGATTGAACGCGAGCGCTGCGACTTTTCGCGCACGATATCGCGCGGCGGGGCAGCGAACTCTCACACAAGCGAAGGTGCGATCGAGGGCCTCATGCCATACGACCTGACGATCATACATAGCGCCCCGATTGCGCTATGAGCTCATCGGTATTGGCTAGAAGTCGCCGCACGGCATTGCGGGCCGCGTTCGGGCGTCGGAGGCGAATGCTTTTCTCGATGTTCTCGTGGAGCTTCAGTGCGTGGACGGAGCTGCCGTCCTCTCGGGTCACCAGCAGGAAAAGGTGGCTGAGTGCAGATTCGATCAGCGCGCCCAGCGGTACCAGGAGATCGTTTCCCGACGCGCGCAGGATTGCAAGGTGGAAGCGCGTGTCAGCCTGGATGCGGGTCTGCAGCGTTGTCGCCTGTTGCATGTCTTCCAATGCCGCGCTGATTTCGATCATCTGCTTTTCGTTCCGGCGGGTGGCGGCGAGCGCCGTCGCCTCCGGCTCCAGGATGTGGCGAAATTCCTGTACGGTCTTGAGAAACTGGAGACGGTCCGGTGAGACCGCATACCAGCTCAGAACGTCGCGATCGAGCAGGTTCCAGCGCTCCCTCGGCTCCACCCAGCTGCCGACTTTCGGGCGCGAGGCGAGCAATCCCTTGGCCATCAATATCTTGATCGCCTCTCTCACCGCGGTGCGACTGACGTTGAAGATTTCCGTCCATTGCGCCTCGTTCGGCAGGATCGTTCCGGGCGGATAGTCGCCACGCACGATACTGAGCCCGATGTCATCGGCAAGCGACATGTGGACGCTGGGTCCCGACATACGCGGCGCATCGAGGCGTCGGCTCGCACGCTTCGCCTCCGCCGCGGTCGATCCGGCGGAGACTTTTCCTGGTTGTCGTTCAGCCATTTTCGTTATTTTCTCGCATCTGTACCGCCCAGCCGCGCAGCGCGTCACCCGACCTCAACATATTTCCGCCAGCTGTGTTGCGGCTCAAAGCCGAGCATCGCGCGGGCTTTGCGGTTTGATAGGAGCGTCTCGTATTCGCCGATCTGCCCCTTGACAGGAACGCCTTGGTAGAACCGGTCGATCAGTTCGCGGGTTGGAATGTCGGAGGACGTATCGTCGCTTGCTGCGTTGAAGACCTGGAACCCAAGACCGTCGGTCTCCACGGCCCTGAGGGTGATCTGGCCGAGGTCGCGCGCATCGACATAGCTCCAGGCAATGCGCTTGCGAAAGCCTGGATCGGCAAACCAGCCGGGGAAGAGATGGTATTCGTGCGGCTCGATCACATTGCCAATGCGCAAGGCATAGATGTCGGCGCCGCTTCTCAGTGCAAAGGCGCGCGCGGTCTTTTCGTTGATGACTTTGGAGAGTGCGTAGCTATCCATCGGGTCGACGTCATAGTCCTCGTCGAGCGGAAAATAACGCGGGTTTCGCGGCTCGTTGGCGAAGACGAGGCCGTAGGTCGTCTCACTCGATGCGATGACGATCTTGCGGATGCCAAGCTTCACCGCCGCCTCGATGACATTGTAGGTGCCCATCGCATTGACGCGAAAGAGCTCGTTGTCGGGGGCGATCAGGATGCGCGGGATCGCGGCAAAGTGGACGACGGCATCGATCGGCTGCGGCGCGAGCGACGGGTCGAATTCGTGCAGGCCGGTGTAGCTTGACAGTGCATTGAACACTTGGCCGCTGTCCGTGATGTCGGTGATCAGCGTGCGCACCTTCGGGTTGTCGAGGGGCTTCGTGTCGAGGTTGAGCACTTGGTGGCCTTGTTCGACGAGGTATTGCACGACATGGCGGCCGGCCTTGCCGCTCCCTCCGGTGAAGATGATCCGCTTGGTCATTGTGTTCTCCATGCTCTGCACGAATGGGGGGGATGCCTATCGATGATAGTTCGTCAAAGGGATCTTCCAGGCGGGGTCGTCGCAAGGTGCCGCGGCCAGCCGGCAAAACAGCGTGCCGACCACGGTCGCAGCGGATAAGGCGGAGGCGCCGGGGAGCCCTCAAACGACGCCCCGGCCACCGTTTTTACTTCTGGATGCAGGTATCCGCCGTGTCCTTGGTGCATTCGTCGAGGCCCGTGAATACCGGATCCTCCACGGGCTTGCCGGCGATCAGGTCCAGCATGACCGACGGCGCCTTGTAGCCCATTTCGAACGGCCGCTGGCCGACGAGCGCGGTTACGAGACCTTCCTTGGCAATCGCCACCTCGTCGCCGATCGTGTCGGCCGCGCCGATGACGAATTCATTTTTCGCGATCTTGTCCGCCATCGGCTTGAACAGGTCGCGATAGGGTTGCGGCGCCCCGAAAAGCGGCCAGCCGCCCATGATGCCGAAGGCGTCGAGGTCGGGATTAGCAGCGAGGATATCCGTCATCGCCTGTACGCCCTTTGCGCCGTCGTCATTGGTAAAGACCGGGCAACCTGCGACCTCCGTCCACCCGCCTTCACCCTTCAGTTCGGCAAGCCCGTCTTTCCCGGTCAGCACGTCACGCATGCCCTGGGCACGCCGCAGGATGTTGTCGGCACCAGGGTTGCCCTCGATCGTGCAGATCTTGCCACCGTTCGGCTTGGCCTTCTTGATGTAATCGGCGATCCGCGCGCCCATCGTGTAGTTGTCGGTGCCGAGATAAGTCTTGCGCAGGCCCGCGTCTTCCTTGGCGAGGTCGGCGTCGAGCGTCATGACCGGAACTGTCGGTTTGGCGGTTTTCAATGTCTGGGCAATCAGCTTGGCGTTGGATGGCGAAATGGCGATCGCAGCCGTGCTGGGCTTGCCGAGCATGTCCTGGACGATCTGCGCCTCGCCGGCTTCGTCGGAGGTCGACGCCGGGCCGGTGTAGAAGCACTCATATTCCGAACTTGTGTTTTCCTTGTTCCACTTCTGGCACCCCTGGTTGATCGCCTCGAAGAACGGATTGTCGAGGCCTTTGACGACAATGACGAGCTGCTTTTTCGTCTGGGCGCCGGCGGAGCCGGCGGCCAGCGCGAGCGCTGCAACTGCAAGCACCAATGCTTTCCTCATTCTATCCTCCCGTTGAACAAGCGGACACTGTCCGTCCGCGGCACAAATCAACCCGGATACCAGACGATGCGAGGGTCGCTTGACGGACGCTCGTATTGCCAGGCCTGGTCGATAAGCTTTTTAAGATCGTATTCCGGCTGCCAGCCCAGCAGGTACTTCGCCTTGCTGTTGTCCAACCAGTTAGAGTGGAAGTGGCTTGGAACGTCGACGGACGGCAGACCGCGCGTGCGCCTGAGGTAGCTTGCGACCTCGCCGTAGTCGACCGGGCGATCCATGGCGACGTTGAAGCGCTGGCGTTCTGCGCGCGGATTGTCGATCGTGTTGAGTATTGCCGAGACGAGGTCGCTGACGTGAACGAAGTTGCGCTTGAGCGGCCTTCCGTCGGCATCGCGCAGCAACGGAACCGTTCCGGCCTCCGCGTAGCGCCTGGCTTCGTCGGGCGCAAAAAGCGTTTTCCAGTCGGGTCCACCGAACACGTCATCGCCGAAGGAAAGCGAATATTTGAAGTCGTCCTTCTCCATGATCCACGGCGCCCGGAGGCAACAGACGTTCACCCTGTATTGGATCGCGTACTGCTCGACGATCACTTCCTCGAGCACTTTCGAGAGCGCGTAGCAGCCAGGATAGGCGCGGTGCGGTGTCGACTCCGTTATCGGTCCGTCATGAGGATAAAAGAAATGCCCGACCGCGGCGTCGCCGCCGATCAGGATGAACTGCCGTGCCGTGGGGCTCGTTCTGAACGCTTCGAGCAGCCAGAAGAGGCCCTTGACGGTCACGTCCATGACGTCGGCCGGCGTTTCCTTGCAAGTCGCCAGATGCACGACGTGGCTGACACCGGCAATCGCGTCTTCCGCGACCGCACGATCGGCAATGGAGCCGCGGATGATGTCGAGCCGCTCGGCTGGATCGAGCACACGGTTGTGGCAGAGCGCGCGAAGGCGCGCTTGCGAAAAACGTGGCCGATCAAGCAGCGTTGCTATGAGGTGCCGCCCGACCTTGCCAGTTGCCCCGGTGACAAGGATAAGCATGCTTATCTCCCAAGAGTTAGCTAATATATGATTGCTTCGCCCCAATGTCTATTTGTCATACAAAACAGGTTTATCGGGGGAGAGATCATTGACGCGTTCATGATGATTTGCGTAAATAAGCAGTCGCTGGCTCGCGAGGGGGCGGACATGCGGCGAGGCGTCCTGGCGGATTGGCGCGTGTTGGCGAGTCTGGAAGGCTGGTCGTGCTGCTAGAGCTCAGCAATATTTCCAAGCATTTCGGGGCCATACAGGCAGTGAATGACATTTCGCTGTCGTTAGAGGCCGGTCAGGTTGTCGGCCTGATGGGGGACAACGGCGCCGGCAAATCGACGCTTGTCAAAATGATCGCAGGCAATTTCCGTCCGAGCCACGGAACCATGCGCCTTAACGGCAGCGATATCGTCCTGCATCGCCCCATCGAGGCAAGGCAGTTCGGCATCGAGATCGTTCACCAGGATCTAGCCCTTTGTGACAACCTCTCCGCCGCCGCGAATGTCTTCCTCGGACGCGAACTGAGGCGCGGTATCGGCCCCTTGCGCGTGCTAGACTATAAGGCAATGTATCGCCGTGCCGGGGAGATCTTCAAAGAACTCCGCTCGGAGACCAGGCCACGCGACCTCGTGCGGCAGATGTCGGGTGGTCAACGGCAAGCGGTGGCGATTGCGCGTACGATGATCTCGCAGGCGAAGATCGTCTTGATGGACGAGCCGACGGCGGCAATTTCCGTGCGTCAGGTGGCCGAAGTGCTGCATCTGATCCGGCAGTTGCGCGATCGCGGTATCCTGGTCGTGCTCATCAGCCATCGTATGCCCGATGTCTTCGATGTCGCCGATCGCGTCGTCGTCATGCGCCGAGGCCGCAAGGTGGCGGACAAACCGATATCAGAGACTTCGCCGGAGGAGGTGACGGGGCTGATTACCGGCGCCATCGAGGGGGGATGAGGGACAAGCGAGCTCGATCTTCTGCACCGGAGGAATGGGAGGAACTATGGCAACGACCCTGGACCAGACGATCGAGCGCAGGCAGCGCACGCTCGGAGGAACGATCCTCGGGAACCAGACCTTCTGGGTTCTGATCGCTGTCATCCTTGCCTGCATCTTTCTGTCATTTGCCACCGACAGCTTCGCGACCGCAAAGAATCTTTACAACATCACCCGCAACGTCACCTTCGTCGCGATCATCGCCCTCGGCATGACGCTCGTCATCATCACCGGCGGGATCGACCTCTCGGTGGGCTCGGTGCTGTGCCTGTGCAGCATGGTGCTCGCCGTCACGATGCACGCGGGATACGGCATCGAGACGGGTATTGCCGTCTCGATCGCGACGGCGTTGGTGATCGGAGCGTTCAACGGCATTCTCATTGCTTATCTCGGTTTTCCGCCTTTTGTCGTGACCCTCGGCATGCTCTCGATTGCCCGAAGCCTGGCCATGGTCGCGTCCAACAATACGGTGGTTTTCGAGTTCGGCCCGGACCACGACAAACTGCTGTCGCTCGGCGGCGGATCCATCTTCGGTATCGCCAACCCGGTGATCTACATGATCATGCTGGCATTGTTCACCGGTTTCGTGCTGCGCTGGACCCGGATTGGCCGCTACATTTACGCCATCGGCGGCAACGAGAAGGCGGCCACTGCCACGGGCCTCCCCGTGCGGCCGATCAAGGTCTGCGTCTACATGATCTCGGCGCTCTCGGCCGGCATCGCCGGCATCATCCAAACCGGCTGGCTCGGTGCGGTGACGACCAATATCGGCGCCGGCATGGAACTGCAGGTCATCGCTGCGGCCGTGATCGGGGGCGCGAATCTCGCCGGTGGCGTCGGCACTGCCTTCGGCGCGCTCGTCGGCGCCGCACTGATCGAGGTGATCCGCAATAGCCTCGGGCTTCTCGGCATCAACGCCTTCTGGCAGGGTACGTTCATCGGCAGTGCGACTATCCTCGCGGTTCTTTTCGATCGTATCCGCAATTTCCGCCAGGGCGAGTAGCATTCAGCCTTCCGGCACGTTTCTCACGAGGACTGTAGAAGGGACTGGGTTGCGACGTAAGCCAGAAGTCACGCGAGTGGTGTCCCGCCGAAGCATCCCAGTTCTTCAATGAATCTACTGACATTGCTTGCGTTAAAGCCGGCGAGGGGCCGCAAGTTTGTTTGCGAGCTCATTCGATTATGTTGCCGACAATATTCTTGTGAAAAATCCTTCCCTCAGGCACAATTTATGAACGCAACCGAAGTGCGGCGCTATCTGAATTCCGGCCGTCACGCGCCGCGGAAGGGTTCGCGCGGGAGAGGCTGCGTCAATGGGCCAGGGGTTCTTCCTTTTGTTTGCTGCGGGGGCCGTGATCACCGCCCTGACAGTCGTCCTGGCGCGCAACCCTGTCCACAGCGCGTTGGCGCTGATGGCGTGTTTCCTGCAAATCTCGGCAATCTTCGTCCTGCTCGAGGCGCCGCTGCTCGCAGTCGTTCAGATCTTCGTCTATGTCGGCGCCATCATGGTCCTCTTCCTGTTCGTGATCATGATGATCGACGTGCGCGAGGCGGTGCTGCAGCGGTTTCTGCCGGGGCGAAATCTGCCTGCATTGACCCTGCTCGTCCTGCTTGGGGTCGAGATGCTTGCACTGGTGCTCTGGAGCGGCCGCTTCTCGGCGGTTGAGCCGATGGCACGGCGCGCCGGCGATCAAGTCAGGCAGCTCAGCACGACACTTTTCGCCGACTATCTCCTGCCGTTTGAAGTCGCTTCGATCATCCTTCTCGCGGCACTTGTCGGCGCGATCGTGCTGGCACGGAAGGAGCCCGGGTGATGGTTCCGCTCTGGTGGTACATTTCGCTCGCAGTAGTCCTGTTCGTGATCGGAGCCGCGGGTGTGCTGCTCAGGCGCAACATCCTGGTCGTGCTGATGTCGCTCGAACTGCTGCTCAACTCGGTCAACATCAATTTCATCGCGTTCGGACGTTACTACGATGATTTTCGCGGGCAGATCTTCGCGATCTTCGTCATCGCCATCACCGCGGCGGAGGTTGCCGTCGCCCTCGGCATTCTGGTCGCCCTCGTGAGGAACAAGGCCACCCTCAAGATCGACGACGTGACGGCGATGAAAGGATAGCGGCTTGGAACCGGTGCTATCAGTCCGGCCGCTACTTGCCGTCGCCATCGCCGGGCTGGCGGCACTTGCAGTTCTCCTTCTGAACAAGCACGAGAAAATCCGGGATGCCGTCTCGCCTCTGGCTGCAGTCGCCATGTTCGCGATCGTCATCTCGATGGCGCCCATCGTGCTGGCGGGCGGCACCGTCGTACTGCGCCTGTTCGAGATCCTGCCGGGGATCGACTTCGCTTTCCGGGTCGACGCGCTCGGCATGGTGTTTGCTACCGTCTCCTCGCTCCTGTGGATCGTCGCGGCAGTCTATTCCATCGGCTACATGCGGCACCTGAACGAGCACGCGCAGACCCGCTTCTTCGCCTGCTTTGCCACCAGTCTCGCCGCCGCCGTCGGTGGTGCTTTTGCTGCCAATCTGTTCACGCTGGTGATCTTCTACGAGGTGCTGAGCCTCGTGACCTATCCGCTCGTCTACCACCATGAGGACGAAGAGGCCTGGGCGGGCAGCCGCAAGTACCTCGTCTACCTGATGGGCGCGTCGAAAAGCGTGCTTCTCGCAGCGCTGGCGCTGACCTATCAAATTGCCGGGTCACTCGACTTTGTACCCGGAGGGTTGCTGGCGAGGGTCGATGCCTCGGCGCCGCTGCTGACGGTTGTCTATTTCTGCTACCTGTTCGGCTTCGCCAAGGCCGCCGTGATGCCGATGCATGCCTGGCTGCCCGCCGCAATGGTTGCACCGACGCCGGTCAGCGCGCTCCTACATGCCGTGGCGGTGGTCAAGATGGGCGTGTTCTGCGTGTTGCGGGTGGTGTTCCATGTCTTCGGCGTGGATCTGGTGGGCAGGCTGGGTCTTGGCATTGCGACGGCCTACCTCGTCTCCTTCACCATCCTGATGGCGTCGATCTATGCCCTGACCCGGGACGACCTGAAGGCGCGGCTCGCCTATTCGACGGTCAGCCAGCTCTCCTACGTGGTGCTGGGCGCGGTGCTTTTGTCCCCCGTCGCGATGATTGGCGGCATCCTTCATATCGCCGTGCACGCCTTCTCAAAGATCACGCTGTTCTTTTGCGCCGGATCGATCTACTGCGCCTCGGGAAAACGAAACATCAGCGACATGGCCGGCATCGGCCGCCGGCTGCCCTGGACGATGGGGGCATTCTTCGTCGCTTCACTCAGCATGATCGGCGTGCCGCCAACTGCCGGCTTCGTTAGCAAGTGGTATCTGACGCTCGGCTCGGTCGAAGCAGGCGAGATGGCGTTCCTGGCCGTCCTCTTGGCGAGCTCGGTCCTCAACGCCGCCTACTTCCTGCCCGTCAGCTATATCGCCTTCTTCAAAGCGGAGGCGCCGGGAGCGACGGAACCTGTCCGTGAAATTCCGCTGGTGACGATCCCGCTGGTCGCCACCGCTGCCTTGTCGGTGTTGATGGGCATCTTCCCCGGTTATTTCCTCGCCTTGGCGGAAGGAGTGGTCAGATGATCAAGCGTGTCGTCGATTTCTTTGGTGACGAGGGCTATGCGCGGTCGCGCCGCCGGTTGTTCTATACCGTGCTCGTTCTCATCGTCGTCGCCGATTTCCTGGTTCCGCGCGAACACGCCGAATACCTCTGGGACCGCTTGCCTGGCTGGTCTGCCGTCTATGGCTTCGGCTCCTGCCTGCTGCTCATCTTCGTTTCCAAATTCCTCGGCCATCAGGGTGGGCTCATGCGGCGCGAGGACTATTATGATTGAGTTCGTCCATCCCGCTCTGCTGTTCATGCTCGGTGCCTTGCCGATCCCGTTCCTGAAGGGATCGATCCGCAAGACCTACCTGGTGCTGATCCCGGTTTTGGCGATTGTCGCGGTGCTCACGATGGAGCCGGGCAGTTATGGCGCGGCGCACTTCATCGGGCAGGAAATCCTGTTTGCAAAGGTTGACAAGCTCAGCATCGTGTTCGCCACCGTTTTCACCATCATGGCGCTGATCGGCATGGTCTACGCGCTGCATCTGTCGCAAGCCGGCCAGCATGTGGCGGCCTTCGTCTACGTCGGCAGCGCGCTCGGCGTTGTATTCGCCGGCGACTACCTCACCCTTTACCTCTTCTGGGAGGGCATGGCGTTTGCGTCGGCCTATCTGGTCTTCGCGCAAGGAGGCGAACGGGCAATCCGTGCCGCGTTCCGCTATCTGATGGTGCATCTGACGGGTGGCGTCGCTCTGCTCGGCGGTATCGTGCTTCACGGGCTCGCAGCCGGCTCGCTGCTCTTCGGTCCGATCGCGGGCGGCGCTCTCGCGGGAACAATGGATACAGGCGGCTATCTGATCCTTGCAGGTTTTTTGCTGAATGCCGCTGTGCCGCCGCTCAATGCCTGGCTGACCGATGCCTACCCCGAGGCGACCGTCACGGGGGCGGTGTTCATGAGCGCCTTCACCACCAAGACGGCCGTCTACGTGTTGGCGCGTGCATTTCCTGGAACCGAGCTTCTCGTCTGGCTCGGTGCTGTGATGGCGCTCTACGGCGTCATCTACGCGGTGCTTGAGAACGACTGTCGGCGGCTGCTTGCCTATCACATCGTCAGCCAGGTGGGTTACATGGTGGCGGGTATCGGCATCGGCACCGAGATGGCCGTGAACGGAGCCACCAGCCACGCGTTTGCCCATATCCTCTACAAGGCGCTTCTCTTCATGGGCGCGGGGGCGGTGATTGAGGTCACCGGGCGGCGTAAGCTCACCGAGCTCGGCGGGCTCTACAAAACCATGCCGCTGACGGTTGCCCTCTACATGGTCGGCGCTTTCGCGATCTCCGCCTTTCCGTTCTTCTCGGGCTTCGTCACCAAGTCGATGATGATAGCCGCCGCCGGGCAGGACCACCGGGCGCTCGTGGTTCTGGCGCTGACGATGGCTTCTTCGGGCACGTTCCTGCACACCGGACTCAAGCTGCCCTACTACATGTTTTTCGGCACGGACCGAAAGCTGGAGGCGCGGGAGCCGCCCCGCAACATGCTGGTTGCCATGGGGATAGCGGCGGTGTTGTGCATCGTGATCGGCGTGTTCCCGGAACCGCTTTACGCGCTGCTTCCCTATCCGGTCGCCTTTGAGCCCTATACGGGCGTCCATGTCACCGAGAGCCTGGGCTTGCTGATGTTTACCGCGCTGGGCTTCGTCCTGTTCCTGAAAGCGCTCGATCCGGAAAACACAATCAGCATCGACACGGACTGGTTCTACCGCAAGGGTGCGCGTGCCTTCCTGTGGCTCGCCGAGAAGCCGCTGGCGCGCTATGAAAAGGCGGTGAGCAACGTGTCCGACACCTTAGCGTTGCCGCTTCTGCACGGGACGGCGCGCGCCGGGCTGCGGGTCGATCTCAACGGCGTCGATGCCGCCGTGAATGGCTTCGCGCGTGCGATCCTTGTTGGCGGCGGTGCGCTGCGGCGTCTGCAGACCGGCGTCGTCACTCACTACGCGCTGGCGATGATCGCCGGTGTGATCGCGGCGATCGCCGTTTTTGCCGTCGCGTGGCAGCAGGGGGTGTGATGGCGTTCCCGCTGCTCAGCCTCATCGTCTTCGTACCTGCCGCCGGGGCAGCGGTCGTGATGTTCCTGCGCAGCGACGATCTCGTGCGGTGGGCGGCGCTCGGCTTCACCGTGCTCGACTTGGCGCTCGCCATCGCGATGCTCGCCAGTTTTGACACCGGGACCTCCGAGATGCAGTTCGTCGAGAAGCGCCCGTGGGTGCCGGCGCTCGGCATTACCTTTGCGCTCGGTGTCGACGGAATCAGTGCGCTCTTCGTGTTCCTGACTGCGCTGTTGGGCTGGATCTCGGTGCTCGCCTCATGGATCGCCATCGACCGCAAGGTGAAGCAGTTCATGATCAGCCTGCTCGTCATGCAGGCCCTGATGTTGGGTGTGTTCTCGGCCCTCGACCTGTTTCTGTTCTACGTCTGCTGGGAGGCGATGCTGATCCCGATGTATCTGATCATCGGTATCTGGGGCGCCGACGGCCGGGTCTATGCGGCGTTCAAGTTCTTCCTTTACACCCTGGCGGGCAGCCTCCTGTTCCTGATCGGCATCATCGTGCTCTATTTCGAGGGCGGCAGGACCTTCGACATCCTTGCTTTGATGGAACTCGACCTGCCGTTCGAGGTTCAGTCCTGGCTGTTCTTTGCCTTCCTTGTCGCATTCGCGGTCAAGGTGCCGATGGTCCCGCTCCATACCTGGCTGCCGGACGCCCATGTGCAGGCTCCAACGGCAGGCAGCATCATCCTTGCCGGCGTGCTCCTGAAGATGGGCGCCTATGGGTTCTTAAGGTTCTCGCTGCCGATGCTGCCGGAGGCCTCGGTCCATTATTCGACCCTGATGATGGCGCTTTCGGCGCTCGCGATCGTCTATGGCGGCCTGCTGGCGCTGGCGCAGGACGACCTGAAGAAGCTGGTGGCCTATTCCAGCATCAGCCATATGGGTTTCGTGACGCTTGGGATATTTGCCCTCAACCCGCTCGGGCTCCAAGGCAGCATCCTGCAGATGTTCAATCATGGCGTGACGACCGGCGCCCTGTTTCTGTTCGTCGGCCTGATCTACGAGCGGACCCACACTCGCAGCATCGCCGACTATGGCGGCTTGATGAAGGTCGCGCCTGTCTACACCGGGTTTCTGGCGCTGTTCGTGCTGTCCTCGATGGCGCTGCCGGGAACGAACGCGTTCGTGGGTGAGTTGCTGGTGCTGTCGGGCGGGTTTGCGGCCAACCTGGCCCTCGGCGCGGTCGCAGTTTTGGGCGCATTGCTGGGCGCAGCCTATCTGCTCGGCATGTACCGGAAGGTCGCGCTTGGTCCGGCGAGTGTCGGTACGCGCTTCAAGGTCCGCGATGTCAACGGCCGCGAGATGGCGGCGATCCTGCCGCTCGCCGTTTTCGTGTTTTGGGTCGGGCTCTACCCAAAGCCCTTTCTCGCCATCATCGATAGCTCGGTCACGCATCTCTTGCAGCAGGTGCACGACAAGGGGAACGGCCCATGACTGCCGTGGCGCTCCTTCCGTCGATCGTCGCGAGCCTGCCCGAAATCATCGTGGTTACGGGGGCCTGCATCCTGCTGATCGCCGGACAGTTCGTGCCGAAGGGACGGGACGCTGTCCTTGTCTGGGCCTCGGTCGCAGTCGTGCTGCTTGCCGCCCTGGGGACATTCACACTGTCGGGTGGAGCGCAGCCGGCCTATGCAGGCATGTTCGTCGCCGACCCGTTCTCTGTCTTCTTCAAGTCCCTGTTTTACCTGGCGATCGTCCTGACGTTCCTGCTCTCGCGCAACTATGCCGATATCGAAGGGATCGGCGGCAGCGAATACTACGTCCTGCTGCTGCTTGCGCTTTCCGGCATGATGATCATGGCCTCGGCAACCGATCTCCTGTCGATCTATGTCGGTCTCGAACTGATGGTGCTCTGCACCTACGTGCTGACCGGCTTCCTGCGGCGTGAGCAACGGTCAAACGAGGCGGCACTGAAATATGTGATCCTCGGCGCAGTCTCGACCGGGATATTCCTTTATGGCGTCTCGCTGCTCTACGGCCTCACCGGCACGACGCAACTGGATCGGATGGCGGCAGCAGTCACCGGTGATCCGCTCGATCCGGGCTTGCTTCTGGCGGTGGTCTTCATTGTCGCCGGACTGGTCTTCAAGATTGGCGCGGTGCCGTTCCACATGTGGGTGCCGGATGTCTACGAGGGTGCACCGACGACGATAACCGCCTTCATGTCCGTCGGGCCCAAGGCGGCGGGTTTCGCGGTGATCCTCAGGGTGTTTCTCAATCCATTGGTCGCAGGCTCCAACGTCTGGATCATATTAGCCGTAATCGCGGTGGTGACGATGGCGCTCGGCAGTTTCGTGGCGCTGGTGCAGGACAATTTCAAGCGTCTGCTCGCCTATTCCAGCATCGCCCATGCCGGCTTTGCCATTTTCGGCATCGTGGCCGGCGGTGCCGACGGGGTCGCCAGTGTGATGCTCTACCTCTTGATCTACACCTTCATGAATCTCGGCATCTTCGGCGCCGTCATCATGATGCGAAATGGCAATTTCTCGGGCGAGGTTATCGAGGACTATGCCGGTTTCGCCAAGCTGCATCCGGGGCTGGCTCTACTGATGTTGCTCTATCTGTTCTCGCTCGCGGGCATTCCGCCGACGGCAGGCTTCTTCGCCAAGTTCTACGTGCTGGTTGCGCTCGTCGAGCGTGGTTTCGTCCTGCTGGCCGTGATCGCAGTGCTCTTGAGCGCTGTCGCCGCCTATTTCTACATCCGCATCGTCATGGTGATGTTCATGCGCGAGCCGGAACGGGTGTTCGAGCCGGCGCTGACGCCTCTGGTCGGCGCCGCTCTCGCCGTCACCGCCGCCGGCACGGTCGGCATCGGACTGTTTCCTGCGTGGTTTCTGAAGCTCGCTCAGCAGTCGGCCTTCGGCGGCTGAGCGATCGGATTTGCATTGGCCCATGCGACGGAATAAACTAGCGGTTTAGGAAAGGAATGCCCTTAGTCGCTTCCCGGGGCGACCGCGTTACCGGCCGGAATGAGCCGATCGCGGCTTGAGCAACGTCCCCGATGGGTGACCGGGCTGCGCAATATGTCTGCAGCGGAATTCCTCCCGGTTCTTATCATGATCGCCGGAATTGTTCTGGTGGTGGGGGCGACGCTTTTTGTTTCCTCGCTCTTGCGGCCGTCCAATCCTTATCCCGAAAAGAACATGCCCTATGAATGCGGCATGGACCCGGCAGGCGAGGCGGCCGGGGGGCGCTTCAGGGTGCAGTTCTTCATCCTCGCGATCCTCCTGGTCGTCTTCGATGTCGAGGCGATGTTTCTCTTTCCCTGGGCGGTCGTCCTCAAAGAGATCGGTATCGTCGGCTATCTTGAGATGTTCGTCTTTATCGTCCTGCTTCTCGTGGGCTTCGCCTACGCCTGGCTGAAGGGAGCGCTGGAATGGGAGGAGTAGGAAACGCAATCCAGGACAGCGTGCTGTTCACCACGGCCGAGAGCGTCATCAATTGGAGCCGAAGGTCGGCCTTGTGGCCCGAGACCTTCGGTATCGCCTGTTGTGCCATCGAAATGATCTCGGCCGGTTGCGCGCGCTACGACCTCGACCGGTTCGGTGTGGTGTTCCGCCCTTCGCCGCGGCAGTCCGATGTGATGATCATCGCTGGCACTGTGACCCGTAAATTCGCGCCCGTCGTGCGCCGGCTCTACGACCAGATGCCGGAGCCGCGCTGGGTGATCGCCATGGGTACCTGCGCTATATCGGGCGGCGTCTACAACACCTATGCCGTGGTGCAAGGGTCTGAAACTTTCGTTCCGGTTGACGTGCACGTCCCCGGATGCCCACCGCGCCCCGAGGCGCTGATGCATGGCTTCCTGCTGCTGCAAGAAAAGATCAAGAGGTCCCGCGCGCTGGCCGGAACGCCTCTCGATCGGGCTGCGGCATCATGAGTGTCGAGCCGTCTCTCAATCGCGCTCCGATCCTGGAGCGCTTCGGGGAAACGATCGAGGATCTCGGCACTGCACATGGCATCGATGTCTTTATGGTTCCGCCCGAAAAGATCGTCGAGTTCTGCCGGTTCCTGAAAGACGATCCGGAGCTCAGGTTCAATTTCCTTTCCGACATCTGCGGCGTCGACCACTATCCCGAAACGCCGCGCTTCGAGGCGGTCTATCATCTCTATTCGCTGCCCAACCGCTGGCGGGTCCGCATCAAGTGTCGGCTTGGCGACCCGCCTGAGGTCCCCTCGGTCACCGCGGTCTGGCGCACCGCCAACTGGCATGAGCGCGAAGCTTGGGACATGTATGGCATCCGATTCCAGGGGCATCCCGATTTGCGCCGGATCTATATGTGGGAGGGCTTCGAGGGCTTTCCTCAGCGCAAGGATTTCCCGCTCAGGGGTTACAAGGACAAGCTGAACCCGTTTGGTGCCGAAGGTCCGCCGCCGACACAGCCAGACCTCGCCACGCGGGAGATTCCATAGGGAGGGAGAAGGACTGGTGCGGGCGGTTTTCCGCTGGGACCGATCCGACATCATCATGAACTACGGAGACCGATCGACGCCGGAGAGTTGAGATGACCGAAGTCACCGAGCTCACGAGGCCGGAAGGAGAAGCGCTCAACAGCAAGGAAGTGCTTCTCAATCTCGGGCCCCAGCACCCCAGCACCCATGGGGTTCTCCGGCTCGTCCTCGAACTGGACGGCGAATATGTCAAGCGGGTGGACCCCCACATCGGCTACCTGCATCGCGGCACCGAAAAACTGGCGGAAAGTTTCACCTATACGCAGATCTTCCCGCTGACCGACCGGCTCGACTATCTCTGCCCACCTTCGAACAACCTGGCCTTCGCGCTCGCGGTGGAGAAACTCCTTGGCATCGAGGCCCCGGTGCGGGCGCAATATATCCGCGTGATGATGGCGGAACTCGCGCGCATCTCCGGTCATCTGCTGATCACCGGCGCACTACCGATGGATCTCGGCGCCATGACCGCGCTGCTTTACGTGATGCGCGAACGTGAAATGATCATGGATCTCATGGAAATGGTCACCGGCGCGCGCATGCACACCTCCTTCTGCCGGGTTGGTGGCGTGCGCGAGGACCTTCCTGACGAATTCTTCCCGAAGATCCGGGAGTTCTGCGACATCTTCCCGAACCGGATCCGCGACTATGAGCGGTTGCTCGAAGACAACCGGGTGTTCCTGAAACGCACCCAGGGCATTGGCGTCATCTCTGCCGAGGACTCCATTGATCTTGGACTGAGCGGTCCTAACCTGCGGGCTTCCGGCGTCGACTGGGACATCCGCCGTGACGAGCCTTACGAGATCTACGACCGGCTCGATTTCAATGTCATCACCCGCACCGAGGGCGATTGTTATGCACGTTGGCGGTGCCGGGTCGACGAGATGCGCGAAAGCATGCGGATCATCGAACAATGCATCGACCAGATGCCCGAGGGGCCGTTCCAGGTCGACATGCCGACGATCGCCTTCCCCGTCGACAAGGAGCGCGTGCATTGCTCGATGGAGGCGTTGATCCAGCATTTCGACCTGTCGGCCTATGGCTTCAACGTGCCGAAGGGCGAGGTCTATTCGGCAATCGAGGCACCCAAGGGTGAGCTGGGCTTCTACATCATCAGCGACGGGTCGCCGAAACCGTTTCGCATGAAGGTCAGGGCACCCTCGTTCGTCAACCTCCAGGCGGTCTTCGGAGTGACGAACGCTCGCTATCTGGCGGACATGATCGCCGTGCTCGGCAGCCTCGATCCTGTGATGGCGGAGGTGGACAAGTAGCAGGGATTTGGACGTGATGACGATGCGCGAAAAGATCGAACAGGCGGCGGCGCGGTACCCCGACCAGCGCTCGGCGATCATGCCCGCGCTTCTGATCGCGCAAACGGAACATGGCCATCTGCCCGGGCCGGTGCTGGAAGAGGTCGCCGAAATCCTCGGTGTCGAGCGGATCTGGGTCTACGAGCTGGCGACCTTCTATACGCTTTTCCATACCGAGCCGGTGGGGACGTTCCATCTGCAGCTTTGCGACAATGTCTCCTGCATGCTGCGGCGCTCCGAGGACCTGCTGACGCATCTGGAGGAGGTCCTTAGGATCAAGAAGGGCGGCACGACCCCCGACGGGCTGTTCACGCTGTCGACTGTCGAATGCCTGGGCGCCTGCGAGATGGCCCCGGTGATGCAGGTCGGCGACGACTATCACGGCAATCTCGACATCGAGCGGATCGATGCGCTCCTCGCCCGGCTGCGCGCGACGGTGCCCGAGACGATCGGCGCCGATCTTGCTGCCGCCGAACCACCGGGGGAATAGCGCCATGTACGAACCGGTTCTTCTGAAGAACGTGCACGTGCCGGATGGACATCTCCTCTCCACCTATGAGTCCGGCGGTGGCTATCGAGGGCTTGCCAAAGCCCTCAAGGAATACACGCCCGACGAGATCGTCGAGCTCGTCAAGCGATCGAACCTGCGCGGCCGTGGCGGAGCCGGGTTTCCGACCGGCATGAAGTGGAGTTTCGTGCCGAAGCGGGCCGACAAGCCGAAATATCTCTGCTGCAACGCCGACGAAGGGGAGCCCGGCACCTTCAAGGACCGTATCGTCATGGAGCGCGACCCGCACCAGCTGATCGAGGGCATGGCGATCAGTGCCTACGCGATCGGGGCTGAGGTCGCCTATGTCTATATTCGCGGAGAGTATGTGCTGGCGATCCGAAGGCTGGAACAGGCGATCGCGGAGGCCAAGGCCAAAGGGTATCTCGGAACCCGGATACTAGGCTCGGATTTCAATTTCGTCGTGCACGTCCATTGCGGCGCGGGTGCCTATATCTGTGGCGAGGAGACCGCGATGCTCGACTCGCTGGAGGGCAAGAGGGCGCAGCCGCGCCTGAAGCCGCCATTCCCGGCGGTTGCAGGGCTTTATTCCAGCCCGACCGTCATCAACAATGTCGAGACGCTGGTCTGCGTGCCGCATATCGTGGCGCGGGGTGCCGATTGGTTCCGCAGCATCGGACCGGAGAAGAGCCCCGGACCGAAGCTCTATTGCGTCAGCGGGCAGGTGCGCAAACCCGGGCTTTACGAACTGCCGATGGGAATTCCGCTTCGCGAACTCGTCGAGGACCATGCCGGCGGGCCGCCGGCCGGTCGCAAGATCAAGGCGGTGATCCCAGGTGGTGTTTCCGCGCCGGTGATCCCGGAGCCGGGCCTGGACGTCGGGATGGACTTTGACTCGCTTGCTGCCGCCGGCACGATGCTGGGCTCGGCCGGGGTGATCGTCGTCGACGACACGACCTGCATGGTCAAGGTCGCCACCCGCATCATCGAGTTCTTTCACCACGAGTCCTGTGGCAAGTGCACACCCTGCCGCGAGGGGCTGAACTGGATGGTGAAAGTGCTGCGCCGGATCGAAGCGGGCGAGGGCGCCCCCGGCGACATGGAGCAGCTGGATATGCTCTGCAAGGGCATTTTCGGCAATACGTTTTGTGCTTTGGGTGACGGCGCGGCGATGGGATTGCGGGCCTCGCTGGCGTATTTCCGCGAGGAGTTCGTCGCCCATATCGAGGAGCGGAAGTGTCCGTTCCACTGAGGAGCGCTCTAGCGCGGGCGAGTAGGCCATGGTTAGCGTTACGATCAATGGGCAAACACTGGAAGTCGAGGCCGGCTCGACTGTGTTGCAGGCGGCCCAGCGATTGGGCATCGAAATTCCGACCTTCTGCTACCTGAAGCGCCTGCCGCCGCTTGCCTCCTGCCGCATGTGTCTCATCGAGATCGAGGGGCTGCGGCGGCTACAGCCGTCCTGCGCCACGGCCGTCACTGAAGGCATGGTCGTGCGAACGGACACGCCGCTGATTGATGAAACGCGTTCTTCCATGCTGGACATGCTGCTCGCCAACCACCCGCTCGACTGTCCGATCTGCGACAAGGGTGGCGAATGTGAGCTTCAGGACATGGTGATGGCCTATGGTCCGGGGAAAAGCCGCTTTCATGATCCCAAGCGCGTCTTCCATTCTCGCGATATTCGCCTCAGTCCCGTCGTCATCATGAACGTCAACCGCTGCATCCAGTGCCAGCGCTGCGTGCGGATGTGTGAGGAGGTCGTCGGCGCGGTCGCCCTCGGCACCGTCGAGAAAGGCATGGATACGGCCGTCACCGGCTTCGAGGGCAGTCTCGCCAGTTGCGACCAGTGCGGCAACTGCATCGAAGTCTGTCCGGTCGGCGCGCTGATGAGTTTCCCCTATCGCTACAAGGCGCGGCCCTGGGACCTCGCCGAGGTCGACACGATCTGCCCGCATTGCGGCACCGGATGTCAATTGACGGTCGGCGCGCGCAAGGGCGAGTTCATGCGGGTCCGATCCAAGGAGGAACACGGCGTCAACCGCGAAACGCTCTGCGCACGCGGCCGGTTCGGCCTTGACTTCATCGAAGGCCACGACCGGATCAAACGACCAATGATCCGCCGCGATGGCGCGCTGGTTCCGGTTTCCTGGGACGAAGCAGGAGACTATCTGCGCCGGCGGCTGGCGGCGGTCGAAAGCAAGGCTTCTGGCGGCGTTGTCTCGCCGCGCCTGCCCAATGAGGTGCTCTATCAGTTCCAGAAGCTCATGCGTACGGTCTTCCGGACCAACAACATCGACTGCTCGTCGCGCTGGTCTACGCCCTTCGATGCGCTCGCCCCTTTGATGGCGAACTACACGCGTGCGCCGCTGCAGGAAGTGATCGGCGTCGACCGCGTGCTTGTCATCGGGGGCAACGTGACCGAGGAAAACCCGGTTACCGAGTATCTGCTGCGGGATGCCGCCCGGCGGCGCGGCACCCAACTGCTCATGCTCACAACGCGGCCGTCCCGTCTCGACGCCGATGCGGAGGCTGTGGTTCGCGTACCGCCCGGTGGCGAGGCAACGAGCCTTGCGTCCGTTGTCGCTGCACTTGCGGTGGCAGCAGGCGAGAAACTATCGAGTGACGTTCTTGCAGAGATCGGGGCAACGATCGGCGGCCCGGCAGCTCGCATTGGCGGCGACGGACCGGATCGCCTGGCCGCCGCGCTCAACGAAGACTGCACCGTCACCGTGCTCGTCGGTGTCGACCTCCTGAGATCGTCCGAAGCGCGGGTGGTGTTGCACCAGCTCAACAACCTCTTGCAACTGCTCCGCCTCCTCGGCAAGCCCCCAGCATTGCAGATCCTTTTCGACCGCGCCAACCAGATGGGCGCGTGGGATATGGGGGCTTTGGCGGGCGCCTTCCCGGGCCTGCAGACGGTCGCCGACGATACGGTGCGCAGCGCTCTTGCCCGGAACTGGGGCACCGAAATCCCTCAGGAGCCTGGTTCTGATCTCGACGCAATGCTGGATCTGTGCGTCGCTGGGCAGATGGGCGCCCTCTACCTTGTCGGGACCGACCCGCTGATCGCCTATCCCGACAGGGAGTTCGTGGCGCGGGCTCTTGGCGCCGCTGATCTGCTGATCGTGCAGGACAGTTTCCTTACGGAGACAGCCGCACTGGCCGAGGTTGTTTTGCCAGCGGCGGGTTACGGTGAAGAGCCCGGTAGCTTTACCAACAACGAGGGTCGCATCCAGCAGGTCCGCAAGTTCCGGGAACCGGTTTTCGAGGCGCGGGGCAATCTCGCTATCTTCGATCTTGTTGCAGCTTTGCGCGGCCAAACATTGCAGCATTCGACACACGTCGAGATTTTCGATGAGATCGCCCGGCTGCTTCCGGCCTATCAGGCGTTGACTTGGGCCGGGCTTGGCGCCGACGGTGCCTTCACCAAGGCGGGTCCGACACCACCCTTGGGCGCTTTTCACGCACCGCCAGCTGTTTTCCAGGCGAGCGACGGGCTCATGCTCGTCACCGGCAACTGCCTATTTCACAATGGCTATCTTTCGGAGCGCTCGGAGATTCTGAATACGGTTGCCAACGACCCCTATGTCGCGATGAGCGCTGAGGAAGCTGCGCAGCTTGGCCTTGCGGATGGTGATCAGGTTGTCGTTCGGTCAACCCGTGGCGAACTGAGCGCGCAGCTTAAGGTCGAAAAGCCGTTTCCCAAGGGGCTCGTCTTTATTCCCGAAAACTATCGGTCTCTTCGTCTCAACAGCTTGATGCAGCGGGGTGAATACCCGTGTCCGGTCGAGGTTCAAAAGGTGCAAGCCGCCCACGAAATCAAGGGCACGAACCGGATCTGGCGTGGAGCGTGAGGTTGGGCGCGAGGCACTGTTCCCTCCATTCTCGCCATTCGGCCGGCACGAAACCTCATCAGTGGTAACCGGCCCCGGCAATGTAATCGTGTAGGTGCCGCTCCGTGCGCTGCGCTTCGTCAAGCCGATGCTTGACCACATCGCCGATGCTGACGACGCCCACAATGGCCTCCTCCTCCATGACCAGCACGTGACGTGTCCGTCTCTGGGTCATGATCGACATCACCAGGGGTAACCCGTCGACAGCCGAGCAAATCGCCACGTTGCGGTTCATGATATCGGCGACCGGCATCAGCGCCGCCTCGGGCCCGTATTCCGCAAGTGCGTTGCAGCAGTCCCGTTCCGACAGCGTGCCCAGATACCTTCCGGGCGCGTGGCTGACGATCACGAAGCCGATATTGTTGTCACGAAAGAGCCGCAGGATCTCCACCATCGTCTGGTCGGGAGCGACCGCGATCACTCCAGCGCCCTTGTCTTTCACGATTTCACCGACAAGCATCTGAGCCTCCTATCTGCGCGCGCCGGTTTGATCGTTGCTCCTCACGTTCGCCGGATGTTGCGCCACCAGTTATAGCCATGCGGCTCGCTCGTCTCGACCAGCACGTCCTGTTCTGTATTCAGGCGTGCGGTGACGACGCCACCGCCGGTCATTGCCTTTCCAGGTTTACCAAGCAGATCGTCACGTCCGATCACCAGGTCACGTGACGAGAAACTCGAGAACTCATACTGCTGGCCAAGTGCGATAGCGTCCGCAGGGCAGGCGTCCTCGCACAGGCCGCAGAACAGGCACCGGGCGGTGTCGATCTCGAATTTTGCTGGGTGGCGGTTGCCCTTTTCGTCCTCATAAGGAACGACTTCGATGCAATCGCAGGGGCAGATGCGAGCGCAAAGTTCGCACGCGACGCATTTGATTTCGCCCTCTTCGTCCCGTTTCAGGAAGTGATGCCCGCGATAGCGCGAGTAGGGGAGCCATTTCTCCTTGTCCGGATACTGCATGGTCACCGGTTTGGAGAACATATAGCCAAAGGTCAGCGTAAAGGCGCTTGCCAGATCGGCAAAAAGCGCCCAGCCAATCCATGTTCCAGCTCTGTCGACTACGCGTGACATCGTCGCGCCGTTCTACAGCGGCGTGCGTCTATTCTAACGCAGGAGGGTCGCTGTAGTCCCTTCGATCGCTGCACGTACCTTCCTCGGATCGACACCGATCCAGGAACGCACGCGGAGGAGCCGCCATGGCCCCTAAGTGAAAGCAATACCAGTGATAATTATGTTCGCCATCGACAAAGGAAGCAAGACCTTCCATCCGATCGCCATCAGTTGGTCATAGCGATAGCGAGGCAAAGTGAAGCGGAACCACATAAAAACATAAATGAAGAATGCCACCTTGAGCCCAAACCAGAGAAGCGGTGGCAGCGGAAGCAGGATACCGTTCCAGCCGCCGAAAAACAGGATGACGGAGAGGACCGATACCAAGAGCACGATGACGTATTCGCTGACCATGAAGAGCGCGAAGCGGATACCGCTGTACTCGGTGTGGAACCCGGCGCCAAGATCCCCTTCCGCCTCGGCCAGGTCGAAGGGAATGCGCTGCGCTTCGGCCAAGCCCGCGACGAAGAAGACGAAGAACCCGATCGGCTGATAGACGATGTTCCAGAGATCGCTCTGGGCGCGCACGATGTCCACGAGGCTCATCGACTGTGCCAGCATGACGACGCCGATGACCGCGAAACCCATGGGGATTTCGTAGCTGATCATCTGCGCGCAGGTCCTGAGACTGCCTAGAACCGCGTATTTGCTGTTGGCGGCCCAGCCGCCGAAGATGACGCCATAGACCTCCAACCCGATCACCGCGAAGACGAAAAGCAGCGCCACGTTCAGGTTGGAAACGTAGAGTGTGATCTCAGCATTGAGCACTGAAACTGTCTCCCCGAAGGGGATCGCGATGAATACAACAAAGGGCGGAGCGAGCGCCAGGATCGGCGCGAGCTTAAACAGGAAGCGGTCAGCCTCTGCAGGGATGTGGTCTTCCTTCGTCAGAAGCTTGATACCGTCCGCCACCGGCTGCAGCAGCCCGTGCCACCCCACGCGCATGGGACCCATCCGCTGCTGCATATGGCCGGCAATCTTGCGTTCCAGCCAGGTCAGCGGCAAAGGCAAAAGAAGCAGCATTGCGATCAGCAACGCGATCTTGATGGCGATCAGGCCAAGAGCGAAGAGAAGTTCCATGTTCCGCGGCCAACTAGTCAACAGGCTGAAACACGACTGCACTTGGCCGAGCTTACCCGTTGAGCGCTTCGGTACTTCCGATTTCTCGATTCTCTCACGAAACGGCGGCTGTGGACAAGCTGCTCCTTCCAGCTCTGTGCTTGACGGCGAATGCCGAGATCCTCGCGGGACCCTTTGCGGGTGAACAACACCCAGACGAAGCCGGAACCCACCTGTTAAGGGTGAATGGCCTTATTGGCGGCATCGCGGAATGAAACGAGTCTCTGGCGTCTGTCATCCCACAGGACGAGCCTGACGCAGCGCAAGCTTTCCCAAAGAGTGATACGGCCGATATCCGCGAGTTGGGGGTGGTCGCGCAGAACTTCCGGCAATCTGTAGTAAGGGATCCTGCTCGACAGGTGATGCACGTGATGAATGCCGATATTGCCGGTCAGCCATCTCAGCACCAGCGGCAGGTCATAGTGGGATGCGCCGTGGAGGGCTGCCTGGGGAAACTGCCAATCCTCGCCGGCCGACCAGTGTGTCTCCTCAAACTGGTGCTGCACATAGAAGAGCCAGATGCCGGCGGCGCCCGCCAAGAGCACGATCGGCAGGTGGATCAAGAGGAAAGGCAGGAACCCAACCATCCAAGCCACGAAGGCGGCGCACACCAGGATCGCAGCGTTCGTCGCCATGGTGGAGACCCAGGGCAGGGCACCTCCCTTCATCATCCCGAAAGGCACACGCTGCTTAAGGAGAAAGAGCCAGGCAGGGCCGATGCCGAACATCACAAGCGGGTGCCGGTACAGGCGATAGCCCAGGCGTTTCATGGGTGAAAGTGCACGGTATTCCGAGATCGTGAGCGTGGTGATGTCGCCGGTACCCCGCTCGTCCAGATTTCCAGCCGAGGCGTGATGAGCGGCGTGCGCCCGGCGCCAGTAGTCGTAAGGCGTCAACGTAAGCACACCGATGACACGACCTGTCCAATCGTCAGGGCCGCGACGGGCGAAGAACGAACCGTGGCCGCAATCGTGCTGGATCATGAAAAGGCGTAGGAGGAAAGCTGCGGCGGGAATGATTGCGATCAGCCCGTACCAAAACCCATACGCGAGGGCAAAATAGGCGATGGCCCAGAAGCCGGCGAACGGCACGACTGTGACAAGAAGCTCCAAGGCGCTGCGCCCAAAGTGGGGCTGACGGTATTTCGCGAGGATCTTCAACCACGCTCGGGCATCATTTTCTACAAGTGATGCCGGTGAGTAGACATGTGTGTTCATCAAAACTGGTCCGTATTTCCTCGCCTCGCAAATAACCTGCCAGGCCTATGGCTTGCGCCGGAGTTTCAAGCGCAATGGTGGAGAGTGTCGGGCCCGACGAGCCATGCGCGCCGCATAACGGCGATCGCGCTCGGCCTCGTCGGTCAAAATGTCGTCATGGGTGCGCTTCTGGTGGCAAGGTGAATGTCGCGGGAGGGTGCCATAGCTTGCTGCGTGCCGGAACGTATCCTACGAAGTGGATGCGCAATGCAATAGCGTTGACCGCAATTATCTCCTGCAGGGCGGCGTTCGAAAAGCTAGCAAATCTGGGATCGCCACGCACCCCCGCGCGTGCCGGCCGGATCAGGTAGCCGAACGGATGAAAACGGAAGCTCCATAGATGAGCCACCGCCTTAATCAAAGCTGCCCACCGCCCGCCGTCGATAAGCCGATAACCTTGGCGTCATCAGCTGTGGCAGAGGCGGCATGCAAGTCGCCTCTGCTCCACTAGAGCTATTTCTGCTTCTTGCCTAGGCTGGGCGCGCTCGTGGCGAACTTGACCTGATTGCCCTGCGCGGAGGCGGCGGCGGCCGGTGCCACGGACTTGTCCTTTTTCGGCTTTCGAACTTCGCGATTGCTTCTTACTTGGCCTTTGGCCATCTGATCCTCCTGGATTTTCGGTTGATTGTGGGTTGCAGTATTTCAATGCTGCGACATGAGCGTGCCTTTGTGTCCACTCAGCAAGGACGGAACGTTCCGCCACGGAGGCAGGAAAGCCTTGGGCCTCGTGCTGCCGAACTGAACCGCTTGATACGGAGTGCGGCCGTCGTTTCACCTTTACAAATTTGCTGAAGCCGACCGCGTTCGCGGTATCCAAACCCGCTGACGTTGACGAGATTACGCGCGGTACTGTGCAGGTGAAGCTCGGAAGACACGCGGTCCTCCTTTCGTTGGGGCCAGGACACTAACGCCCCGAAGCAGCAGCGCCCTGAAAATGGCTACTGAAGATGAGAGCATGTGCTATTTGAAGGTCGTACGCAATGGCCCTTGTTCTCTCTTTGAACAGGCGGGTCGGCCCCAGACGCGCCCGCTGACATTGTTCACTTTTTACCATTTGTCTTCGTATTGCGCTCAGCTGAGTTCTTGGGCGAGTCCGATGAGAAGCCCTTCAGGTCCACGGATGTAGCAGAGCCGATACGCGTCCTTGTACTGGACTACTTCGCCTACGAGCTGCGCGCCGCGCTTGAGGAGCCTTTCAAGCGTGTCGTCGATGTCGTCCACGGCGAACATGACGCGGAGGTAGCCCAAGGCGTTGACCGGGGCGTTCCGGTGATCTGCGACCACGGGTGGCACGAGGAAGCGGGAGAGCTCGAGCCGGCTGTGGCCGTCCGGTGTGCGCATCATGGCAATCTCGACACGCTGATCACCCAGTCCGGTGACGCGGCCGGCCCATTCTCCTTCGATCGTTGCCTGGCCTTCGAGCTCGAGGCCGAGTTCGCGAAAGAAATCAATCGCCGCTGCCATGTCTTCGACGACGATTCTTACGTTGTCCATCCGCTTGAGCGATGTTTCCAATCTCCGGGGTGGCGTTCCAATCTACAAGGTGTCGCCTAGTCGAACAACGGACGCTTGAAATGCCCCGAACTTCGGCAGCCATCCAGGCCCGATCCACGATTGGAGAAACGCACCTCTCGGGACGTTAGCGAAAGCGGGAACTTTTCTTGTTTTGGTCAGCGAAAGAGAACGCTATCCCTGTAATCTATAAAAAAGATGTATTTAATAGCTTTATCTTGGTAACTGCGGTGGAACTCGGAACCCATGTCCTATCTGATTAGCCTTCTCGACAAGAGTCCCGTCGATCCGGGAAGGACGTCGACGGAAGCCCTGCATGCGACGGCCAGTCTTGCTGCGAAGGCGGAGGAGTGGGGTTATCACCGCTTCTGGGTTGCGGAGCACCATAACATAGCCGGCCTCGCGAGCTCCGCGCCGGAAACCTTGATCGCGTACCTCCTGGCGAAGACGTCGAAGATCCGCATCGGTTCCGGTGGCGTCATGCTGCAGCACTATAGTGCTTACAAGGTCGCCGAGACCTTCAACCTGCTTGCCAGTCTCGCGCCAAACCGGGTCGATCTCGGTGTGGGCAAGGCACCTGGTGGTTTTCCGTTCTCCACCAAAGCGTTGCAGGTCGGAGTTGACCCGGCATTGCGACCGAGCTTCCCCGAGCAATTGAGCGATCTCAATCGCTATCTGCTTTCGCAGGCTGGACCGGGAGCTGAGTTGCTGGCGACACCACTGCCGCCTGATGCGCCGGAACGGTTCCTCCTGGGGGCAAGCGTCGACAGCGCACTGCTTGCCGCGGAAAAGGGCTGGAAGCTTGTCTTTGCCGGCCATCTCAACGGCGATCCGGACAATCTGCAAAGAACCTTCGACGCCTATGATCGCGCAACGAAGGGCGAGCGGCCGCTCCTCGCTCTCGCAGCTTTCGCGGCCGAAAGCGAACAGCGGGCGCGCGAACGCGTTGCCGATCTGAAGATCTTCAAGGTGCTGCTTGCAAACGGCCAGAGCGTCAATGTCGGCAGTAAGGAGCAGGCAGCCGAATACGCCCGCCAGGCCGGCATCACCGATTACCGCATCGAGGAAAAGACGCCGAGCGTGCTCACCGGCACGCCGCGGCAGGTGCGCCGGGAGCTCGACGACTTGCATCGTCGCTACGGCGTCCAGGAATTCATCATCGATACGCCTTCGGTTGCTGCTTCCGAACGCTTCACCTCGATCGAACTCATTGCACGAGAACGACTGTCTCTCGCCGCCTGATCATTCCGGGAAGGAACTGTCATGACCAAGAAGAATGTGACTTTCGGTATCATGCTGCAGGGGCCGGGCGGGCACATGAACGCCTGGAAACACCCGAGCGGGCCGGCCGATGCCAGCGTCAATTTCGGCTTTTTCGTCGAAACGGCGCGCAAGGCGGAAGCCGCCGGCATCGCCTTCGCCTTCGTCGCTGACGGCCTCTACATCAACGAGCAGTCGATCCCGCATTTTCTCAATCGCTTTGAACCGCTGACGATCCTGTCTGCCCTTGCAGCTTCGACGTCGAAGATCGGTCTCGTCGGCACGGTTTCGACCTCCTACAGCGATCCGTTCACCATTGCCCGCCAGTTCGCTTCACTCGACCTGATCAGTGGTGGCCGCGCCGGCTGGAATGCGGTGACCTCACCGCTTGAAGGTTCGGGCCGCAACTACGGGCGCGAGCATCCGGAGCACGAGCTGCGCTACGAGATCGCCGACGAGTACCTCGATGCCATCAAGGGGCTCTGGGACAGTTGGGACGACGACGCCTTCGTACGCGACCGGGCAGCCGGCGTCTATGTGGACAAGACGAAGCTGCGCCGGCTCAACCACAAGGGGCGGTTCTTCCGGATCGAGGGGCCGCTCAATATCGAACGCTCCAGACAGGGACAGCCGGTCGTGTTCCAGGCGGGAGCCTCGGATTCCGGTATCCGCCTTGCCGGCAAACACGCCGATGCGGTGTTCACCAATGGCGGCCCGATCGAGGACGCGAAGGCCTTCTACAAGCAGGTCAAGCAAAGTGCGGTGGCTCAAGGGCGCAGCACCTCCGAGATAGGCATCTTCCCGGGTATCGGCCCAATCGTGGGGGCGACTGCCGAGGAAGCCGAGGCGAAGTACCGTGCCATTCGCGATCTGGTGACGATCGAGGAGGCGCTTCTCTATCTCGGCCGCTTCTTCGACCACCACGACTTCAGCGCCTATCACCTGGACGCGCCGTTCCCCGACATCGGCGACATCGGCAAGAACAGTTTCCGGGCAACGACCGACCGCATCAAGAAGACGGCGCGGGAGACAGGGGCGACCCTGCGCGAGATCGCGCTCGATGTCGCAACGCCAAGGACCGCCTTCATCGGCACGGCCGAGCATATCGCCGACGAGATCATCCGCTGGATCGAAGAGGATGCCGCCGACGGCTTCATTCTCGGTTTCCCGGTGATCGCCGAAGGGCTCGCCGATTTCGCCGAACATGTGCTGCCGCTGCTTGAGCGCCGCGGCTACTTCAAGCGCGAGCTCGAAGGCGAAACGCTGCGCGACCACCTCGGGCTCTCCTACCGCGAGAGCCGCTACGCCGCGCCGGCCCCGGATATCGAACGGGGAAGGGCAGTCGGAGCCTGATGTTATCGCTGGAGGCGCGCACATGAACCTCATTCTCACCGACACCCAGAGGTCCGCCGCGGTCGAGCGAGGCCTTGCCGCCTTTCTCGATGAGATCGTCGCCATTCGCCATGACCTGCACCAGCATCCGGAGCTTGCCTTTCAGGAGAAGCGCACCAGCGGCCTCGTCGCCGATCTGCTTACCTCCTGGGGTTATGAGGTCAGCCGCGGCATCGCCGGCACGGGCATCGTCGCAACAGTTCGGCGCGGAAGCCGCGAGAAGGTGATCGGTCTTCGCGCCGACATGGATGCGCTGCCGATCGAGGAGGCGACCGGGCTAACCTATGCCAGCCGCCACAAGGGCGTCATGCACGCCTGCGGTCATGACGGGCACACGGCGATCCTGCTCGCCGCCGCGCGCTTTCTGGCGGCCGAGGGCCGTTTCGATGGCACGCTGCGGCTGATCTTCCAGCCGGCTGAGGAAATCGGCGCCGGCGCCCGCAAGATGCTGTCGGAAGGGCTGTTCGAGCGGTTCCCGGTCGATGCGGTCTTCGGCCTGCACAATTGGCCGGGCGTGCCCGCCGGCCGCTTCGGCTTCGTTGCCGGCGCTGCAATGGCCTCCGTCGATCAGGCGAATATCACGGTCGTCGGCAAGGGCGGCCATGGCGCCGAGCCGCATCTGACGATTGATCCGGTACTGGCGACGGCATCGCTGATCACGGCCCTGCAGAGCCTCGTTTCGCGCAATGTCGACCCGCAGGACATGGCTGTCGTCACAGTCGGCTCCATTCATGGCGGCCAGGCATCAAACGTCATTCCCGAGAACGTCTCGCTGAGGCTGACCTTGCGTGCCTTCAATGGCGAGGTTCGCCGTCTGCTCGGCGAACGTGTCCAGGCGTTGGCACGGGCGCAGGCCGAAAGCTTTGGCGCCACCGCAAATGTCGACTACAGGCTGGGCTTCCCGGCGCTCGTCAACCACCGGCGCGAAACGGATTTCGCTCGCAACGTCGCGCTTAAGGCCCTTGGCCCCGAAGCGGTCATAACCGACTTCAAGCCGCGCACCGCCAGCGAGGACTTCGCGTTCTTCCTGGAAGAGAAGGCGGGCAACTACGCCTTCGTCGGCAACGGCAACAGCGCCTCCCTTCACAGCGCTCAATACGATTTCAACGACGCGATCATTGCGCCAGCCGCCCGCTACTGGATCCGGCTGGTGGAAACCTTTCTCGCATGACGACCATGGGATGGCGAAAGACATGAGCGACACGTTTCTCTACACCACGCCCCTCGACCCGCGCGCCAAGCCGCTGATCGACGAACTGATCGTGGAATATGACAGCCGCTACGGTAACTACTTCAGCGAAGAAGGGGCGGCGGCCGAAATGAACCGCTATCCGGCAGAGGCCTTTGCCCCGCCGCACGGCAATTTCGTACTGCTGATCCGCGACGGCGAAACCATCGGCGGGGGCGCCTTCAAGTACTATGACGACCACACCGCCGAGTTCAAGCGCATCTGGACCCGGTCCGATCTGCGGCGCCAAGGCCTGGCGCGCAAGGTGCTCTTTGAGCTCGAGGCGCAGGCGGCGCGGCAAGGCTATTCGCGCATCTATCTGACGACCGGATTTCGCCAACCCGAAGCGGTCGGCCTCTATCTCGCCAACGGCTATACCGCGCTCTTTGACGTCGATGCCGATCCGGAGATCTACAAGACGCTGCCTTTCGAGAAGGACGTCACCCACCTCGTCACGACGCTTGCGTTTCTCGGCGAAGTGCCGCCCTCCCATCCCCAGGCCGCAAGCCACGCCTGACCCCGAGCGATCGCGCCGGTCGCAAGTCCGGCCGCCAACCGACTTTCAAGAGAGGATCCAACATGGCAGTTCTGAGCGATCTCGCCGGCGCGCCCGGTGTCAGCCGGACCAGCGAGCCCAATCCGGGCTATGCGCACTATCGCATCGTCCCGGCACGCCATCCGGGCCGCGCGCTCGGCACGCTGTTTGCGGCGCTCGTGATTGCCGGCGTGTTCTATTCGGTCTTAACCAATCCGCGCTGGGGCTGGCCGGTTTTTGCCGAATGGTTCTTCGCCGAGCCGGTGCTCGCAGGTCTCGGCCGGACCCTGCTGTTGACGGCGCTCGCCACCGTCTCGGGCTCGTTCCTCGGAACCGCGTTGGCGCTTGCCCGCGTGTCGAAGTCGCCGCTGCTTGCCAGTCTTTCCTTCGGCTATATCTGGCTGCTGCGCTCCATCCCGCTGATCGTTCTGCTGCTGGTGCTCAACAATCTCGGTTACCTCTACGAGACGATCGCGATCGGCGTGCCGTTCACCGATACCGTCTGGCTGAACTATCCGACGACACAGCTGCTGACGCCCTTTGCCGCCGCCTTCCTCGGTCTCACGCTCAATCAATCGGCCTTCTTTGCCGAGATCGTGCGCGGCGGCATTCTCGCCGTCGACCAGGGACAACACGAGGCCGCCGCGGCTCTTGGCCTTCCGCGCCGCCGCCAGGCCTTTCGCATCGTGCTGCCGCAGGCCATGCGCTCGATCCTGCCGACCGGCTTCAACGAGATCATCGGCCTCGCCAAGGGCACCTCGATGGTCTACGTGCTGGCGCTACCGGAGCTCTTTTATACAGTGCAGGTCATCTATCGCCGCAATCTTGAGGTCATTCCGCTCCTGATGGTCGCGACCGTTTGGTACCTGGTGATCATGACCGGCCTTTCGATCGCCCAGCACTACATCGAGCGCTATTATTCGAGAGGTGCGGTGCGCAATCCGGTGCCACTCCCGTTTGAGGCACTCGCCGCGCGCTTCCGCCGGCCTCTACCCGAGGTCGTGGTCCAGCCAGTCGCAGCGGCAAAGGTCGGCTTTCGCGATGCGCAGGTCCTGCGCTCAGGCGGCGCGGTGCGTGTGCACGGCATATCCAAGAGCTTCGGGCCGCTGAAGGTGCTCGACCGGGTCGAGCTGAACCTGCCGGCCGGCAGCGTGACAGCGATCCTCGGACCGTCCGGTTCGGGCAAGTCCACGCTCCTGCGCGCCATCAATCATCTCGAGCGCGTCGACGACGGTTTCATAGCGATCGACGACGAACTCGTCGGCTACAGCCAGAAGGGCGACACGCTCTACGAACTGAAGGAAAAGGACATTCTGAAGCGGCGTGCCGACATCGGCATGGTGTTCCAGAACTTCAATCTTTTCCCGCACCTGACCGTGCTTGAAAACCTGATTGAGGCGCCCATTCACGTGCGCGGTCTCAGCCGGGATGACGCGGTGCGCCTCGCTCGGGATCTGCTGGAGCGCGTCGGATTGAGCGACAAGATCAACGCCTATCCGCGTCAGCTCTCCGGCGGACAGCAGCAGCGCGTCGCGATTGCCCGTGCGCTGGCGCTACGCCCGAAGGTACTGCTCTTCGATGAGCCGACGTCGGCTCTCGATCCGGAGCTCGTCGGCGAAGTGCTCGACGTCATCAAGGAACTGGCCCGCACCGGCACGACGCTTGTCATCGTCACCCATGAAACCGGCTTTGCCCGCGAGGTCGCCGACACCGTGATCTTCATGGAGGCGGGGCGCGTGCTCGAGGCCGGACCGCCGGCGCAGATCTTCGCCGAAGCAAGCCATCCGCGCACCCGCGAATTCCTCGCGCGCGTTCTCTGAAAAGCTGTCCGCTATTTCCCGATGGGGAAGCTTTGCCATCGACAACCACCAATGATTGAAATGGAGAGGACTATGACAATACTCGACACTGCAACGTTGCTTCTGGCCGGTGCCGTCACTGCCGTGACCCTCGGTTTGGGCCCCGTCCAGGCCCAGGAAAAATTCGATCTCAGCCCCGACACCTCCAATCGCGTCCGGGCGGAGAAGAACGAAGCCGCGATCAAGGCGATCGCTCCCGACTTCAAGTTCGTCAATCCGGGCAAGTTTACCGTCGCCGTCAATCCCTGGGATCCGCCGATTGCCACTTACGCATCGGACTCGAAAACGGTTGTCGGCGCCGATCCGGATATCGCCTCGCTGCTCGCCGACAGCTTCGGTCTTGAGCTCGAACTCGTGCCCGTCGCCTGGGCCGATTGGCCGCTCGGCGTCAGCTCCGGTAAGTACGACGCCGTGATCAGCAACGTCACGGTGACCGAGGAGCGCAAGGAGAAGTTCGATTTCTCCACCTATCGCAAGGACGTGCTCGGCTTCTTCGTCAAGTCCGATAGCAAGATCAATGAGATCAAGGAACCGAAGGACGTCGCCGGGCTGAAGGTGATCACCGGTGCCGGCACCAACCAGGAGAAGATCATCCTGGAATGGGACCGGCAGAACGTCGCAGCCGGGCTGAAGCCGATCGAGGTGCAATATTACGACGACCGCGCCGCCGGTGATCTGGCGCTGCAGTCGGGCCGGGCCGATGTCGAGTTCAACCCGAACGCGACGCGTGCCTATGCAGCGTCGATCAAGAACGACACCAAGGTCGTCGGCATCGTCAGCGGCGGCTGGCCGCTGACGGCCGAGATCGCCGTCACCACCCGCAAGGGCGGTGGCCTCGCCGATGCCGTCACCGTCGCGCTCAACGAACTCATCAAAAGCGGCAAATATGGCGAGGTGCTGAAGCGCTGGAGCCTGGGTGCCGAGGCGGTCGACAAGGCCCAGACCAACCCGCCAGGCCTGCCGAAGAGCGGTTCCTGATCCAGCCTCGCTGGATCGACGGCGCTGCCGCCGGTCCAGCTTCTGCATTTCACCTGGAGACCAACAGCATGAACGGCACGACCCGATTTCGCATTCTTCTCGCCGCCGCGGCGGCCCTCCTTCATGTCGGCTCGACGCAGGCCGACACTGGCTTTGATCTCAGCCCCGAACAACCCGGCCGCGTCCATGCCGTTCGAAACGAAACGGCAGTCGCGGCCATTCCCGCCGACTTCAAGTTCGTGACACCGGGCAAGTTCACGGTCGCCGTCAGCCCCGGCGGCCCGCCGCTTGCCACCTACGCTACCGACGCGCGCACGGTCATTGGGGCCGATCCGGAATATGCCGGCGCGATTGCCAACAGCTTAGGTCTCGAGCTTGAGCTCGTCCCGGTCGCCTGGATCGACTGGCCGCTGGGGCTGACGTCCGGCAAGTACGATGCCGTGATCTCCAATGTCGGGGTCACCGAGCAGCGCAAGGAGAAGTTCGACTTCTCGACCTATCGGCAGGGGCTGCACGGCTTCTTCGTCAAATCCGATAGCGGCATCACTTCGATCAAGGAACCGAAGGATGCGGCGGGTCTCAGGATCATCGTCGGCGCCGGCACCAACCAGGAGCGCATTCTCCTGAAATGGAGCGACGAGAACGTCGCAGCGGGGCTGAAGCCGCTGGAGCTGCAATATTACGACGACGAGGCGACGAGCCTCGTGGCGCTCGCTTCCGGGCGTGCCGACGTCATCGTCCAGCCGCATGCGCAGCTCGTGTTCATCGCCGCGCGAGACAACAACATCAAGCGTGTCGGTACGCTGAGCGCCGGCTGGCCGGAGCGTTCGGACGTGGCGATCACAACGCGCAAGGGCAGTGGGCTCGCCAACGCTCTGACGATCGCCACCAACGGTCTGATTGCGGATGGCACCTATGGCAAGGTTCTGGAACGCTGGCACCTCCGGGAGGAGGCTTTGCCGAAGTCCGAGACCAACCCACCCGGTCTTCCGAAATTCTAAGGAGCCTTGGCGTGACGCGGAACAAGATATCGATCAGCCATATTGGCTTCCTGAGCCCGGGCAACTACCCGGCGGAGGACCCGTTGGATGGGCTAGAGAAGACCTTGGCGCTGCTGCAGTATGGCGAGGCGCTCGGTTTTGCCAGCGCCTGGGTGCGCCAGCGACACCTCGAACCCGGGATATCGTCGGCCGCCGCCTTTCTCGCGGCGGCGACGCAAAGGACGAACCGCATCGAGCTTGGCACTGCCGTCATCCCGATTGGCTACGAAAGCCCGTACCGGCTGGCAGAGGATCTCTCGACCGTCGATGTGCTCTCACGCGGTCGTCTAAACATCGGCCTCAGCGCCGGACGTCCGCTGCATGCCGATCTGATCGGCCGCCTTGTCTTCGACGATGGCTGGGAAGGTTTCGACTTCACGCACGCTCGTGTGCTACGCTTCGTCCAAAATCTGCGCAGTCGCCCGATCGGCGACGAAAACACCTTCATCAAGACGCCGTTTGGCCCGCAGCGGCCCCGGCTCCAGCCCCACGCCAAGGGACTGACGGAGCGGATCTGGTACGGCGGCGGCTCGTTGAAGTCTGCCGGATGGGCAGGGCGCAATGATCTCAATCTCCTGATCGGCAATGTCACGACCGGGGAAGGGACCGACGATTTCTTCCTCGCGCAGCAGCGCCAGCTCGAGACCTATCGCGCGGCGGGCGGTACGGAAAGGAGGGTCGCGCTTGGCCGGGTCATTGTTCCGCTGGATGGTGCGGACGCGAAAACGCGCAAGCGCTATCTTGACTACGCGGACGGACGCACCGAGCGAACGCTGGCGCCGCAGGGCGATCGGCGCACGCTTTATGCCCGCGACCTCGTCGGAACTTCGGATGAAATCCTTGCACGGTTGTTTGCAGACCCGATCCTGCCGCATGTCCGCGAACTCAGGCTCGAACTCCCCTACGAATTCGAGGACGAGGACTACCGCCAGATCGTCCATGACTTTGTTGCTCTCATTGCTCCGGAGCTCGGGTGGTCGCCGGCCGACCAGAAAGCGGCCTAGAAACGAGGGGCCTCCGAGATGAGGCCTCGCAAAACAGCGCGTTCGATCCCGACCGGCGCCCCGACATACCGGAGACATTGATCGACGTTATCAGCATCTTGGCGTTGGCACTCGATCGCCAGCAGACTTCCTAAAGCCAGCCAGACCTTTTGAAACGCCAATACAGGATGGCGCACAGCGTGACGATAACGCCGAGGACGGCAAAGTAGCCGTAGCGCGTCGCAAGCTCGGGCATGTTTTCGAAGTTCATCCCGTAGATGCCGGCAATGGCTGTCGGCACGGCGAGGATTGCCGCCCAGGCCGCAAGCTGCCGAGTAATGGTGCCCTGGCGCTGCTGCTCCAGGAGATTGGAGGCCTCGAACACGGACGTCATCACCTCGCGAAGGCCGCCGACCAACCCCTCAACGCGCCTCACATGGTCATACACATCCTTGAAGAAGGGTTTCGCATTGTCGTCGATGCAAGGGAGTTCGAGGTGGCTGAGCTTTCCTGCCACTTCCCCCATGGGTCCGAGGACTCGCTGAAAGCGGATCACTTGGCGACGCATGCGGAAGATGCGCCGGATTTGCTCCGGCTGCAGCAGCGACACGAGAACATGCTTCTCAAGCTCCAGAACCTTGTCCTCGAGCGTCTCGACCACCGGCAGGTAGCCGTCGACAACGAAGTCAATGATGCCGTGGAGGACGTAGTCGGGACCGTGTTCGAGAAGCCGTGGGGAATGCTCGAGTTGCAGGCGCAGTTCCTTATGGGAGCGGGCTGAACCATGGCGAACCGAAATCAGGTGGTGCTTTCCCACAAAGATGCAGGTTTCGCCGTAGGCAATCTTGTCACCCTCAAGATGGGCCGTCTTGGCGACAACGAACAACTGGTCTCCGTAGATGTCCACCTTCGGTACTTGATTGCCGTTGAGGGCGTCCTCAACCGCCAAAGGATGAAGGCCGAACATTGCCTGAAGGCTCGCCATCTCCTCGGTGGAGGGATCCGTCAGGCCGATCCAGGCAAACTCGCCGTCTGACGCCTCGAATGGCTGGGCAGCAAGGGGCACTTCTTCGGCGCGCTTGCCCAAACGATACAGATAGGAGGCGACGACTGTCATTTAAGCTTTCCGAAATTTCGTTGGTCGCGCGTTCAGCGTCGGAGCGGAGACTAAATCGTGACCTGCTCACCGATCTCGACGACCCGATTGGCGGGCAGCTTGAAGTATGACGATGGATCAATGCCGAGCCCCGCGAGCGCGATGTAGAGCTTGTCCTGCCAGCCCGGCAGACCGGAGTTTGGATCACTGATAAGGGTCCTGCGCCCCAGATAGAACGACGTCTGCATGATCTCGAACTTGAACCCTGCTTTCTTGCAGAGCGACAGCGCTTTCGAGACGTTCGGCTCGTCCATGAAGCCAAAGCAAAGTTCGAGCCTTGCAAACCTGTCCGAAAGTTCGGTCAGTGATACGCGGTCTTCCTCTGCCACATACGGGTGCTCGGTCGTCCGGATGGTCAGGATGACGTTTTGTTCGTGGAGGACGTGATTGTGCTTTATGTTGTGGAGGAGGACGGCGGGTGTCTTGTCGCCCACGCTGGTCAGAAAGACGGCCGTCCCGCGAACGGTCTGGGGCGCATGGGTGGATTTTTCGATCGAGCGGATAAACGTTTCGAGAGGGATGTCGTTGCGCGCGGTCTTTTCGCGGAGCATTTGGGATCCGCGCGTCCAGGTCCACATCACGACCATGATCGTCAATGCCAGCGCTACAGGCACCCAGCCGCCATCATGGATCTTGAGCAAATTGGCGAGCAAAAAGACGGTCTCGATAACAAGCAAAGGTGCAAGTATCAGTCCCGCGAGAAGGGTGGAGTAGCCCCAGACGGAACGGAGGAACTGGAAAGCCATCACTGTTGTCACGACCATGGCGCCGGTCACCGAGATCCCGTAGGCGGTGGCAAGGGACTCCGAGTCGCCGAACGAGAAGATGAGCACGATGACGCCAACAAACAGGAGCACGTTTACGGCAGGCACATAAATCTGGCCGGTGTTGGTCTCGGAGGTGAACTTGATCAGCAGCCGAGGGAGGAAGCCCAAATGAACCGCCTGCCGTGCGAGCGAGAACGCCCCCGTGATAACCGCCTGGCTGGCAATGATTGTGGCCATGGTGGCGAGGATGACCATCGGCAGCAGAGCCCAGTCCGGATAGAGAAGGTAAAAAGGATTGTGCATCGCCTCGGGGTGACTGAGCACGAGCGCACCCTGTCCGAGGTAGTTCACCGCCAATGCGGGGAACACAAGCGCAAACCATGCGGTGCTGATCGGCTTGCGCCCGAAGTGACCGAGATCCGCGTATAGGGCTTCCGCTCCCGTGACCGTCAGGAAGACGGCGCCGAGCACGATCAGGCCTGCCCAGCCCGCGTGAGTGATGAACCAAAAGGCATTGATAGGGTTCAACGCCTCAAGGATCGTCCAGTCGTCGCCAATGTGGATAAGACCGCCCCAGGCCATCGCGAGGAACCAGACCACCGTAATCGGCCCAAAGAACTTTGCGACCGCTTGCGTGCCCTTTGACTGGACCGCAAAGAGCGCGACCATCACGGCCGCGGACAGTGGCAGCACGTATTCAGAAAGGGCGGGCGTGACGAGCTTCATGCCTTCAAGCGCCGACATGACCGAAAGGGCAGGGGTGATCATGGCATCGCCGATGAACAGTGCCGCCCCAACCAACCCTGCAAAAAACAACACCGGCATGAAGCTGCCTGTCTTTTTCATCAGAAGCGCGAGAAGCGACAGGGTTCCGCCTTCCCCGTCATTGTCGGCGCGCAGCAGAAAGAGCACGTACTTGAACGTGACGATGATCGTCAGCGTCCAGACCATAAGGGAAATAAGGCCGATGACTTCTTCACCCTGTACACCGTCGCTCGAGAAAGGGCGGAGTGCTTCGCGAAATGCGTAAAGCGGACTCGTCCCGATGTCGCCATAAACGACGCCAACGCATCCAAGCAGGAGAACAAGGAAGTTTCGCGTCTCCGTTTGAGGCTCGAAAGCTTCGCTATGCGAGGTGGGCATGAGGTCTCCTGGATCGAACCGCTAAAAACGGTCCCAGTATATGGTGCATTGCGAAAGGTGAGGCAAATACGGATTTGCGAGTTTCCCGCCTGGTCCGCCTCAGATCCGTCTCGTGCGCGGGAATTTGCGCCTTGGGAGGACGAATTCCTCACTGACGAGCGCCTCGCTACTCGCCGTATGGAACGGGGGAGGGTTCCCGGCATCGATTCTGTGCGGCTTTGATCTGCGACGTTCTCGTTTTGTGCTTTGAGCATCGCATAATGTATCTTCGTAATCGAACAGGCGTGCGATCCCGGTGCCTGCCAAGGGATACGGGGTTCTGACTTCGCCCTGAAGCGCCTCGACGCCCCGCGGAACCTGCGAGTTGGCCATGAGGCGGATTGGCTGCGCGGTCGAGGCAAAACGCTGAAACTGCCAGTTCCATGCGCAATCCTGCAAACGACGTCGCCACGAGATTATGGTCGGGGCGTGCTATCGTGGCACGTGGACAGCGCTTTTTTCTCGCGATCGCCCGGCATGCTGACGGCGGAGATGCCCGTCGGATGCTTCCAAGCGTTGTGCTCGTGAGCAACTGCGTGCCGACGCTGCCGGCCGGTGAATTACCGAACCGATGTTCGCCGTTGTGGCGCAGGGCGCAAAGCATGTCTGCCTCGCAGATCAGGTCGCTTCCTATCGTCCTGGTTGAACAATTCAGTTTGGGACGGAGTTCTGGTCGGCAGCACACGGTTGCAGCTTGCTGAGCAGGCGGAAGTTAGCAAATCACCGACGATACCAGCAAGCCTCGGAGAGAGCGCACGGGGGGTGTTGTCTAGTCTGAACATGTCAACTGAACATCAGGACTAGGAGAAAGAGCGTGACTGTAAATCAGGTAAACGAAGTCGAAGGCAAGGTAGCAATCGTTACGGGCGCCGCCAGCGGAATCGGCAAGGCCACCGTCGAACTGCTCCAGTCCCGCGGTGCGAAAGTCATCGCCGAGGATATTGACCCCCAGGTCGAGGCCCTCAGAAAAGACGGCATCGTGCCATTCGTCGCCGACATTTCCAAGGACGGCAGCGCTGAGAAAGCGGTTGCACTCGCCATCGAGAACTTCGGAAAGCTTGATCTGTTGGTGAACAATGCCGCTCGCATCGTCTACAAGCCCGTCGTCGAAATGACCCGAGAGGATTGGGATTACGTGATGGAAACGAACGTGACCGGTTCGTTCCTTCATTCGCGCGAAGCCGCAAAGGTGATGATCAGGCAGAAGAGCGGAGCGATCGTCAACATCGCGTCCTACGCGTCCTATTTCGCTTTCCCGACCATTGCCGCCTACACCTCGTCAAAGGGGGCGTTGGCGCAATTGACTCGGACCATGGCACTGGAGCTTGCCGAACACGGCATTCGCGTCAACGCGATCGGTTCCGGTGACGTCGTCACCAACCTATTGAACAGCTTCATGGAAGACGGTCCCGGCTTTTTGACCGAGCACGGCAAGGGCGCGCCGATCGGCCGCGCTGCTCAGCCTTCGGAGATCGCGGAAATCGTCGCGTTCCTTGCCTCCGACCGCGCGAGCTTCATTGTCGGTTCCGTTGTCATGGCTGACGGTGGCTACAGCGTTCAGATCAAGTAAGGAAAGTTGCCGTTGCCCGAAAGTTCGGGCAGCGGCCCTTCGGCTTCGCCGGCTTGCGGCCAGCCATTTGGCATCACGGGTACTTGTCGATCTTGCTGGAAACCGGATGGCTCACGCCAAGGGCGTAGCACCTGTTTTGGTCCTGAGGCGTTCGCGTCTGAAACGTTGGACGTGGTCAACCAGGGCGCGCAACTTGGGCGCCATATTGTGCCGGCTGGGGAAATAGAGAAAAAATCCCGGGAAGGGCGGCAGATAGTCTTCCAGGATTGAAACCAACTCGCCTCGTTCGAGGTAGGGGCGAAAGGTCTCCTCCAGCGCGAATGTAATGCCGCCGCCGGCCAGTGCCGCCCGTATCATAAGGCGCAGGTCATTCGTGGTGATCTGGGGTTCGACCGAAACGTCGAAGGCTTCCCCTTCCTGGGCGAATTCCCACCGGTAGGGAGCCGTGTCCGGTGACGGACGCCATCCGATGCAGCGATGATGGATCAGGTCCCTCGGATGTGTCGGAAACCCGTGGGCTTCGAAATAGGCGGGGCTCGCCACGACGACTTCCTTTTGTTCGCCCGACAGTGGAACGGCCACCATATCCTGCTCGATGACATCCCCCAGCCGCACCCCTGCATCGAAGCCGCCGGCGACGATATCGAACGTATCGTCCGTCACCGTCACGTCGACGATGATATTGGGGTAGGCCTCAGCAAAGGAGGCGACAAGAGGCCCGGAGAGAAAATCTTCGGCAATCGAGGTCACCGCGATGCGAAGCACACCGTGGGGGTTGGCGTTACCGCCAACATCTTCGAGCGCAGACAGGACCTCGGCCATCGGACGCGAAAGCGTATCGCGCAGGCGCTCACCCGCTTCGGTGAGCCGGACGCTGCGCGTGGTGCGGGTGACGAGCGCTATCCCGCAGCCGTCTTCCAGCCGCCGGATGCCCTGGCTGATGGCCGAGCGCGTGACGCCGAGGCGGGCGGCGGCGGCCACGAAATTCGCCTCCTCGGCCACCGCGAGGAAAAGCGGCAGCAGGTTCAGATCCAGCATCATTGTCGCACCATGCTAACCAATCTGATTAGTTACAACGGAATACCGACGACAATCAACCGCATCTATTCTTCCTTCATCCCACGGCGCAGGCGCCGAATGGGGATCGAAACGGCACCCGCGATGAAAGGAAGTACGATGACCTCTTTGAAGATCATGTTTGCCACCGGGGCAATCGTCGGCGCACTTGCCAGCCAGGTTGCCGCTCAGGATGCCGCTTACCCGCAAGATGACCACAAAGCGTCCCTTGGGGCTTCCCGGAAAGAAATCGTCGAAACGCTTTTCAACGTCATTCGCCATGCCGGTTATCCGCTGGAGGAAAAAGCTCTGCTGATCACGCAGGAGCGCATGTCGCTGTTCGATGCCAGACAGGCGCCTGCGGCATAGCCAGAGAAGCGCCTTGCGCAAGATCCCGACGGCTCGCGCAAGCCGGCAAGAGAGTTCTGCCCGTGATGGGCCTAGGTCCAGTCGACCCATCCGGATTGGATGAGGCCGCAGCAAACAGGAGCCACCCATGTCAGCCTACCTCGTTGTCGATCTCGACATTCAAGATCATGATGCGATTGCCGATTACCGTTCCAAGGCACTGCCGCTCGTCGCCGAAGCCGGCGGCCGGCTCATTGCCCTTGATGATGCCCCGCTCCAGCTCGAAGGCTGGGAGGCGAGCAACATGCTGATCATCGAATTCCCCGACATGCAGGCGATCCGCGATCTTTTCGCGTCGCCGGCCTATACGCCTCTCGCAAGACAAAGACAGTCTGCGGCGGGCTCGCGGATCATCGCCCTGCGCGGCTTCGAGCCGGCGTGACGATCGTTGGTGCGAAGCCGCAACATGACCATCACACCTCAAGAAAGGACATTCCTATGAGCAACATCACAGACAAGATCGTTCTCGTCACCGGCGCCAGCAGCGGCATCGGCGAGGCGACGGCACGCGCCCTTGCCAAGGCCGGCGCCGTGGTCGTGCTTGGGGCACGACGCATCGACCGCCTCGAAACCCTGGCCGCCGAGATCACTGCCACAGGCGGCAAGGCACTCTACCGGAGCCTCGACGTCACGTCCCGCGCGGATGTCCAGGCCTTCGCCGATACCGCGCTCGATGCCTTTGGGCGCATCGACGTGATCGTCAACAATGCCGGCGTCATGCCGCTTTCGCCAATGGCTTCGCTGAAAGTGGATGAATGGGACCGGATGGTCGACGTCAACATCAAGGGCGTGCTTTACGGCATCGCCTCCGTGCTGCCCGCCATGAACCGGCAGGGCGCCGGGCAGGTGATCAACGTCTCGTCCGTCGGAGGCCTTTCGGTATCGCCGACGGCCGCCGTCTACTGCGCCACCAAATATGCCGTGCGGGCTATTTCCGATGGGTTGCGGCAGGAAAACGACCGGATCCGCGTGACCTGCGTGTATCCGGGCGTCGTGGAATCGGAACTGGCCGATAGCATCACCGATCCGACTGCCGCCGAAGCGATGGTCGCCTATCGCCAGATAGCTCTGAAGCCGGAGGCCATCGCTGACGCGATCGTGCATGTGATCGGCCAACCCGCGGATGTCGATACCAGCGAAATCGTCATCCGCCCCACTGCAAGCATGTGATCGGAGGACGGGATGCCGAACCGATCCGGACTTGCAACGGCGGACCTTGCCGCGATGCTGTTTTGCATGGCCTCCGCCCAGGAAGGATATTCCCAGATGACAATGATCCGGAACACAACTCTACCAGACCAGGCGCATCCCTATGTCGGTATGTGGATCACCGCGGATGGCCGCATTCGTCACAACCTGTTGCCGAACGGCCGCTATGACGAGGCGCGTGGCCGACGGGAAAGCGCTTATCAGGGACGATACGAAGTCCGCGGCAATCACATCGACTACTGGGACGATACCGGATTTACCGCCGATGGCGATTTCATCGACGGAGTGCTGCACCATGCCGGCATGATCCTCTATCGCGACGGAAAGAAACCGGACTAAGCGGCGAAGTCTTCGTTCTTCCCTTTTCCCTGGCGCCGGATATCCTTGATTCCGGCGCCACATTTGCTTGAGCGATCCATGGGTAGGGAGACGATCATGGCTTTGGACGAACCATCCGCGTATCTGCCCATCCCCGAGCGAACCTCCCCGGTCGGTCTCGAAAGTTACATCAGCGGAAACACGCTGGAAAGCGGCGACGGACCGGCGTGGAGAGATGTCTTCGTGCAGGTGCTCTCGCGACACCGCGCTCAACATCCCTTCCTGCTGCCCGCCGTCGCCGAGCCTCTTATCGTCTGGATCATGTCTGGCAGTGCCGTTGTCGAGGAGCGGGATCTCGGCGGCGAATGGATGGCAAACCGCGTCGAGGTCGGCGATTTCTTCCTGACATGCTCGCCGGTGCCTTATGAAATGCGCTGGCGGGCCGAGGGCAACCAATCCTTTCGCGTCATGCATCTTTACGTTTCCGTGCCGCTGTTCGAGCGGGTGGTCGAGGCGATGTTCGGCAAGGACGGCGGGAACGTAACCTTGAAGGACGTCTCCGGCGGCCGCGACGCGACGCTCTCGAATATCCTTAGTCTCCTTAACGAGGAACTGGCAGCGGATGGCGGTGGCAGCCCGCTTTATGTCGAAGGGTTGGCGCAAAGCCTTGCCGTCCATCTCGTGCGCCACTATGCGGTCGCCAATACCGAGATGCGTGCGCAGAACGCCTTGCCCGGCGCAAAACTCAGGAGAGCGATCGCCTTCATGGAGAAACATGTCGAGGAGCCGTTCGATCTCGGCCGCCTGGCACAGGAGGTCGGCATCAGCGAATTCCATTTCAGCCGGTTGTTCAAGAAGGCGACGGGTCTTCCTCCCTCGCACTATTTCATCCGGCAGCGGGTGGCCAAGGCCCAGCAGTTGCTGCAGGAAACCGACACCAGCATCATCGAGATCGGCCTTTCGGTCGGTTATTCCAGTCCCAGCCACTTCGCCCAGATTTTCCGCCGTGAAACGGGGCTTACGCCGAGCGACTATCGCAGGGGCTAGGCTCATTCGGCGCAGAATTGAGCAAAATCCCGATAGCCTCGGCAAGCCACCGGGAGAGGAAAAATCCCGGATTTCATAGGGTTCTCCTTGTCGAAAGCAAACACCTCTCCGCTTCCGGAGCGGGTTTGCAAGCAACAAGGAGATATCATCATGGCGAATATCAACGGCAAAGTCGCACTGGTCACCGGTGCTTCGAGCGGCATTGGCGCAGCAACGGCGCTTGCGCTTGCCAGAGCCGGCGTAAAGGTTGGCATCGCGGCACGGCGCGCCGATCGTCTGGAAGAGCTGAAGGCCGAAATCACTGAGAAGGGTGGTGAAGCCCTGGTCATCGAGATGGACGTGGTCGATCCGGCTTCCGTCGAAGCTGGCGTGAAGAAGCTGATCGATGCCTATGGCACGATCGACATTCTCTTCAACAATGCCGGCCTGATGCCGCTTTCCGACATCGACCAGTTCAAGACGGCCGAATGGCTTCGCATGGTCGACGTCAACGTGAAGGGCCTCTTGAACACGACGGCGGCCGTGCTGCCGCAGATGATCAAGCAGAATTCCGGCCACATCTTCAACACCTCCTCGATCGCCGGCCGCAAGGTCTTCAAGGGACTGTCGGTCTATTGCGCCACGAAGCATGCCGTGACCGCCTTCTCCGACGGTCTGCGCATGGAGGTCGGCCAGAAGCACAACATCCGCGTCACCTGCATCCAGCCCGGCGCGGTCGCGACCGAACTTTATGACCAGATCACGGATCCGGGCTACCGCCAGCAGATGGATGATCTCGCCAAGCAGATGACTTTCCTGCAAAGCGCCGACGTGGCCGACACGATCGTGTTTGCGGCCCAGGCACCCGCGCACGTCAATGTGGCCGAGCTCTTCGTCCTGCCGGTTGAACAGGGCTGGTAGTCGTGAACCATCGGCCTTCCCGTCCGAGATGGGGAGGCCGACGATCAAGGAGTTTTCCCATGAAGGAAGTACCAGCCTCCGGGGCCTTTCGTCAGCTCGAACCGGGTCCGATTGTGCTCGTGACGACCAGCTACGAAGGAACGCCCAACGTCATGACGATGGGCTTCCACATGATGATCCAGCACACACCGCCCTTGATCGGCTGTGTCATCGGTCCCTGGGATCATAGCTACCGCGCTCTGAGAGCGACCGGTGAATGCGTCATCGCCGTCCCGACCATCGATCTTGCAAGGGCGGTCGTCGATATCGGCAATTGCTCGGGCGGCACGGTCCACAAGTTCGAGCGTTTCGCCCTGACGCCGCAGCCGGCACGCAGTGTCGCGGCGCCACTGATCGGCGAGTGCCTTGCCAACATCGAATGCAGGGTGGTCGATACCGTCGAGGCCTATAACCTCTTCATCCTGCAGGCCGAGCGGCTGTGGATCGACACGGACCGCAAGGAGCGGCGGACCCTGCATCATCGCGGCGACGGTTTTTTTGCCACCGATGGCGATGTGCTCGATCTCAGCGAGCATATGGTGAAATGGCGTCACCTTCCGAGGTGACGCCATCGCCGACTTAGCAGTCGCCGGGCTGGAAAGCCCCTCGGCAATGGTCGAGCTCCGGCCTGGTCTCGTCGAAAGCGGTTAGCGCCGAGGGCGCTCCGGCATTGGCATTGCCCATCCATCGATCGAAGTTGACCGCAAACACGAGCATCAGGACGACCGCTGCGGCGAGAGCTTCGACCAGCGACGGGCGGGGGCGCCTGCGGCGGGCATCGTCGGCCGCCGCAATATCCCGGAAAGCGGGATGAAGATTGTCACAACCGGACATGACGGTTTCCTTCGAAGCCGATCAGGGGACGAGCACCATGGGGCCGTCGCCGCGGCGTTCGAGAATGTCGGCATGCGCGCGCTGCGCTTCCGACAGAGGATATTTCCGGGCGCTGACCGTGCCGAACACCCCGCTCCGCCAGGCATCGAACACTTCGTCGGCGGCGGCCTGAAGGTTGTCCTTCGTCACATGCTGGCCGGTGCTGCCACGCACCAGGCGGATGCCGCGACGGCTGAGTCCCGCCTCATCGATGGCGGCGCCACCCGATGCCGCGCCAATCACAGCAATCGTTCCGCCATCGCGGATCACGCCGAGCGTCGTGGCAAAGGTCGTTGCGCCGACCAGTTCATAGACGATATCGACGCCATTGGGGGCGACGGTGCGGATGTGCTCGTCGAGCGCGACGGTCTCATATGCAAATGCGTGGTCGACCGCCTGCTCCAGACCGGCGAGCTTACGTTGCGACCCGGTTCCGATCACCGTGATCCCGCGCGCCCGCAGCCAGCGGGCAAGCAGGTTTCCGACGCCGCCCGTCGCACCCTGAACGAGCACGCGGTCGCCTTCGCCGGGTTTCGCCATGGCGTTGATTGCCATCCAGGTGGTCAGACCCTTGGTGAGAATGGTCGCTGCCGTCTCAGCCGAAACGTCGTCGGGCAGTTTCACGAGGACGTCCTCGCTCACAACGCGCTCTGCGGCGTAGCTGCCGGGGGCGAAGAAATAGGCGACACGGTCGCCGGGGGCGAAGCGCGTGACGCCCGGACCGACCGTCTCGACTATACCGGCGCCCTCCACGCCGGCCACAGCGGGCAGACCGACCTTGAACGTGCCGTCCCGGAACATGGTGTCGACGAAGTTCACGCCGATCGCCTGCTGCCTGATCACCACTTCGCCGGCGCCGGGTGCGCGGGCATTTTCCTGTTCGACGCGCAGGACGGATGGACCGCCCCACTGGCTGTATTTGACGACGTAGGTCATGGCTTTCTCCATGGGCAGGCGGGGCCCGCCGACCTGTTGATCGGACTTCGGGGTGAGTGAGATCGCAAAAATGCGTTTGCTGGTATTTCGGCTTACAGCGTCAGCGCTTGAACGCACCGAGCTGGGTGAGACCGGACATCCAATCCTCGGTGTGCCAGGTCTTTTGGATCCTGCCGTCCTCGACAAGGTGAATATCGACGGCCTGGATGAGCAGTTTCCGCCCGGATGCCGGGAACCCGGCAAATGAACCCTTGTGGGTACCCGAGATTGTCGATCGGACGACGACCTTGTTTCCGTCGGAGATGATGTCCTCGACCGTGATCTGAAAGTCCGGGAAGGCGGTGTGAAGCATTCTCAGGACGCCCTTCGCGGATTGCGCTCCGCGAGGGGCGTCGGGTGCATCGGGAATGTCACGCCAACCGTCGGCGAGAATGGCTTCAAGGATCTCCGGCTTGTTCTTGTCGAAGGCTTCGTACCATTTGACCGCGATTTCCGTTTCCTCGTTCTGCGGTGCTGCCATTGCCCAGCCGCCGGCAAGCAGCGAAGCGACCAACGGAAGGATCTTCAGGACGCGCATGGGATCTGCCTTTCTTGCTTGGAGTGGAAGCTGACACAGGAGCGCCGGCTCGAAAGCCGGCGCGATCCTTCCGCCTAGCGGCGCCAGCCATCGATGCTGAACTTGCCGCCGCCGAAAGCGACGACATGCAACAGGCCACCGGCCATGGCGATGTTCTTGAAGAAGTGAACGAACTGGTTCAGGTCTGCGAGGTCGTTGTGGAAGCTGACTGCTGTGGCGACGGAGAACACGGCAAGACCCGCTGCGACGAGGCGCGTCTGGTAGCCGAGGACAAGGGCGGCGCCGCCGATGAGTTCCACAGCGAGTGCTGCGCCATAGGCCAGCGTCGGGAACGGCAGCCCGACGGATTCGATATAGCCGATCGTCATCGCCGGGGCGGTGAGCTTGCTGAAGCCCGACAGCAGAAAGATCAGGCTGATGAGGATGCGACCGATGGCCGGCAGAACGGCCTGAACGGCGGCGGAGGACGTCAGGTCTTCGATCTGACGAGCGGTTGCGATATGCGACATGCTGGTTTCCTTTGAAATCGGCAGCCACCATGGCCGCTCTGTGGAAACAACTATGCCGCGATCGAACTCATCGCAAAAGCCGAATAAAATAGACGATAACGCTCTATAATTTCGAACGTTTTAGGCTGCGTTCCAGCCACGGATTCCCATGCGGAAACCCCCATCGCTGGCGCGATGAGGGCGTTGACGCTGAGTATGGGCGGGCCGTGAAAGGGCTCCGTCAGCCCTTCTTGATCAGATTGACCGCCACCAGCGGACCGCCGAACTGTTGCATGGGCGCGGCGGCCTTGAGGCCACCGAGATCGAGTGCCGCAAAGCCTAGTTTCTCGACAAGGTCTGCGACGCGGGTGTTGGCGTCTTTATCGTCGCCGGACAACAACACGACCCGGCGTCCCGACGCCTCGGCGGGGTCGGCTGCGAGCACGGCGGCCGGAAGCGTGTTGAAGGCCTTGACCACTTTTGCGCCTGGAAGCGTCTCCGCGACGATCTCGCTCGATAGCCTGCCGCCAAGGTCGGCGGGGCGGAATTCGGGGAAGGTGATCGCATTGGTGGCGTCGATGACGATCGTCCCCGTCCAGTCCTTGCGAACCTTTGCCAGGTCGGGCACCGCCGTGAACGGCAGGGCGAGGATGACGATATCCTGCGCCACGGCTTCGTCGATCTCGACGGGGATTGTCGTGTCGCCGGACTTCCTGGCGGCAGCAAGCGATGCGGGCCCTCGGCTGTTGGCCACTTTGACAGGTATTTCCTTTGACGCGAAATGTTCGATGAGCGCCGAGCCAATGGCACCGGATCCGATGATTGCGTAGGTCATTTCGATTTCCTTCAGTTTCCTTGTTTGGGATGGGGCTAGGTGATGTTTCTGGGCCCGTCGGGCAGCGGCGTAAACTCCGTTTCTCCCGGTACACCTGGGAACACCCGGTCTTGCCAGTCGAGGGCCGCCTGCTCGATGCGGTCGCGGCGGCTCGACACGAAGTTCCAGAAAATGTGCCGTTTCTCGGCGAGCGGTTCGCCGCCCAGCACCATGAGCCGCGCTGGGCCAATCGCCTGGAGGACGATTTCGGAGCCGGGTTTGAAGACAACCAGTTGATCCTGCCTGAACCGCTCTTGCTGTCCGGTGACTTCGATCGTTCCACTGATGACGAAGACGGCCCGCTCGATGTGCTCACCGTCGAGGCGGAAGCGCGCGCCGGCCGCCAGGGCCACGTCGGCATTGAACATGTCGGAGAACATTCTTGCCGGCGCGCGCGCGCCATGAAGCGAGCCTGCGATCAGGCGCATGTCGACGCCTTCCCCCTCGATGCGCGGTAGCGCATCCGCCGCAATATGCTGGAAGCCAGGGTCCGTTTCCTCGTGCGTGGTCGGAAGCGCCACCCAGCTTTGAAAGCCGAACAGACGTCCTCCTCTCTGGCGTAGCGTGTCGCTGCTGCGCTCGGAGTGGACAATCCCCCTACCTGCGGTCATCACGTTGACTTCACCCGGCCTTATCTTCTGGACATAATTCTCGCTGTCGCGATGGATGATTTCTCCGTTGATCAGATAGCTGATCGTCGACAGTCCGATATGCGGGTGCGGTCGCGAGTCGATCCCGGCGCCGGGACCGAACGTCACGGGTCCGAAGCTGTCCAGAAATATGAAGGGACCGACCGTGCGTCGCAGCGGTGACGGAAGCGCACGCTTGACCGAGAACCCGCCAAGATCGCGCGTCGCCGGGAGGATGATCTGTTCTATTCGTGTATTCGAGGCATAAGTCATTTTCGCTCCTTCAACGATCCAGTCTCAGCCGGGAGGCGAGGGGGACGTTGCTGTCGAGTTCGAAATTACCGCTGGTCGCTTGTGGAAAAAACTGACATAAAATGAAGGCAAACGTTCGAGGAAATAGATATGCAGAATCCGGGCATGCCGACCCTTGATCAACTTAAGGTGTTTCTCACCGTGGTGGATGTCGGCAGTTTCGCGGGGGCCGCGCGCAAGCTGGGCAGGGCCACATCGGTCATCAGCTACTCGATCGCGAACCTTGAGGCACAGCTCGGAATTTCCCTGTTCGATCGCGACACGACGAAGAAGCCGCAGCTGACGACCGAAGGACGCACGGTGCTCGCCGAGGCGAGGATCGTGTCGAACGGCGTCAGCGGTCTGCGGGCGAAGGTAAGGGCAATGCTCGAGGGCGTTGAGCCCGAGATTCATGTGGCGCTGGACGTCATGCTGCCCGCTGCACGCGTTACCGATGCATTGAAGGCGTTCAGCGAAGAGTTTCCGTCTGTCACGCTCCATCTCTATGTGGAAGCGTTGGGCGCGGTTGCGCAGATGGTGCTGGATCGCAAGGCGGTGATCGGCGTCAGCGGGCCGCTCGATATCGAGATTGATGGCATTGAGCGGATCGGCGCCGGCTTCGTCCAGCTTGTTCCCGTGGCAGCACCATCCCATCCGTTGGCAAAGGCGGGCAGGAACCTTCCGGGCGCCGGGCGCGAGCACGTCCAGCTCGTTCTCACCGATCGTTCGAAATTGACAGAAGGGTTTGAGCTGGGCGTTGTCGGCGCAAGGACCTGGCGCCTGGCCGATCTCGGCTCCAAGCATATGCTCTTGAAAGAGGGGATGGGTTGGGGAAACATGCCCGAGCCGATGGTCAGAGAAGACATTCGAACCGGCCGCCTGGTTCATCTCGACCTACCGGACTGCAAGGGCGGTCCCTATCGGCTCCAGGCGGTCCACCGCACGGATGTCCCTCCCGGTCCCGCCGGCCGCTTCCTGATATCGCATTTCGAAGGCCAAGCCGAAGGCGACGACATGGTCTATTCCAACCGTTGGTAGGCGTCGCACTTCGAGCGTTCTTCACGCAGAGCTGACCCTGGCAATCAACCGGGCGGTCAGGCATCGGCCGACGAGAAGCGAACCGACTACGCTGAGCGCACCGGCCGCCACGGTCAATTCATGATGAGGACATTCTTGGCTGCGGCTTCACCCGAAGCGGTGCTGCGATAGGCATCGCCCGCCTCGTCGAATGCCCATTGCCGCAAGGCTGGTTTCTTGAAGGAACCATCGTCGAACGCGGCCCTTAGCCGGTCGAGGATGCCTGCGATCTCTTCACCCGACAGCTTTGCGGTGTCGACCCCCAAGAGCTCCGAACGGTTGTGGTAGAAATCGGCGAGATCGAACGAGACGCGCTTCTGGCCGACGCTGGTGATGGCGAGATGGCGGCCGCCCACAGCCAGTGATTTGAGCGACGGCTCGAACATGGCGCCGCCCACCGCATCCAGAACCAGATCGGTTCCCTTGCCCCAGGTCGCTTTGCGGACGGCGTCTGGCAGGTTCGCTTTCGATAGGTCGATGAAATCATCGGCGTCGTTTGGAGCTTCGCTTCTGGCGGCCACGATGACGCGGGCGCCAAGATGACGAGCGACCTGTGTGGCGGCCCGACCGACGGCTCCGAGACCGCCGGTAATCAGAAGCGTCTCGCCCTTCTTCAGCGAGCCGACATCGACGAGTGCATGCCAGGCGGTGACGAAGGGGGCCCCGACCGCGGCCGCCTCGGCCATCGACAGGCTCGCGGGCTTCTCCGACAACCAGCTTGCCGGCAGGACGACATAGTCGGCGTGCGCACCGTCGCGCCGAAACCCGAATCCGGCGCCGCTGCCCCAGACATGCTTGCCGACAAGTGCGTTGCCTTCGACGACCACGCCGGCGAAATCCCGCCCAGGTGTGCGCGGAACCGCGCCGCCAAACAATCCGCTGACGATCTTGGCGTCGCTCGGATTGATCGCCGCAGCGTGGATCTTGACGAGAACTTCGCCGGCATTGAGGGCGGGGGTGGGGATATCCCGGTGAACAAGCACATCCGGCGTGCCGAATTGTTCGAAACGAAGGGCTTTCATTGTCGAGTTCCTTTAGGGGTCAGAGGACAGCCAGCAGGCCGCCGTCCACGAGCAGCGCGATGCCCGAGACGTAGCTGGAGAGATCCGAGCCGAGATAGGCGACCGCGTCGCCCACCTCGGAGGGATGGCCGAGGCGGCGTAGCGGCGTGCGCTTGCGAAAACCTTCCGATGCCTCGGCAATGCCGGGGCTGGTGCGCAAAAGCTCAGTGTCGATGGTCCCCGGTGCGACGGCGTTGACGCGGATGCCGTCGGGGCCGAGCGCGTCGGCAAGCGATTTCGCCATGAGAACGACGCCGCCCTTGCTGGTGGAATAGGCAACCGTGATGCCGGCGCCCGATATCCCGCCCATGCTGGCCATCAGCACGATGCTGCCGCCCTTGCCATTCGCCTTCATCTGGCGGGCGGCGGCCTGCGCGCCGAACAGCGGGCCATCGAGATTGATCGACAACAGCCGGTGGTAATCTTCCTCAGGTACGTCCGCGCCGTCGGTGCGCAGCGTGATCCCGGCATTGGCGACCATGACATCGACGCCGCCGAATTCAGCCGACGCTTCGATGAGGGCGTCATTGTCGGCGCGTTTGCTGACGTCGGTTTTGACGAAGCGGGCGGCCGATCCGACTGCCTCGATTTCCGCGACTGTCGGTCGGCCGCCTTCGCGCGGCGCCTCGGTGATATCGGCGACGATCACGGCTTTCGCCCCATGTTCGGCGGCGCGGATGGCGATGGCGCGGCCGATGCCGCTCGAAGCGCCGGTCACGACGACCACCTTGTTCTTCAGAATGTCACTCATGGCAAGTTTCCTTCGGCGAGATGGGATGGCTCAGCTCTTCGGCTGAAGCTGGAGGCCGAGTTGGCCGACAAGCGAATAGAGGTTGGCGACGCCCCAGTGTTCGGTGATCTTGCCGTCGACGACGCGCATGGCATCGACCGTCTCGAACTGGATCGTCTTGCCGGTGGGCTCGATGCCGAGGAAGGTTCCCTTATGCGTGCCGTAATAGGTCTTGAAGGTCGTCACGAGGTTGCCGTCGGCCGTCTGCCAGTGGATGACCGCATGGAAATCCGGGAAAGCCTTGCGCAGGCCGGCATAGAGGCCGCGCACACCCTCCTTGTCTGGCACCATGTTCGGTTGCGGCGTATGGTCGAGAAAATCTTCGGAAAACACTTCGTCGAAGACGGCGAAATTGCCCTTTCCCTGTACTTCCTCGGTGTTCCGGCGAACCACTGCGATCGCCGCTTCGCTTTCTCCACTTCTGGTCATGGTCGTATCCTTCGATGTCAGGGGTTAGAGTTCGAAACCGCCGATGGTCATGCCGCCGTCGACGACGATCATCTGGCCGAAGACGTAGCTTGCGCCCGGGGAACTGAGCCACACGGCCACTTCGGCGAGTTCGCGCGGCTGGCCGCCCCGCTTGGCGGGGATGGCTTTTCGGGCAAGGTCGGCAAAAGCCGGGTTCTGGGCGCTGTTGGCCACCACCATCGGTGTCTCGGTCCAGCCGGGGGCAAGCGCGTTGACGCGAATGTTGCGGCTGGCGTTCTCCATCGCCGCGACGCGCGTCAGACCATGGATGCCGTGTTTGGAGGCGGCATAGGCGCTCATGCCGCCCGGTCCGGTCAGCGCCGCGACGGAAGCCGTGTTGGTGATCGCGCCCGCACCTGTTTTTGCGATCAGCGGGATCTCGTATTTCATGCCAAGGAACACGCTGCGCAGGTTGACGGTCAGCACCCGGTCGAAATCGTCGGTCGGGTAGTCCTCGATCCGGTGAGTACCGCCGGTGATGCCCGCGTTGTTGAACGCCGCATCCAGCCGACCGGCGTCCTTCTCGACGCGCGCGAGGAAGGCCTTCACCTCCTCTTCACTCGAAACGTCTACGCTGAAGATATCGATCTTTCCCGTCGCCGCGATGTCCTTCGTTTCCTCAAGGCCGCTCTGATTGATGTCGGCCGCGAAAACATGGGCACCGCGCTCGGCAAACAGCCTTGCCGCCTCCCGGCCGATCCCCGAGCCTGCGCCAGTGACCAGGACCACTTTGCCGTCGAAATCCGCTGACATGGCTTCGCTCCTCGCCCGCGCGCGGGACGATGTTTCCTTGGAATTGTCGGGGTTGATGGGAAGCCGAAGGCGCTAGCCTCCGACGGATCGGCCTAGCCGAAGACCTTGATGGCAGCAGCGGCTACCAGTTCGCCCTGGTGGCGGGCACCGGCGAGGTCGATTTCGGTCGGCCGGCGCGATCCGTCGCCGCCGGCCACCGTGGTTGCGCCGTAGGGCGCGCCGCCGACGATTTCGTCGACGCTCATCTGGCCCTGGTGGCTGTAAGGAAGCCCGACGATCATCATGCCGAAATGTAGGAGGTTGGTGATGATCGAGAACAGGGTGGTTTCCTGTCCGCCATGCTGGGTTGCGCTGGAAGAAAAGGCCGCACCAATCTTTCCATGCAAGGCCCCCTTGACCCACAGGCCGCCCGCCTGATCGAGAAACGCAGCCATCTGCGAGGACATACGGCCAAAGCGCGTGCCGGTCCCAACCACGATCGCATCATAGCCCGCAAGCTCGGCAATGGTGGCGACCGGAGCTACCTGATCGAGCTTGAAATGATTGTTGCGCGCGATCTCCTCCGGAACGGTCTCCGGAACGCGCTTGACGTCGACATGGGCTCCCGCCTTTCGGGCGCCCTCCGCGATGGCATAGGCCATCGTCTCGATATGTCCGTAGGTCGAATAATAGAGGACCAGTACTTTCGCCATTGTTGTTCTCCGTTGGATTGAAGCAGTCGCCCTTGCGGCTTGGGAAAAAGCTCGCATCAAATAGCTTGCGGGAATAGTCGAATAAAATGATTGGTTACGGTCGAGAAAATCGAACGATATAGCGCGAGATGCGGTAGCCCGACCGTTCGATTTCTTCGACCGTAATCCTCGAATCTTTGCCGCTTTTGCCGAAATTTCAGGCGTGTAGCCTTCTGCGGGAAGCAAGCGAGTGTGAGGCCATGCCTGAGGACGTATCAGGCATAGCGGTCCATCATTTCGGGATTACGGTCTCGTCCCTAAAAACGTCGCTGAACTTCTGGATCAACATTCTCGGCTTCGAGCTCATCGGAAGGGATTTATTGGAGGACCGTGATTTCGTTCGCGACGTGACGGGAGTTCGTGACGGGTCCATTGAGCTCGCCATGCTGGCAAGGGGCCCGCATGTCATCGAACTTCTGGAGTACAAGACGGCGCATGGGCGAAAGGCGCTCGCCTTCCAGGCGTGCGACAGCGGGGGATCGCATGTCGGTTTCATGGTGCGGGACGTCGATGCCATACTGCGCAGGGCAGCCCCCTACGGGTGGAGTGCCTTCGGAGCGCCGCAGGTCGTGGCGAAGGGCCCCTGGACCGGGCGGCGGGTTGTCTATCTGAGGGGCCGGGCAACGTGCTGATCGAACTCGTCGAACCAGGTCCGGAGGGCGAGCGGCTTGATATGATGCTTTGAGCGACAGAGCGGCGGGACTAAGGGGCGGCCTCCTTGAGCACCCCTTAGGCCAACCAGCTTGCGCACGCGAAGGTTTTGAGAGGTGCGAGCTGGCGATCGGGGAACAGCCAATCCGGTAGTCAGACTTGTTTGGGCGGTGCCGCGCATGACCCGGCTATGCGGTCCTCTCGATTTCCGGATCCGTTACAACGCACCATGAAGTCCTATCTCCTCCGGAGGCTGGTCACGCACGGGTGTTACCTTGCCTGAAGTGGCAGAGTACGCCGGCATGTAGGAACGGACGTTGCGTCGTCATCTAGAGGCCGAGCTTGGCCAAAGCTGGCGGGAGTTCATCCGTGAACAGCGGATGAACCGGGCGATGGAGCTTCTGCGCAAGGAGGGTCGTTCCATAAAGGAGACTGCTTTCGAAGTTGGTTTCTCTTCGATCTCCGCGTTTTCAAGTGCGTTCTTTGGTTATGTCGGTAAGACACCCTCAGTTTACGCAAAGGCTTTTAGCCGGCGTCAGAGATCGAGTGCTGAATGAAGGTCGGGGAGTCGCGGCCGCCTCTCGGCGGGGGCTCAAGCGGGCGCAGCCCACCGGGTTTTCGAACTTCGATCGTCAACGGGTCGAGAGGGGCGGGGGAGGCGGTGGTGTCGTCGCGCCGGTGCCGAGCGAGCGTTGGACCATGACGCTGTCCGCCCAGCGCCCGTAGCGATAGGCTACCCCCTGCAGGAGGCCAACGCGAACGAAGTTGAACCGATCGTGCAGAGACAGCGAGGCAACATTCTCGGCATCGATATAGCCGATCATCTGCCGGAAGCCGGCTGCCACACAAGCGTCGATCAGGCCGCGCATCAGCAGACCTCCAATGCCTTGGCCGAGATGCTCGTGATGAACATAAATCGAGTGCTTGACGGTGTAGCGGTAGGCAGGTCGTTTGCGAAACAGTACGACATAGGCGTAGCCGACCACTGCGCCCTCCTTGATCGCGACAAGGTGCGGGAAGCGGCGGCTCTTCAAGTTCTTCCGCCGCTCGCGCAGATCGTCCGGCTGCGGCGTGTCGCCCTCGTCCACACCCTCCTCGATGCCGCGGCGAATGTGGCGGCGATAGATCGCCAGCATCGCGTCCACATCGCCGTCCCGCGACGGGCGAATGACGATTGACTTGTCCTGCTGCATGAGGGATCCGAAATTCCTAAATCCTATTCGGCGACGACGTAGGTATGAAGTCGTACGCGGCCCGATGCGTCCGTTTCACGGTAGAGACCTTGGATCTCAACGTCAAAGCCGGGAAACGTGTTGAAACAGGCTTCGAACATCTTGAGATAGTCGATCATCGGCTGCGCTCGCTCGGTCAACCGCTCGCCCGGCACGATGGTGGCGATCCCCGGCGGATAGACGACGAAAGGCGTCGTTGCGATCCGCCCGGCGATGGCGTCGATCGGAAGATAGTTCACATCGTTGCGCACGAGGCAGCGCGCCGCGTCGTGGGGCGATAGGGCAATATCAGGCAGGTGCGCTTCGGAAAATTGCTTCGCCTGCAGCGCGCTGACATTGGCGTCGCGGAAGAAGCGATGCATGTCGCCGCACAGGTCGCGCAACCGCGCGCCAGCGTAACGACCGGGTCGGCGGCGATAGAATTCCGGGATTGCCTCTTCCAGGGGCGCATTGTCGTCATGAAGCCTCTTGAAGGCGACGAGGCCGCTGATCAACGTGCCCGCCTTGCTTGCCTCGACGCCGGGCGTGAGCAGGAACAGCAGGGAATTCAGGTCGTTCTTTTCCGCGACGATCCGGTTTTCACGCAAGTATTGCGCGACAATCGGCGCCGGAATGCCGTGCTCGGCATATGCGCCGGTCGCCCTGTCGAACCCGGGCGTGAGCAGCGTGAGTTTGTTGGGATCGGTCATTGCGAAGCCCGGGGCCATATCGGAAAAGCCGTGCCACGCAGCACCTGGGGCGAGGTGCCAGAAGGCCGGGTTGGTGGCGAGCTGATCGGTGGCAACACTCTCCCAGGGCACGTCGTGCACCGCTCCAGGGCTTGCCACATCCGGCATCGCCACACGGTCCGGCACGAAGGGCTCGAAAAACCAGCGGCGCTCGGGCCGACGCTCCTTCTCCTCGAACTCCCGACGCACAGCCCGTATCTTCTTGCGCAGTTCGATGCCGAGGCGGATCGTATCGTCCCACAGCACTTCGCCAGAGCGGCCCTTCATCATCTGCGCACCGACGTCCAGGGAGGCGAAGAGCGGATAGAAGGGCGATGTCGACGCGTGCTGCATGAAGCTCTCATTGAAGCGCCGGTGTTCGACCCGCCGCTTCTGGCCGGTGATGTGCCGATCCTTCATGTGGATCTGCGAAGCCTGTGAAAAGCTCGCAAGCTGCTTGTGCGTGGATTGCGTGGCGATGATGCCCGGCGCTTCGGGTCCGAGTTCTGCAAGGCCCATGGCAAAACGTCCGGCATAGAGCGGATGAAACTTCATGAAGCCCGCCCAGGCCTCATCGAACAGGATGTAGTCGCACAGATGCCCGATGGCCTTCAGGATCATCTCCGCATTGTGGATCGTGCCGTCATAGGTGCACTGTTCCACCACCGCCACCCGAAACGGGCGCGGCTTTTGCCAGGCGTTGGGGTCTTTGACCAATGGGTGGGTGCGGATACGCTGCCGCAGCGTCTCCTCGTTCAGAGAGCCAAAATCCATGGGCCCTATGAGGCCATGAGCGTTTCGCGCGGTCGGCACATAGACCGGGATACCGCCGGAGATCATCAGCGCGCCGTGATGCGCTGCCTTGTGGTTGTTGCGGTCGAACAGAACCAGGTCGCCGTCGGTGACGAGGGCGGAGAGCGCGACCTTGTTGGAGGTCGAGGTGCCGTTGAGGACGAAATAAGTCTTCTCCGCGCCAAAAATCTTGGCGGCCTCCTTCTGCGCCGCGAGCGCCGGGCCCTCATGGGTCAGGAGATCGCCGAGGTCGAGCACGGAATTGTCGAGATCGTCGCGGAATACCGCTTCGCCCAGATGCTCCATAAACACGCGTCCGACCGGGCTGCGGCTATAGAACACGCCGCCATTATGGCCGGGACATGTCCAGAGCTGGTTGCCTTCCTCGGCGTAATCCACCAGCGCGCCAAAGAAAGGTGTCTTCATCGTCTCGGCGTACTGCTTGAGGCGGCTGATGAGGTTCTTTGCGATGAAGGCAGGGGTCTCCTCGGACAGGAAGACATAGCCGTCGATGAAGTCGAGCACTTCGACCGGTACATCCTCGAAGCGCTTGCGGCGGATCAAGAGAATGATGGGGAATTCGAGGCCGCGACGGCGCATCAGATTGATGAGGGAGGCTGTCTTGCCCTCCATACCCTTCTTGCCCCAATCGACCATCATGCAGCCGATGGCCGCGTCCGTCTGGACGGCGATTTCAGCGTCTTCGAGATTGCGCGCGCGCACCACCTCGAAACCAGATCGTTCGATCTCCTCGACGATTTGGTGGTAGCGGGCCCCCTCCAGGTCCTCGCTGTCGAAGGCGGGTGTCGCGAACAAAAAGGTGAAGCGCCTGAAGTAGTCCATCTGAGCCTCCGCCATCTATACGCAGCGAGTTGTTCGTGTGTTTCATGACGATGTTGTGACAGCGGCCCGGATTATCTGTGATCTTCGAGACCAACTCGTGTCGGCCATTCGTCCAAGAGTCCTCGTGGAGCAGCGGGAGAGGGAGCGATGGTCTCTCTATTCAAAGTTTGTCTGCCCCCATCAAACAGGATGCTGTGTAAGATTTCCCCAACTGCACCGGACGGATCACGGCTCTCAGGACCGCACCCGGTGACCTTCGTTCCGTGGGGAAAACAATGGATCTGCAAAAGATCAAGACGCTTCTCGACTTTGTTGGGCGTTCGCGTGTCTCGGAGCTGACAGTCAGCGATGCGGACACGACTGTCGTCATTCGCAATCCGGCTCGTGTTGCCAACCTGGAAATCCCAACCACCATGCAGGCAATGCCATCAACGGTCGAGCCGCCAAGGTTGGACGACCAGCCGCAAACGCAACTCGTTCGTGCTTCGACTTCAGGCATCGTACATCAGTCAAACAGCCCGGGATCCGCTCCAATGGTGGCGGCAGGCGAGCCGGTAGAAGTGGGGCAAGCTCTTTGCATCGTGGAGGCGATGAAGGTCTTCACGACTATATCGGCTCCGTTCGGCGGCATCGTCAAGCGCGTCTTCTTTGAGGACGGCCAGGAGGTCGCCTTCGGCGACCCGCTCGTGGAGATCGGGTGATGGACGCGTTTTTCGAGGCCTCCCGGAAAATCGGCCATCCATTCCAGTCCGTCCTCATCGCCAATCGCGGAGAAATCGCCGTGCGGATCGAACGGGCCTGCAAGGAACTCGGCCTTCGCCCGATCCGTGTTGCATCCGAGGCGGATAGGGCCGGCGCGGCAGCACCGAGCGACGGTGGTCCACTCTCGATCGGGCCGTCGGCACCAACAAGGAGCTATCTCAACCAGGCGGCGATCCTCCTTGCGGCGCGTGTGACCGGCGCGGAGGCGATCCATCCCGGTTACGGTTTTCTCTCGGAGAACGCCGATTTCGCCGAAGCGGTCGAAAATGCCGGCCTGGTTTTCGTTGGCCCGCCGGCCTCGGCAATCCGCATCATGGGCGACAAGATCGCTGCCAAGCGCGCGATGATGGCGGCCGGCGTCCCTTGCGTGCCGGGACCGGGCGAGCCTCTACCTGATAACATAGATGCCGTGCGCGCCACCGCTGAGGCCATTGGTTACCCGGTCATCGTCAAGGCGGCCGGCGGCGGCGGCGGGCGGGGCATGCGCGTCGTGCGCGATGGCGCCGATATGGCCGATGCGGTCGCGATCACGCGCGAGGAGGCGCGCCGGGCCTTCGGCAAGCCCGAGCTCTACGTGGAAAAGTTTCTCGAGCACCCGCGCCATGTCGAATTCCAGGTGCTCTGCGACAATCACGGCAATGCCGTGTGGATTGGTCATCGCGATTGCTCCGTTCAGCGACGGCACCAGAAGGTCGTCGAGGAGGCGCCGGCACCCGGTATCGCGCCGGAACTCGCAGAGAGGATCGGCGCGCGCTGCGCGGAGGCCTGCCGGCAGATCGGCTATCGTGGGGTCGGGACCTTCGAGTTTCTTTACGAGCACGGCGAGTTCTACTTCATCGAAATGAACACCCGGCTGCAGGTCGAACATCCCGTAACGGAGGCGACAGCCGGCGTCGATCTCGTGCACGAGCAGCTGCGTTCGGCCCAAGGCGACGTGCTCGACGCGAGCCGTTTTCGCGGCGAGGCGCAAGGACACGCCTTCGAATGCCGTATCAACGCGGAGGACCCAACCACTTTCGTGGCTGCCCCCGGTCGCATTTCAGCGGTTCGTTTTCCAAGCGGACCGGGCATTCGCGTAGATACCCATGTCTCGGCCGGATACCGGGTTTCCCCGTACTATGATTCCCTGATCGCCAAGCTGATCGTCCAAGCGCCGACCCGCGACGACGCGATCCGGCGCATGCAGGTCGCCCTGTCAGAAACCAGGATCGAGGGCATTTCCACGAACCTTCCGCTGCACGAAAGGATTTTTGCCGATCCTGACTTCATGCAGGGCTGCGTCGATATCCATCATCTTGAAAAACGTTTGAGGGAGGAAGCCGGTGTCAAGGCGTGACCGCTCGTCAGGCAGATCCGGGATCGGTGACTTCTCCGATCCGGCTCTCATCTCCACTCTGACCACCTGGCTTGGCGCTTCGGGCGCGAGCGAGTTGGAGATCAGCACGAAGGACGGCCACGCCCTGAAGATTGTGCTGGCCCCCGACGCCAACCCGGTGAAGCGTCGTGACGAGGCTCAGGATGCCACCTCGTCGGTGACTGAGGGATGGGCCGTCAAGGCGCCGCTCGCCGGGGTGTTTCGTGATCGACATCCCGGTAGCTTGGATGCTTCACCGCTTGCCGGTGAGGGCTGCACGCTTGAGGTGGGCGGCATCGCCGGTTTCGTGGAGGTCGGACCCATCTTGCTCTCGGTGATCGCGCCGGCGACTGCGATCGTCGCTGGCGTTCATGCCCGTGCCGGAGAGTTGATCGGCTACGGAGACCCCGTTTTGACCATGGAACACGCCCAATGAGCCTCCTGCAACAGGCCCCGTTCCCGTCGCCTGCCTTAACCGTCCCGAATACCGAGGAACTGGCGAAGATCTCCTTCATCGGCACGCGTGCCTTTCTGCTCGAAGCACCCGGGGCCTTCGACCTGCCGAACCAGAGGCGCATCTGGGCGCTCTCCCGCGCGCTAGAGACGCACGACGACGTCGCCGAGATCGTTCCTGGCATGACCAACCTGCTCGTGATCTTGAAGGAGACCCCGGACGATGCGCAAGCGGTCGTCCGGCAACTGCGGGACGAATGGCAGCGTTCGCAGGGCATCGATCTGGCCGGTCGACAAATTGAGATCTCCGTCACCTATGGCGGCGAACATGCCACGGATCTGCCGGCGCTCTGTGACCTCAGCGGTCTCAGCGACCGGGAAGTCGTGCGTATTCATCACGAAGGCATCTATCGCGTCTTCGCCCTCGGCAGTGCGCCGGGCTTCGGGTATCTGCACGGGCTCGATCCACGCATCCACATGCCGCGAAAGACCGTGCCCTCGCTCAAAATGGCGCGGGGCTGCGTCACGATCGGCGGCATGCAGACCGGTGTCGCCGTGCTGACCGGCCCGAACGGATGGAATTCGATCGGCTTTGCCGAACTTCAGATGTTCGATCCGCTGGCCGCAGCGCCCGCCTTGATGGCCCCTGGCGATACCGTGCGCTTCCGCCCTGAAAGGATCGAGTTGTGATCGAGATCGTCGAAACCGGACCGCTGAACACCGTCCAGGACCTGGGGCGTCCGGGCTATCGGAATATCGGGGTCACGGCATCGGGAGCAATGGATCCCCTGGCACTCGAGATAGGCAACATTCTCCTTAGCAATCCGCAGGGTGCCGCCGTCATCGAGGTCCAGACTTTCCCCTTCCGGCTATGTTTTGCCAAGGGTGGCGCATTCGCGCTTACGGGTGCCGATTGCCGGGCGAAGCTCGACGGCGTCGCCTTGCCGCCCTGGTGGGCTGTGGAAGCTGAGGCCGGTCAGATGCTGGAGCTCTTCCCACCGCTTCGCGATGCACGGGCCTATGTGAGCCTGGCTGGCGGGATCGATGTGGCGCAGGTGATGGGATCGCGCAGCACGTCGCTGCGTGGAAGCTTCGGCGGACTTTCCGGCAGGACCCTTGCCGTCGGCGACGGCATTGCAACCGGTCCGGTTGAACCGGCTGTCCTGCCGAAAGGCGGTTTCGGCGTTGTGCCGCCGGCGGTTGCCTTAAAGGATGTGTTTCCTGTCGACGAAGGCGGTGCGCTTTTCATTCGCGCACTGCCGGCCGGCGAACACGATCTCTTCGGGGCTGACGCGGACCGGTTCTGGCGCCAGCCGTGGAAGATCTCGGCGCGCAGCGACCGCACCGGCTACCGCCTCAGCGGAGACCCGATCCATCCGGTGGAGGTGGTGGAGATGCGTTCGCACGGCGTCGTGCCTGGTGTGATCCAGGTGCCGCCTGCAGGCGAACCGATCGTCCAGATGAGCGATGCCAACACGGCCGGAGGCTATCCGAAGGTCGCCGGTGTCATCGAGGCGGATCTCTGGCGGATGGGGCAGGCTCGCATCGGTTCGACGCTGCGCTTCGTGCCGGCCACGCACGCAGAAGCGAAGGCCGCTGAGAAGGCGCTCGCTGCCTATATCGAAGACATCAGGAATACCGCGCGCCTCGTCAGCAAGGCGCTCGCCGCCATGGCTTAGGAGACATTCATGAAGGTGGACCTCAATTCCGACATGGGCGAGGGCTTCGGACCCTATTCGCTTTGCGATGATGAGGCGATGATGGATGTCGTGACCTCTGCCAACGTCGCCTGCGGCTTTCATGCCGGCGACCCGGAGACGATGGCCCGGATGGTGCGTCTCGCACGGGCGAGGGGAGTTGACGTCGGTGCGCATCCGGGCTTGCCGGACCGGCAAGGTTTTGGCCGCCGCGAACTGCCTTTCGGGCCCGACGAACTGCGCCAGCAGATGCTCTATCAGCTCGGCGCGCTGATTGCGATCGCCCGCGCGGAAGATGTGCGCGTCTCCCATGTCAGTTTTCATGCTGCAATGGGCAACATGGTCAATCGCGACCCGACCCTGGCGGCTGCCATGATGGCGGCGATCCGTGCGGTCGATCCCGAATTGATTGTCTTTGGCACGTCCGGCAGCACCATTGAACGCGCGGCGCTCGATGCCGGGCTCAAGACGCTGACCCTCTTCCTTGCGGACCGCGCCTATGACGCCGAAGGCAAACTCGTGCCGCGTGGCAAGCCCGGTGCCCTCGTCAAGGAGGAGCCTCGGTTACGCGCAAGGGTGCGGCAGTTCCTGACCGAGGGGACCGTAACCGCCATCGACGGGACCGTCATCCCCATGCGGGCTCGTTCCATCCTCGTGCACAGCGATACGCCGGGTTCGCTCGAACTTGCCCGTACCGTCCGTAACGAAATCGAGGCGGCTGGCGGCGTGGTCACGCCCGTCTCCAAGCTTCTGGGTTGAGCCCTCGCACACTGCAAAACCTTATCCGTCCCTATCGAAAGCAACGATCATGCCCGCTATTGCCGACCGCCTGAGGAACGTTTCCGTTTCCGCTTCTGCCACCATGAGCCAGCGCGCCCGCGACCTTGCGGCAAGCGGCGTCAAGGTTATCAGCCTCTCCTCCGGCGAGCCGGATTTTCCGACGCCCGCCAACGCCGTCGAGGCGGCCCATGCCGCAGCTCTTGCAGGCGACACGAAGTATCCACCACTCGACGGAACGCCGCCACTTCGGCAGGCCATCGCCCGCAAGTTCAAGCGGGACAACAACCTCGACTACGATCCCTCCGAGATCGTTGTGGCCGGCGGCGGCAAGCAGATCATCTTCAACGCCGTCCTTGCCACCTGCAATCCCGGCGACGAGGTCGTCATCCCTTCGCCCTCATGGATCAGCTATGCGGATATCGTGAAATTCGCCGGCGCGATACCGGCTCCGGTCGATTGCCTGCAACAAAACGGATTCAAACTCAGGGCCGAAGACCTCGAAGCCGCGATCACGCCGCGCACCAAGTGGCTGTTTCTGAACTTCCCGAACAACCCGACCGGTGCTGCCTGCTCACGCGCCGAGATGAAAGAGATTGCCGAGGTGATGCTCAGGCACCCGGATGTCTGGATCATGACCGACGACATGTACGAACACCTGATCTATGACGACTTCGAGTTCTGCACGATTGCCGAGGTCGAACCGCGCCTTAAGGATCGCGTGCTGACGGTCAACGGTGCATCGAAGGCCTATGCTATGACCGGCTGGCGCCTCGGCTTCTGCGGCGGCCCGAAAGACCTGATCAAGGCGATCAGCAATGTCAACGGCCAGAACAGCGGGGGCACGTCGACGATCACCCAGGCCGCCGTTGCCGCCGTGCTCGATGGTCCGCAGCACATCCTTAGGGAGCGGGCGGCGATCTACAGGAAGCGGCGCGACTTCGTGGTTGAGCGGCTGGGCGCGATCGAAGGGATCCGCTGCCACAAGCCGGAAGGCGCCTTCTACGTTTTCCCGAACATTGCCGAGCTCATCGGCCGGACCAGCAAGAAAAGTCGCAGGATCGAGAACGACACGGATTTCGTATTGGCGCTGCTCGACGAACATCACGTGACGACCGTGCAGGGGGCTGCCTACGGGATGAGCCCGTTCTTCCGCATTTCCTATGCCACCAGCATGGAACAGCTGAGTGAGGCCTGCGACCGCATCGCTGATTTCTGCGCCGGTATGAAGTAAACGCTCAGCCGTTAAACCTTGAGGCGGGCGGTGAGCTCCATGAGGATAGATCTCACCGCCAGTGCCGGCTCCGACAGTTCGCTCTGATCGGAAACACAGAGCGAGAGGGTCTCTTCGATCTTCGGCGTGACCATACGCGAGACGAGAGGTTCCGGCGACTCCGCAATGATCCGTTCAGCGATGGCGCGTGGCATGATGGTCGCCCCGACCCCGCCGCTGACGGCGCGCGCGAGTGTGCGGACGATCTCGACCTCGGCCACGACATTCAACGAGAAACGGGCGCGCGTGAAGGCAAGGTCGATCGCCCGGCGCACGAAATTGTAGGGCGGCGGCAGGAGCAGCGGAACGTCATTGAGAGCACTCAACGGCAGCGGCGCGTCACCCGGTTCGATGCCGAAATCGCGGTGCGCCACGAGGTGAAATTCTTCCACGAACACAGGCTCGAACCGAACACCCTTGATGGGTCCGGTACCATGGATCAGTGCCATTTCCAGCCGGCCATTCATGATCATCTGGCTGTAGGTCTGACCCACACTTTCGGTCAGATGCAGTAAGATGCCGGGATGGCGCTTACGCGTTTCTGTCAACAGCTCGACCGAGAGCGTGGCCGCACTCGAAAAGGGCACGAGACCAACCGAGACGCGCCCAACAAGCGTATCGCCGGCTGCCTTTACGTCCGCCTGTGCCTGGTCCATTTGCCGCAGGATGATTTGGGCGTGACGGTAAACGGCCTTTCCGGCCTCGGTCATCGAGACCCCCTGCTGGCTGCGTATCAGAAGCTTCTGGCGGAAATGGTCTTCCAGCGCGGCAAGCTGCTGGCTGAGGGCCGGTTGGGCGATGTGGAGAACGTCGGCTGCCCGCGTGATGCTACCGGTGTCGACGATGACGATGAAGGATTTGAGACGCCTGATATCCATATGCCCTGCCTGCCTGTTCGCCCCAGATGTTACAGAGCAACGGGCTCGCCGCAAGTCCATAAGCCATCCTTATCCATCCAGATTCAAACGGTCTTATTCAGAGCCGGAAAGCTTCGCTACTCTCTCTTTCAACAACAGGGGAACCAAAATGTCCTTTTCCGATTACAGAACCGCACTCGTGACGGGCGCATCCTCCGGGATCGGTGCTGCGGTCGTCGAGCGGCTCCGCCGCGAGGGCCTCCAGGTGCATGCGGTTGCCCGTAGCGCCGATGCGCTGAAGGCACTTGCCGAGCGCACGGGCTGCATTTCTCACGCAATCGACGTAACCGACCGTGCCGCACTGGCGAAGCTTGCCGGTGAAGTTGAGTTCGACATCCTGGTGAACAATGCCGGCGTCGACCGGCCGAAGAAATTTCTCGAAGCAGAGGATGGCGACATCGATCTCCTCGTCGATGTCAACCTGCGCGCCGTCCTCCATCTCTGCCGGCTGATCGTGCCTGGCATGGCTGAACGCGACCGCGGCCATGTCATCAACATTTCTTCGATTGCCGGCAACTACAACTTCAATGGCAACTCCACCTATCACGCGACCAAGGCCGGCGTCAGCATGCTGTCCAACCAGCTGCGAATCGATACCTTCGGCAAGTGCGTGCGCGTAACCGAGATCTGCCCGGGTCGGGTCGCAACCGATATCTTCAACCACGTTCACGGCAACGATCCTTCCATCCGCGAGCGCTTCATCGACGGTTTTGAACTGCCGCAGGCGAGCGACATCGCCGATGCGATTGCCTTCGCGATCGCCGCACCCGTCGCTGTCAACATCGGGCACATGGAAATCACCCCGACGCTTCAGGTGATGGGTGGACTGCAGACGGCCAAACCGCAGACGAAGGAACCACGGTCGTGAAGGGCTTCGAACTCGCCGCGATCCTCGGGAACCCGGAATACGTGGCCATGCTGCTGCATGGCATCGAGATGACCTTCATCATCGCCGTGTGCTCGTGGACCCTGGCGATGACGCTCGCGGTCATCCTGCTCGCCGTCCGTTTTTCTCCCGGCCGCATCGGCAACGCGGTGGTCGCAGCTTACGTCTCCTACCACCGAAATGTGCCGACACTGGTGCAGCTCATGCTCTGGTACTTCGGCATCTACACCATCCTGCCCTCAGGGCTGGCTGACTGGCTCTCTGCGCATTCGGCGGAAATGATCTTCGCCGTCGTCGGCCTTGGCCTCTGCCAGGCGGCTTACTTCAGCGAGGATCTGCGCTCCGGCCTGCGCTCGGTCAATCCCGGCCAGATGGAGGCGGCACGTGCCCTGGGTCATGGCTATCTCTCTGCAATGCGCTTCGTGCTGATCCCGCAGGGTGTTCGCAATGCCTTGCCGGCGCTTGTCAATCACAGCGTTTCGCTCTTCAAGAACAGCAGCCTTGCCATTGTGATCGGCGCGCCGGAGCTCACCCATGCCGTCAAGGAGATCGAGAACCTCTCCTTCCGAACCTTCGAAATCTACCTGGTCGGTACGGTCCTCTATCTCTTCTTCACCCTGATAATCATGGCCGCTGGTGCCTACCTCACCTGGCGAGCTGATCCGGCGAATGGAGCGAGACGATGATCCATGACCTGATCGCCATCGTCGACCAATATTGGCTCCTGCTCCTTATCGGGCAGTACCCGAACGGACCGCTCGGCGGCCTTGCCAATACGCTGATCCTTTCGGCGCTTAGCATCGCGATTGCCTTTCCGTTCGCGATCCTTCTGGCTTTCGCCAGGCTCTCTAAATACCGGGTTCTGCGTTGGCCGGTGACCGTACTCGTCTATGTGACGCGCGGCGTGCCGCTCCTGATGCTCGTGCTCTGGAGCTACTTCCTCGTGCCACTGCTCACGGGCGCCGATGTGCCGAGCTTCCTCACCATGCTGACGACCCTGGTTGTCTACCAGGGCGCGTTCCTGAGCGAGATCATCCGGGCAGGCATCGTTGCCTTGGGGCAGGGCCAGATGGATGCAGCTCGTGCGCTCGGTCACAGCTATTTCAGCGCGATGCGCTACGTGATCCTGCCGCAGGCGCTCTACAACATGATCCCGAGCATGCTGTCGACCTTCGTCGCAACCATCAAGGACACAACGCTCGGCTACGTCATCAACGTGCCGGATCTTACCTTCGCTGCCAGCCAGGTCAACAACCAGCTCCTCACGCAGCCCTTCCAGGTCTTCCTAATCCTGGCGCTGACCTACTACGTGATCTGCTGGTCGCTCACCTGGCTCACCAATGTCGTCGAGCGGCGCATTACACGCCGGCGCGCTGGCCTTATTGCCCCGAAACGCCGCGGGCAGTTGCCGATTTCCCTGACACCGAACGCCACGGAGCAGCCATGACCGCGTCAACCTCCACTATTGCAAAGGATCAGGCGATCCGGCTCGCCGGTGTCCGCAAGAGCTATGGCGACTATGACGTCTTGAAAGGCATCGACGCGACAGTCGCGCGGGGCGAAGTGGTCGTCATCTGCGGTCCCTCCGGCTCGGGGAAGTCGACCTTGATCCGCACGGTGAACCGGCTCGAGGAGATCAACAGCGGTTCGATCTTCTTCGAAGGGCAGGACGTTCACGCGCAGATGAGCGGGCGAGACCTCAACCGCCTGCGCAGCCGCATAGGCTTCGTTTTCCAGAGCTTCAATCTGTTCCCGCACCTCTCCGCGGTCGACAATGTCGCGATGTCCCCGATCCGGGTGAAGGGCGTGGCGCCGGCGGAAGCCCACGAGAAGGCGTTGAAGCTGCTTGACCGCGTCGGCCTTCGCGAAAAGGCCAACTCTTATCCGGGCCAATTGTCCGGCGGGCAGCAGCAGCGCGTGGCGATCGCTCGCGCGCTCGCCATGGAGCCGCCAGTGATGCTGTTCGATGAGCCGACCAGCGCGCTCGACCCGGAAATGGTCGGTGAAGTGCTGAACGTCATGAAGTCGCTCGCTGCCGAAGGCATGACCATGATGTGCGTCACGCACGAAATGGGTTTCGCCCGTGATGTCGCCGACCGCATCTGGTTCATCGATGCAGGCCAGATCATCGAGACCGCGACGCCTGAGGAATTCTTCAAGAACCCCAAGCATCCGCGTGCGCAGCGGTTTCTCGCCGACCTGCGCCACTAGAACAAGCAAGACCAACAACGAAGGAGAACAGCAATGAAGTGCAGCCATCTTATTCTTGGAATGACCGTCGCGACGGCAGCGCTCGCAGGTCCGGCCAAGGCCGATCAGCTTGAAGACATCCTCGCAAACAAGACACTGCGGTGCGCGACTTTCGCGGACGTGCCGCCCTTCGCCGCTCCGGACGCAAAGACGCGTGAAATGGTCGGCTTCGACGTCGATCTCTGCGGCGCGATCGCCCGTGAACTCGGCGTGAAGGCCGAGATCAAACCGGTTTCCGTTGAAGCCCGCGTACCGGAGGTCAAACTTGGCCGTGTCGATATCACCGTCGCCAACCTTGCCTATACGCAGAGCCGTGCCGAACAGATCCAGTTCAGCGACCCCTATTACCTCGCCAAGGAAATGCTGATCGTGCCGGCGGACGATGCAGGCAAGGCAAAGACCGATTATGCCGGCCAGCGCCTTGCCTCCACCAAGGGTTCGACCTCCGAAATGTCGATCAAGCTCAACAAGTCCGAGCCGCTCACCTTCCAGGACACGGCGTCGGCTTATCTCGCCGTGCAGCAGGGCAAGGCCCGCGGCATGGTCGCCAACACGATGACGACCACCAAGCTGGTCAACGAATCGAAGACCCGCGGCAAGGAAATGCGAATGATCCCTGAGCCCATGCTGTTCCAGCCGATCGGCGTCGGCATGGCGAAGGATCAGCCGGCACTGACGGCCAAGATCAACGAAGTGCTGCACAAGCTCGATGATAGCGGCGAGATCAACCAGATTTGGGACAAGTGGCTCGGCCCGAACACCGAATACAAGATGGCTCGCACCGACAAGGTTGCACCGCTCTCCGAACTGAAATTCGACCCAATCCCCTGATGGGGCCGGGTCGCGCGTAAGCGACCCCCGTTTTTCCAAATGTCTTGAACAACGCAAACGGCGGGCGTCGCGCCCGACGCGACCACCCATGGGAAAAATCATGACGCATATCAAGAAAATGCCCGTTCGCCCTAGTGCCGCCGAAGTGGAAGCGGTGGCCAAATTCTCGCCGGCAACGATCCATGAGGCGCAGGGACGCCGGGGGGCATTGTCCTCCCGCATCAAGCCCGTCGATTACCGCATGAAGCTCTGCGGTCCGGCCTTTACCGTCCGTTGCGCACCGCGCGACAACATCATGCTGCAGCTTGCAATCAACTATGCTCAGCCGGGCGACATTATCGTCGTTTCGGCGGGCGAATACGAAGAGGCCGGATCGTTTGGCGACGTGCTTGCCAATGCCTGCCTTGCCAAGGGCATTGGAGGTCTTGTGACCGACAGCGGCGTGCGCGACACGCTGCAATTGCGTGAGCTCGGTTTTCCGGTGTTTTCGCTCAGCGTCTGCATCAAGGGCACGGTCAAGGAAACCCTGACCTCGACCAACGACCCGATCATCATCGGTGGAGAGATTGTCCATCCCGGCGACATCATCGTCGGCGACGCTGATGGCCTGGTCGTAGTGCGGCGGGAAGAAGCATTTGAGGTCGCGAAGCTGTCGCAGGCGCGCGAGGATGCCGAAGCCGAGTACATTGCAGCGTACAAGGCAGGAAAATCGGTCATCGAAGTCAGCAAGCTCGAGCCGGTGCTGAAGGCAAAAGGGCTCGTGATCGAAGGCTGACTAGGGGCCGGGACGTCTCGTGCGAGCGCCCGGCGGTGAAGGAGAACAGGTTTGTCATTTCCACTTTTTGACCTCAAAGGGCGACGCGCCTTGGTGACGGGCTCGTCGCAAGGAATAGGTTTGGCGCTGGCGCGTGGTCTTGCCGAACACGGCGCGGCACTTGTCCTCAACGGTCGCGACCGTTCAAAGCTGGAGGCGGCCGCTGCCGCATTGAACGATGCCGGCTACACTGTCGATGTCGCGGATTTCGACGTCACGGACGCGGAAGCGGTAAAGCGCGGCGTGGATCAGATCGAGCAGGATGTCGGCGCCATCGACATCCTGGTCAACAATGCCGGCATGCAGTTCCGCGCGCCGCTTGAGGATTTTCCGGTCGAGCGCTTCGAGCAGTTACTGAAGACGAATGTCTCCAGCGTTTTTTATGTCGGCCAGGCAGTCGCCCGGCACATGATCGGTCGCGGCGCCGGCAAGATCATCAACATCGGCTCGGTGCAGAGCGAACTCGCGCGCCCATCGATCGCGCCCTACACGGCGACGAAGGGTGCAGTCAGGAACCTGACGCGCGGCATGTGCACCGACTGGGCAAAGTATGGATTGCAGGTGAATGCGATCGCGCCCGGCTACTTCAAGACGCCCTTGAACCAGGCGCTGGTGGACAGCGCCGAGTTTTCCTCCTGGCTGGAAAAGCGCACGCCGGCGGCCCGTTGGGGTGACGTCGAAGAACTGGTGGGTGCAGCGGTCTTCCTGGCGAGCAACGCCTCCTCTTTTGTCAACGGACACACGCTCTATGTCGATGGCGGCATCACGACCAGTCTCTGAGGTCCGCCCCGGCTTCGGCCCGGTCGTCGTCATGGGCGTATCCGGCTGCGGCAAGTCCGCGGTTGGCGAACGGCTCGCCACCTATCTCGGCGCTCGCTTCATCGAGGGCGACAGCCTACATTCGGCCGCCAATGTCGAGAAGATGCGCAGCGGCACGCCGCTGACCGATGCTGACCGCTGGCCCTGGCTCGACGAGATCGGCACCCGTCTGGCCAGTCCGGCCGCGACCGTCGTGTCGTGCTCGGCCTTGAAACGAGCCTATCGCGAGCGCCTCAGGGAAGTCGCCTGGCAGCCGATCACCTTCGTCTTTCTGCAGGGCACAAGGGCACTGCTCGCGGCACGGCTGGGAGAGCGCAAGGGCCACTACATGCCGCTGTCGCTGCTCGATAGCCAGCTTGCCACCCTCGAACTGCCCTCGGAGGAGGCGGACGTCGTTACCATTGAAATCGATCAGTCGCTGGAGCGCATCGTTGCGTTGGCGATGAACACGCTGGCGATCCGCGCCGATCGTGCGACCAGTGAACAAACCACGGGAGAAAACTGATGACGAAACCGGACATCCTGCTGATGGGCCCCTATCCGGATTGGGACCTGGTGGAACTGGAAGCGCGCTACGCGGTTCACAAGATCTACGAGGCCGAGGATCGGGACGCCTTCCTTGAAACGCATGGGCCGAACATCCAGGCGATTGCGACCCGAGGCGAGCTGGGCGCATCGGCGGATCTGATCGGCAAGCTGCCGCAGGTCGAAATCGTCTCCGTCTATGGTGTCGGCTACGATGCCGTCGATCTCGCGGCCTGCCGCGAGCGCGGGATCCGCGTCACCAACACCCCTGACGTGCTGACCAACGACGTTGCCGATCTCGGCGTCGCGATGATGCTCTGCCAGTCGCGCGGCATGATCGGCGCGGAAAGCTGGGTGAAGGACGGAAGCTGGGCAGCCAAGGGCCTATACCCGTTGAAACGGCGGGTCTGGGGCCAACGCGCCGGTGTTCTCGGCCTCGGGCGCATCGGCTTTGAGGTGGCCAAGCGCCTGCGCGGCTTCGATATGGACATCGGCTACAGCGACGTCTCCGAAAAACCCTATGCGGACGGCATGACCTTCATCGCCGATCCGGTTGCTCTGGCAGAACGGTCAGATGTGCTGTTCGTGACGCTCGCGGCCTCCGCTGTCACCCGGCACATCGTCTCGAAGGAGGTCATCGAGGCGCTCGGTCCCGACGGCATGCTGATCAACATCTCGCGCGCCTCCAACATCGACGAGGATGCGCTGCTCGATGCGCTCGAGAGCGGTGCGCTCGGTTCGGCGGCGCTCGATGTTTTCGAGGGTGAGCCGATGCTCAATCCCCGCTTCCTCAAGCTCGACAACGTCCTGCTGCAGCCGCATCACGCCTCCGGCACAATCGAGACCCGCAAGGCGATGGGCAAGCTGGTGCGCGACAATCTCGCTGCGCATTTTGCCGGCGAAGCTCTGCCCACCCCTGTCGTTTGAGGTCCCGAAATGAAAGCCGTTGTCATTCACGCCGCCAAGGATTTGCGGATCGAGGATCGGGAGACGCAGGCGCCGGGAACGGGTCAGGTCGAGATCCAGATCGAGGCAGGCGGCATCTGCGGATCGGACCTCCACTACTACAACCATGGCGGCTTCGGCACGGTGCGGCTGCGCGAACCGATGATCCTCGGCCACGAGGTCGCCGGCACCATCAAGGCGCTCGGTGACGGTGTCTCGACGTTGGCCGTCGGCGACCGGGTGGCTGTGTCACCGAGCCGACCCTGCGGCACATGCGACTATTGCCAGCGCGGCCAGCAGAACCATTGCCTGAACATGCGCTTTTACGGCAGCGCCATGCCGATGCCACATATCCAGGGTGCGTTCCGGCAGCGCCTGGTCGCCCAGGCGTGGCAGTGCCACAAAATCGCTGATGGTGTCACAAGCAACGAGGCGGCCATGGCTGAACCCTTTGCCGTGACGCTGCATGCGGTGGCGCGGGCGGGATCGCTGCTCGGCAAACGCGTTCTCGTCACCGGCTGCGGCCCGATCGGGGCGCTGGCGATCATCGCCGCACGCGCTCACGGCGCGCGTGAGATCGTCGCGACCGACGTGATGGACGGTGTGCTCGACAAGGCGCTGTCGATCGGCGCCGACCGGGTGATCAACGTTGCCAACAATCCCGATCAGCTTGCCGCCTACGCCGCCAACAAGGGCACCTTCGACGTCCAATTCGAGGCCTCGGGCAATGCGCAGGCGGTGCGCTCCGGTCTCGACGTCCTCAAACCCCGATCGGTGCTCGTCCAGCTCGGCCTTGGCGGCGACGTCGCCATCCCGCAAAACCTTGTGGTGGCAAAAGAGATCGAGATGCGCGGTACGTTCCGGTTCCACGAAGAGTTCGGGCTTGCCGTAGATCTCATCAACGCCGGCCGCGTGGACCTGACCCCACTCTTGACCGGCATCTTCCCCCTGGAAGACGCGGTGCGTGCGTTCGAAACTGCCGGCGACCGCAGTCGTTCGATGAAGGTGCAACTCGCCTTCTAGTCGCCATTGCGCCATGCGGCCGCGGGAGACTGTGATCGCATGGAGCCTTCACCCCGAACGCTCGGAAACATCAGCTAGCGTCCAAACTTCAACGGAGGCAATCACGTGTCACAGGCGGAAATCGGCCTAATCGGTCTCGGCGTCATGGGCTCGAACCTGGCGCTCAACATAGCTGAAAAGGGCAACAAGATCGCGGTGTTCAACCGCACCGTCGAGGCGACGCACAAGTTCTACGCGGAAGCCGGCGAGCTCAAGGGCCAGATCGTGCCCTGCGACACCATCGAAGAGTTTGTTGCCGCCATCCGTCCGCCGCGCCCGATCATCATCATGATCAAGGCCGGCGAGCCGGTCGATCAGCAGATGAAGATCCTCGAGCCCTACCTTTCCAAGGGCGACATCATGATCGACGCCGGCAACGCCAACTTCCGCGACACGATGCGCCG
>NZ_FMXF01000014.1:0-165884 GCF_900103435.1 Sinorhizobium sp. NFACC03
CATTGGCATAGAGCCGCTGCCGCAGTGCATCGCCGTTCTCGATCAGGTCGAAGACCGTGAGCGAGGCGGCGGCAATCACCGGCGCCAGCGTGTTGGAGAACAGATAGGGCCGCGAGCGCTGCCTCAGCCACTCGACGACCTCGGCCCTGGCCGAGGTATAGCCGCCGGAGGCGCCGCCGAGCGCCTTGCCGAGCGTGCCGGTGATGATGTCGATGCGGCCCTCGACGCCGCAATGTTCGGCCGAGCCGCGGCCATTCTTGCCGACGAAGCCGACCGCATGGCTGTCGTCGACCATGACCATGGCGCCGTATTTGTCGGCGAGGTCGCAGACGCCTTGCAGGTTGGCGATGATGCCGTCCATCGAGAACACGCCGTCGGTGGCGATCAGCTTGAAGCGGCTGCCCTCGGCCTTCTTCAGTTCCTCCTCCAGCGCCGCCATGTCGTTGTTGGCATAGCGGAAGCGTTTGGCCTTGGAGAGCCGCACGCCGTCGATGATCGAGGCGTGGTTGAGCGCGTCGGAGATGATCGCGTCCTCTTCGCCCAGCAGCGTTTCGAACAGGCCGCCATTGGCATCGAAGCAGGAGGAATAGAGGATGGTGTCTTCCAGGCCGAGGAACGACGAGATGCGGGCCTCGAGTTGCTTATGCTCCTCCTGCGTGCCGCAGATGAAGCGCACCGAGGCCATGCCGTAGCCGTAACGGTCGAGCGCCTGTTTGCCGGCCTCGGCGAGTTCCGCGTTGTCGGCAAGGCCGAGATAGTTGTTGGCGCAGAAGTTGAGCACGCGGTCGCCCGAGGCGACCTCGATCGCGCCCGCCTGCTTCGAGGTGATGACACGCTCCGACTTGTACAGCCCGGCCGTCTTCAGGCCCTCGAGTTCAGAACGAAGATGGGACAGAAAGGCTGAAGTCATGGCGCTCTCGCTCACAGAAAACATCGCGTTCCTGACGAGTATCATGACGGCTTTCGACTTGCAGCAAATTCCAGCGCGCCGAGGAGGCCGGCGCAAAAACGACAGGGCATTTCACGGCGAGATGGCGTGAGGGATATATTGTGTCGCCGCAGGCGCGCTCACGGACATATTCCTTCGCCGCGTCAGCACCCGCCGTGCGCGAACTCACCCGTCCACATACCCGTCGATGACCGCCAGGAACGCTTCGCCGTAGCGCTCGCGTTTGCTTTCGCCGATGCCGGGGATGTCGAGCAGTTCGTCGAAGTCCCGCGGGCGCTCCTTGGCGAGCGCGATCAAGGTCGCGTCGGGGAAGACGACATAGGGCGGGACGTTCAGCTCCTTGGCGATCGAGAAGCGCTCGGCACGAAGGAGTTCGAACAGTTCGAGGTCGGAACCCGCGAGGTCGGCGCGTTCGCGTTGCGAGCCCGATTTTGCCCCCCGTGCGGCCTTGCCCGAGGTCGGACGGTCCTTGCGGAAGAACACCTGGCGTTCGCGCTTGAAGACGGCGCGCGCATCCGGCTCCAGCTTCATCGCCCCGAAGGCAGCATGATCGACGCTGATCAGCCCCGCTGCTAGCAACTGCCGGAAGACCGATTGCCAGGTACGAACAGGAAGATCCTTGCCGGCGCCGAAGACGGGCATATCGACATGGCCGAAACGCTCGGTCTTTTCGTTGACCGTGCCGATCAGTACATCGATCACGTGCCCGGTGCCGAAGCGCTCGCCGGTGCGATAAACGGCGGCAAGCGCCTTGATTGCGGCCTCCGTGCCATCCCAGGTCTCGACCGGTTTCAGGCAGGTGTCGCAATGGCCGCAGCGTCCGGGATGGGCTTCGCCGAAATGCGCAAGGATCGCCTGACGGCGGCAGCCGGCGGTCTCGCAGATCGCCAAGAGCGCGTTGAGCTTGCCGCGCTCGATGCGCTTGATGTCGTCGGCCGCCCCGCCCTCGTCGATCATCCGGCGGCGCTGCAGTACGTCGGCCATGCCATAGGCCATCCAGACGTCGGAGGGCTCGCCGTCGCGGCCGGCACGCCCGGTTTCCTGGTAATAGGCCTCTACCGATCCCGGCAGATCGAGATGGGCGACGTAGCGCACGTCGGGCTTGTCGATGCCCATGCCGAAGGCGACGGTCGCGACAAGGCAGAGGCTCTCTTCCTTGAGAAACGCGTCCTGATGCTTGTCTCTGAGCGTCCGGTCCATGCCGGCGTGATAGGGCAGTGCCCGGATACCCTGGGCATTCAGCCACTCGGCCGTATCTTCGACCTTGGCACGCGACAGGCAATAGACGATACCGGACGAACCCTTGAAGCGCGAAAGGAAGCGCAGCAATTGTTGGCGCGGCTGGTCGCGCTCGACGATTTCATAGGCGATGTTCGGCCGGTCGAAGCTGGTGGTGAAGACCTTGGCATTGGTCAGCGCCAGCCGCTCGACGATATCGTCGCGCGTGTGCGGATCGGCGGTGGCCGTGAGCGCGATGCGTGGCACGCCGGGATAACGCTCCGCCAAAAGCCCAAGCGCGCGGTACTCCGGGCGAAAATCATGGCCCCATTGCGAAACGCAATGCGCCTCGTCGATGGCAAAGAGCGCGATGCGGGCATCGCCGAGAAGATCTGCGAAGCCATCGGTGACGATCCGCTCCGGCGTCACATATAGAAGGTCGAGCGTGCCGTCGTAGATCTGTCGCCGCACGGCGATCGCCTCCTCGCGGGTCAGCGACGAGTTGAGGGCCGCGGCATTGACGCCGAGCTGCTTCAACGCCTCCACCTGGTCGCGCATCAGCGCAATCAAAGGCGAGACGACCACGCCGAGCCCAGGACGGCAGAGCGCCGGGATCTGGAAGCAGAGCGATTTTCCGGCGCCGGTCGGAAAAAGAACGACGGCATCGCCGCCACCGGTCACGTGCTCGACCACTTCCTGTTGTCTGCCGCGAAAGGCGGAATAGCCATAGACGCGCTTCAGCACATCGAGCGGCGCCGGGCCGGCGTCGTCGAAGAGATGGCTGGCAGCGCTTGCGCCGCGCTTCGCCCTTTCGACAAACTCCATCACGTCTCCTTCACGGGAATCACTGCCTGCAATCATCGCAAGATGTGACCGCAATGCCATAGCCGTCAGGGCAAATGAAGAGAACGCCGTGATAATCCCGCACCATCAGCAGGCTTTTCAAGGTCGGGGATTGAGCTTTTGCCAGCTTGACCTTGCCAACGCAGCAGTACTTTAGTGGCTCCCAAAAATCAGGAAGTCATCATGGCGAACATTTTAGCGGCGAGCGGCGGCGTCAAGCAGATCATCTGCATCAACTGGGGTACGAAGTACGGCGCTCCGTTCATCAACCGGCTTTATGCCATGGTGGCGCGCAACATCACCCCGCCCTTCACCTTCACCTGCTTCACCGACAACTTCGAAGGACTGCGTCCGGAAATTCTCTGCGAGGACCTGCCGCCGCTCAACATCGCGGACATGCCCACGAACACGCCGGGCATCTGGCAGAAGTCGCGGCTCTGGGGACCGAAGCTCGGCAATCTCCAGGGCCCGGTCCTCTTTCTCGACCTCGACATCGTCATCGTCGGATCGCTCGATTCCTTCTTCGAGGTCGGCGAACCCGACGACGTGATCCTCGCCAGAAATCAGACAACGCCCTTCGAGCGCCTCGGCCAGACCTCGCTGTTCCGCTTCCCGGTGGGCAAACTCGTGCCCCTGCAGCAGAAGTTTGGCGCCAATCCTCAGGCGATTGCCGACGAGTATCGCTTCGAGCAGCGTTTCGTCACGCGCAATGCGCCCGGTGGCGTGAAGCTCTTCCCAAGGCGCTGGGTCCTGCATTACCGGCAGGACTGCCATTGGACCTTCCCGCTCAACTATTTCTTCACACCGCGCCTGCCGGCCGATGCGCGTGTGGTGCTTTTCCCGCGCAGCCTGCTGCCGCAACATGCGATCGACGGGCAATATGGCTATCGCGGACGCGTCGACACGCCGCTTGGACATATTCGACGCCTGTTCAACGGCGACCGCCGTGAGAAGAACCCGTTCCGCTACCTGCGCCACTATATCCGCCCTGCTCCATGGGTGGCCGAACATTGGCGCGAATAGTCGGCGTTCTGTTAAGATCGGGCAGGATTTCAGCGTGGCAGCGTAAGTTTTTAGATTAACGCGCCGCCGGCCCCTTCACGCGACCGGAAAGCACCCCGAAACCCTCGATGATCGCCTCCTGGTTCTCAAGACGAGTCACTTCGAGCTGCACTTCCTGAAGCGTGCGCAGCAGTTGCGGCACCGCTTCGAGGTCGCCTTCCTCCGTCGCATGCGCAAGCTCACGCTCGAGTTCACGCCGCTGCCAGTGCAGCGCCTTGGACCGCTGGTGCAAAGCCAGAGCCTGCAGATAACCTTCGCGCGCATCCTCGGGGGCTGCAGCCGTCGTCGCGGTCCAGAGCCGCGCATAGCGGATCTGCTGGTCGATCGCGGCGAGCAGTGCGCCGAAGCCTTCCCCATCCAGTTGCTCGATCAGGCCTTCGCGCGTCAGGCGCGGCCCCTGCGCGGCAGCAGCATTCAGCACCGCCGCCCAGCAGCGCTGCAGGTCGCGATGGTCGAACTCGATCGTCGAGATTTCGTCATACTCGTCGAACAGCAGCTGCGGGTGGTTGACGATGGTGAACGCCAGCACGCTTTCGCGTAACTCTGGCGGCCTCGTTGAGCGGTCAGCTTTCAACAACTGATTAAGCTTCGAACTGGCCGCAGTCCCCGCCTCGACAATAGCGCCCTTCAACGCGTCCGCGGGCTGCATCGACCGTTTGCCCCCTACGCGGCCGCCGCCACGCTCGAATGGGCGACGCTCGCCCCCCCGCCCCGATCCCGACGATTGCAGGAAGGCGTTCAGCCGGTCGCGCATGTCCTGGCCGTAGTGGCGGCGCACGCTTTCGTCGGCGATGACGGAAGTGACCTGCTTCAGCCGCGCTTCGAGCTCGGCGCGTTTCTCAGGCGTGTCGAACGATCCACCCTGGATCTCGCGCTGCCAGACCATGTCGGCAAGGGATCGCGCATTGGCGAGCACCTTGTCGAAGGGCGCGCGACCCTCGTGGCGCACCAGATCGTCCGGATCCTTGCCGTCAGGCAGCATCGCGAAACGCACCGAGCGGCCAGGCTTCAGGTGCGGCAACGCCAGGTCGACGCCACGATTGGCGGCACGGATGCCGGCGCCATCGCCGTCGAAGCAGAGCACCGGCTGCGACGTCATCTTCCAGAGAAGGTCGAGCTGGTTTTCGGTCAATGCCGTGCCGAGCGGCGCAACCGCGTTCTCGACGCCCGCCTGGTGCAGCGCGATCACGTCCATGTAGCCTTCGACGGCGATGATCGTTCCGGCGGCATCGTCCGGCCCGGCGTCACCCAGGCGGGCGGCCCCTTGCGAGGCCCGGCGGGCGCGGGCGAAATTGTAGAGCACGTTGCCCTTGTGGAAGAGCTCGGTCTCGTTGGAGTTCAGATATTTCGCCGGCGCATCCGGAGACATCGCGCGACCGCCGAAGGCGATGACCTTTTCGCGTGACGACAGGATCGGGAACATGATGCGGTCGCGGAAACGGTCGTAGGAAACCGGCACATCGGGCCCGTGCACGACGAGACCGCAGGCTTCGATCTGCTCCTTGCCGATACCCTTGCCAGCGAGAAATTCCTTGAGCGCGTTGCGGCTGTCGGGCGCAAAGCCTAGGCGGAAGGTCTCGATCGTGCGGCCTGTCAGGCCGCGTTCGCGCAGATAGGCGCGGGCCTTGGCGCCGCCCGCGGTCTGGAGCTGATCCTCAAAAAACGCGGTCGCCAGCTCCATGACGTCGAGAAGGCTGGTGCGCTCTTTCTCGCGCCGCTCGGCCTGCGGGTCGGGCTGCGGCATGGCAACGCCCGCCATGTCGGCGATCTGCTGCACGGCCTCCGGGAAGCTCAAGCCTTCGAGATCGGTCAGGAAGCGAAAATGGTCGCCGGAGACGCCGCAGCCGAAACAATGGTACCGGCCCTTGCGATCCTCGCAGTGGAAGCTCGGCGACTTCTCCCCATGGAAGGGGCAGCAGGCCCAATAGTCGCCGCGCGAGACATTGGTCTTGCGCCGATCCCAGGTGACGCGTTTGGCGATCACGTCCGAAATCGGCACGCGATCGCGTATCTCGTCGAGAAAGGATGGTGAAAAGCGCATGAAAACCTCTGGTCGATCTTCCATATAGGCGGCAAGGCCGCTGGACGCCACAACAGTGATCCGGCTTGCCCGCTATTCACAGGACGGAAACGGGATTCACGCCCGCTTCCACAACCAAAAGACGCAATTGAGATCTTCCAAGGACCAAAAGTAGAGCTTGACTCGCCGAAGGTGAATGGCATCAATTCGGCGTCCCGAACTGGAACACCCATCATGGCCATCGCCGTCGAAGCGCTCGCGTCCAGTCCCGTCTTCTTCAGCACCGTGCTGGATTACGCCCGCGGCATGGTCTCCATGTATGGGGACAACCCGCGCCTCGCTTCGATCTTTGCCTCGCAGCAACGCTGGCTGATGGCCCAATCCGGCCCTGCCCTCCATCACGACCGCGATCCCCAAGATCTGTCGAGCGGCCTCTATAGCGGTCGTTTCATCAACTATGTCGTCGCCAACGATATCGCCAGCCGCAACACCGCGGATCGATCGCGCGTTCGAAAACGAAATCCTTGCGAACGCCGAGGAGGCGACGCCCGTCACCTATGGCCGGGCGTGCGCAGTTACTTGAACGAGCTCTTACTTGAGCAGTTCCTTCACGAGACCGGACGCCTTGGCGAAGTCCATCTGACCCGGATAGCGCTCCTTGAGCACGTTCATGCACTTGCCCATGTCGCGCAAGCCTTGCGCGCCGGTTTCCTGGATCACCGAGGCGCAGAGTTCACGCACCGTCTCTTCCGGAAGCTGGGCCGGAAGGAACTGGTTGATGATCACGATTTCCTGGCGCTCCTGCTCGGCAAGCTCCGGCCGGCCGCCCTCGTCATAGATGCGGGCCGACTCTTCGCGCTGCTTGATCATCTTGGCGAGGATCTGCAGGATGTCGTCGTCGCTGACCGGGTCCTTGCCCAGGCCACGATTGGCGATGTCCCGGTCCTTGATCGCCGCCTGGATCAGCCGCACGGTCGAGGTACGCCGTGTGTCCTTGGCTTTCAGGGCTTCCTTCAGTGCGTCAGCGAACTGGTCGCGCATGTCCATACTCCATGTCGAAACCGGCCCGCGGTGCTCTGCCCGGAACCGGCTCGAAACCATCATTGTTGTCGTCGTCTTAAACCAGTGTGACAGGCGCAATCAAACGGAATACGCAACCGCTTGAATTAAAAGGAATTTTATTTCCTGACAATTCACAGCGGCCGGTTGACCCGGATCAGCGCTTTGGCTATTTTCCCGCACCTGCACGACATCGGCATGAGAGCACTTTCCGCGGGGATTCCGCGCGTCCATGCCTGAGCACATGAAATGGCGATCGACCGCCGGGCTTTCAAGCCCCGCTTCACGCCGCAACGGGATAGGAACGATGACCGCGACACCGGCATGGACCACTGAAAAACCAACCGCACTGCTCGTTCTGGCCGACGGCACCGTGATCGAAGGCAAGGGCATCGGCGCGACTGGCAAGGTGCAGGCGGAAGTCTGCTTCAACACGGCGCTGACGGGCTATCAGGAAATCCTGACGGACCCCTCCTATCTCGGCCAGATCGTCACCTTCACCTTCCCGCACATCGGCAATATCGGCGCCAATGACGAAGACATCGAAGACCTGACGCCGGCGGCACGCCACGGCGCGGTCGGCGTCATCTTCAAGGCCGACATCACCGAGCCGTCGAACTACCGCGCCGTCAAGCACCTCGACGCCTGGCTGAAGGCCCGCGGCATCATCGGCCTCTGCGGCATCGACACCCGCGCGCTCACCGCCTGGATCCGCGAAAACGGCATGCCGAACGCCGTCATCGCCCACGACCCCGCCGGCGTCTTCGACATCGACACGCTGAAGGCCGAAGCCAAGGCCTGGAGCGGGCTTGAAGGCCTCGACCTCGCCAAGGTCGCGACCTCGGGCCAGTCCTCGCGCTGGGACGAGAAGCCCTGGGTCTGGGACGAGGGCTATTCGACGCTCGGCGAAACCGATGCCGCCTACCATATCGTCGCGCTCGACTATGGCGTGAAGCGCAACATTCTGCGCCTCTTCGCCGGCCTCAACGCCCGCGTCACCATCATGCCGGCTTCGACCAGCGCCGATGAAGTACTGGCGCAGAAGCCGGATGGCATCTTCCTGTCCAACGGCCCGGGCGACCCGGCGGCTACCGGCGAATATGCCGTGCCTGTCATCCAGAACCTGCTGAAGAGCGATATCCCGGTCTTCGGCATCTGCCTCGGCCACCAGATGCTGGCGCTTGCCCTCGGCGGCAAGACCGAGAAGATGCACCAGGGCCACCACGGCGCCAACCACCCGGTCAAGGATCACACGACGGGCAAGGTCGAGATCGTCTCGATGAATCACGGCTTCGCGGTCGATTCGAAGTCGCTGCCGGAAGGCGTTGAAGAGACTCACATTTCGCTCTTCGACGGCACGAACTGCGGCCTGCGGGTTGCCGGCAAGCCGGTGTTCTCGGTCCAGCACCACCCGGAAGCCTCGCCCGGCCCGCAGGACAGCCACTACCTCTTCCGCCGCTTCATGAACCTTGTGCGCGAGAAGAAGGGCGAGCCGGCATTGGCCGAGCGCTAAGCGCAACAAACATTCGGACAAAAGGCCCGCCTCGCGCGGGCCTTTTCTTTGGCGACAGGGCATCGGCCGATATCGCCAATCGCGTCCACCGAGGCGGGAGTACAGCTCGTCGTTTTGTCTGTCAGCCGTCGGCGAGACGGTCGGCAATGAAGTCGACAACCGCCCGGACCGACGGGAGCTGGCCGCGCCGATGCGGCATCAAAAGCGTTGTCGTGACCAGCCCCCCCTGCCAGTCGGGCAGCACCCGCACGAGGCTGCCATTGTCGATCTCGGCATGACAGAGCTTGCGCGGCAGCGCGGTGATGCCGAGCCCGGACAATGCCGCCTCGAGCAGCACACGCGATTCGTCTGCGACGAAGCGTGGCTGCGGCTTCAGCGAGATGGTGGCGTCGTCCGCGTTGCGCAGCGTCCAACCATCGCTTACGAGCGACGTGAGCAGGCCATCATGGTCGTCGACGTCAGCGGGCTCGGCAGGCGTGCCGCGTCGGGCGAGATAGCCGGGTGCGGCAACGAGCCAGATGACTTCCGAGGCGACCCGCCGCTGGACGAGACCGGAATCGGGCAAGGGCGCGAAATGATCGCGCACGGCGATATCGAAGCCTTCCTGGATCAGATCGACGAAGCGGTCGGTCGCATGCAGCACCACCCGCATCTTCGGATAGGCTAGCGCCAGCTGAGGCAGCAGCCCCGAAAGCGTCATCTGCGCAGTCGGCACCGAAGCGGTGATGCGCACCGTGCCGCTTGGTTCTGCAAGCCTGCCCTTGACCACGGCTTCAGCCGCTTCCGCCTCGATCAGCATCGCGGCCGCATGGCGATAGAAGTCCTCGCCGATCTCGGTCACCGTGAAGCGGCGGGACGTGCGGTTGATGAGCCGGACGCCAAGCATCTTCTCAAGCTCCGCCACGCGCTTGCTGAGCGTCGATTTCGGCACGTTGAGCACACGCGCAGCCGGCGCGAAGCCCCTATGGTCGACCACATGGGCGAAGATGATGAAGTCGTTGAGATTGCGCATCGCGGCTCCCGATGTCCACGCCTATGGATGACATGTCCGTATTTGGCCAAATTTCAAAAGGCCGTCCACAAATTCATCGCCCCGCATTGAAACCGAATATCCAGGGAGAGGCTGGGCCCCTTCGCAATGCTGACCCGCTGACGGATGAGGTCACGGACGTGACTTGCGGTTGACCCTTCGCCGGGCTTCGCGCATCCTCCCGTGCAACTGGAGGTGACGATGATTACAGGTCCGCCTCTCGATCCTGGAAAGCGAGGGTGGCGTCGTCGGCGACGACGAGGTTCCCGGTGCGTGAATTTCTGACAAAATTTCAATGCCTTGGCCGATCCGCCTGAATAAGATTGGCCACCGCTTGAATCGATCTGCGAACAAAAAAGCCCGCCGTTTCCGGCGGGCTTTTTGTGATGCGATTGCCAGCGCTTACTTGCAGGCGGCGCAGAAACGCTGGATGCGGCGGCAAGCCTCTTCGAGCTGAGCTTCCGAGGTTGCGTAAGAAATGCGGAAGTTCGGGCCGAGACCGAAGGCCGAACCATGCACGACGGCAACGCCTTCGGATTCGAGCAGCTCGGAGACGAAATCTTCGTCCGTCTCGATGACCTTGCCCGACGGCGCGGTCTTGCCGATCAGGCCGGCGCAGGACGGGTAGACGTAGAAGGCGCCTTCCGGCGTCGGGCACGCAATGCCCTTGGCCTGGTTCAGCATCGAGACGACCAGATCGCGGCGGCCTTCGAAGATCTTCTTGTTCTCGGGGATGAAGTCCTGCGTGCCGTTCAGCGCCTCGACGGCCGCCCACTGCGCGATCGAGGTGGCGCCCGAGGTCTGCTGACCCTGGATCATGTCCATGGCCTTGATGAGCTGAAGCGGACCGGCAGCGTAGCCGATGCGCCAGCCGGTCATGGCATAGGCCTTGGAGACGCCGTTCATCGTCAGCGTGCGGTCATAAAGGCCGGGCTCGACTTCGACCGGGGTCGCGAACTTGAAGTCGCCATAGGTCAGGTGCTCGTACATGTCGTCGGTCAGCACCCAGACATGCGGATGCTTCATCAGCACGTCCGTCAGCGCCTTCAGTTCGGCATGGCTGTAGGCAGCGCCCGACGGGTTGGACGGCGAGTTGAAGACGAACCACTTGGTCTTCGGCGTAATCGCCTTGTCCAGGTCCTCCGCCGTGAGTTTGAAGTTGTTTTCCTGGGTGGCCGAGACGAACACCGGCGTGCCGCCGCACAGCGCCACCATTTCCGGATAGGAGACCCAGTAGGGCGCCGGGATGACGACTTCATCGCCCGCGTTCAGGGTCGCCATGAACGCGTTGAAAAGAATCTGCTTTCCGCCGGTGCCGACGATCGTCTGGGCGGCGGTGTAATCAAGGTTGTTCTCGCGCTTGAACTTCTTGGCGATCGCTTCGCGCAGTTCCGGAATGCCGGAGACCGGCGTGTACTTCGTCTCGCCGCGGTTGATGGCGTCGATCGCCGCCTTCTTGATATTGTCGGGCGTATCGAAGTCCGGCTCCCCGGCGCCGAGGCCGATCACATCACGACCTTTCGCTTTCAGCTCACGGGCTTTCTGCGAAACGGCGATAGTGGCGGAAGGCTTTACACGGGAGAGGGCATCGGCAAGGAAGGCCATGGGTGAAGGTCCTGATCGTTTCGAGACGAGGTGATCGCTACGGAACGTAAAAAGCCAGGCTCCATAGCGGTTAGGTCTATGTCGAAAGACGCCCGGTCTTGCAAGCGCCGGAACGGCAAAAACGCCGGAAACGCGGGCAAAAAGCGTCACCATGACAAAGTTTCATGAGTGCGATCAGCGTTGTCGATCGCCAGTCGCGATCCCGAGGCGATCCTCGCCCACAAGTCCAGCGCCGAAAAAAGGAATTATGGCGGTCGTTTGAACGGCCACGAAACGTATCAGTCGGAAACGGTTCTTGATCGCGATTTATTCAAAAAAATCAGCGGCGTTCGGCATTTTTTGAAATGCCATAATTTGGCCATCACAACTGTCGCGGTCCGCCGCAATTCCGTCCTGCAACAGCCGGTTTCCGGGCCTTTTCTTCGATCATCCGAACACATTCGCATTACGGGGGTTATGCAATGTTTCTCGACGACGAAATCGCCTCATTGAAAACCGGGCAGAACGAAGCGCGCTGGGGCATGTATCTGGCGATCGCAGCGCTCGCCGCCTGCATCCTGATGATCATCGGCCTGATGACCCAGGCCGCGGCCGAAACTGCCGACGCCAAGCCTCAGCAGATGGCAGGTTATGTTCGCCCCAACGATATCGGCGCGGGCGCCCTGCTCTTCCCGTCGAAGGAACCCGGCTACTTCGTCGAGGCGCCGCGGCTGGCGACGGACGTGACGATCGACGTCAACGGCCCGATCATGCTCACCCGCGTGACCCAGCGCTTCGAGAACCCCAGCAAGGGCTGGGTCGAAGGCACCTATGTCTTCCCCCTGCCCGAGGATTCGGCGGTCGATACGCTGAAGATGCAGATCGGCGACCGCTTCATCGAGGGCCAGATAAAGCCGCGCCAGGAAGCCAAGGAGATCTACGAACAGGCGAAGGCCGAGGGCAAGAAGGCGGCACTGCTCGAGCAACAGCGCCCGAACATCTTCACCAACCAGGTCGCCAATATCGGCCCCGGCGAAACGGTCGTCATACAGATCGAGTACCAGAGCGCGGTCCGCCAATCGAACGGCCTCTATTCTCTCCGTTTCCCGATGGTGGTCGCGCCCCGCCATAACCCGCAGCCGATCGTTCAGACCGTCGATCTCGACAGCCGCACCGGCTATGCCGTCAACGATCCGGTCCCCAATCGCGAAAAGATCGAAGCGCCGGTTCTCGACCCCAAGCAAAACGCTAAGGTCAACCCCGTCACGCTGACGGTGAACCTGAAGGCAGGCTTCCCGCTCGGCGAAGTCAAGTCCGGCTACCACGACGTCGATATCGCCAACCTCGATGATCTCAGCCGCCGCGTCACGCTGAAGGGTGACAGCGTTCCGGCCGACCGCGATTTCGAGCTCACCTGGAATGCGATCGACGGCAAGAGCCCCTATGCCGGCCTCTTCCGCGAGACGGTCGGAAACAAGACCTACCTGCTCATCCGCTTCGACGACACGATGTCGGTGCATTTTCCTGATCTCGTCGAGGCAACGCCGGACAAGCGCGAGGATGCGATCGCCTATGTCCGCGGTCTCACCGCCGACGGCGGCACGGAAATGCTGCCCGCGCTGGAAGCTGCACTGCGTACGCAAGGGCCGGTTCAGGCCGGCGCGCTTCGCCAGGTGGTCTTCCTGACCGATGGCGCGATCGGCAATGAGGCGCAGCTCTTCGACGAGATCCAGAAAAACCGCGGCGACGCCCGCGTCTTCACCGTCGGCATCGGTTCGGCCCCGAACAGTCACTTCATGACCAAGGCCGCCGAATACGGCCGCGGCACCTTCACGCTGATCGGCTCCGAGAGCCAGGTGGCGACACGCATGGGCGAGCTCTTCACCAAGCTCGAAAGCCCCGCGATGACCGATATCTCCGCGAGCTTCGAGGCCGCATCGGCAAGCGACATCACCCCAAACCCCATGCCCGATCTCTATCGCGGCGAGCCGGTGGTGCTGACGGCCCAACTCGATGGCACCGCACCCGAAGGCAAGCTGCAGATTCTCGGCAAGGCCGGCGACCAGCCCTGGCGCGTCGAGATGGATATCGCCAAGGCCTCCATCGGCCAGGGTATCGCCAAGCTCTGGGCGCGCCGCAAGATCGATGATCTCGAGGCAAGTGCCGCTGCAATTGCCGATCCCGCCACGCTCGACAAGCGGATCGAGACCGTCGCGCTTGCCCATCACCTCGTCTCCCGCGTCACCAGCCTCGTCGCCGTCGACGCGACGCCGTCGCGTCCGGCCGGCGAGCCACAGGCCGAAACGAAGCTGCCGCTCAACCTTCCGGCCGGCTGGGACTTCGGCAAGGTCTTTGGTGAAACGCCCGCTGAGAGCGCCCCCGGGAAGGTCGACGAACGCGACGCTGCGGTCGAGAGCCGGACCAAGCTTGCCATGGTGACGGCGGACCGCATGCTGGCGGCACCAACCGCACGGGCGGCAGGCATGATCGCCGAGGCCAACAACCAAGTGACCCTGCCGCAGACGGCAACGGAAGCGGACAAGCAGATCCTGGTCGGCCTGATGCTCCTCGCCTTCGCCCTGCTCGCAGGCACGACCTTCGTCTTTTGGCGCGCGCCGATCGCCGCCGTCGTGCTTGCGGGAGTGCGCCGCCGTGGCCGCTGACAACGAAAGGCCCGAGCCAGGCCCGGGCTTTCTCGCCCGCCTCTCGGCGGTCGAGACGATCGTGCTCGCGATCATCGCGCTCATTGCCCTTGCCGGTCTCCTGCTGATCGGCAAGGGTTTCTACATGAAGGCCAAGGCCGAGGTCTCGCAGGTGCTTCTGAAACGCACTTTCGAGGCGCAATTGCACGGCAACCCGGATGGCAGGCCCTGGCCCTGGGCTGACTTCCAGACGGCGGCAGAAATCTCGGCGCCCCGGATCAATCGCTCTGCGGTCGTGCTCGAAGGCGCGAGCGGCGAAGCGCTCGCCTTCGGCCCCGCCTGGCTGACGACGACGCCCTTGCCCGGCGACGAAGGCACCTCCGTCATCGCCGCGCACCGCGACACGCATTTCCGTTGGCTGAAGGACGTCAATCCCGGCGACCTCCTGGTGCTGACGCGCAAGGACGGTCGCCGCTTCCTGTTCCGGGCCGGCGAAAGCCGCGTCGCCCGCTGGGACGAAAGCGGCATCAACGCATCGGCCACCGGCCACCATCTGGCGCTTGCCACCTGCTGGCCCTTCGATGCGATCGAACAGGGGCCGATGCGCTATATCGTCAATGCCGAACTCATCGGCGAACAACGGCCAGTGCCGCTGACGACAGGATCGATCTCGAAATAAACCGCTTTTGATCGGATGTGACTTGAACCGCTCCGTCTCCCGCTCCAGCTTGCCAGTTGAACGAATCGGCCCGGAGAAGCGCAATGCCGCGAGCGGATGCAGCAGTGTCGAAACAGGTAGGCACGCGGCGGCACACCCGATCGCTCGCGGTGCTCGTCGCTTTGGCCACGATGGCCGCCCCCTTGGGCGCTCACGCCGAAGAGACGCGCGAATTCCCGAGCCAGAACGGCACCCTGCGCGTCGAGACCTTGGCGGCCGGCCTCGAACACCCCTGGTCCGTCGAAGCGCTACCCGATGGAGGGCTGATCGTCAGCGAACGCCCCGGCCGGCTGAGGATCGTGCGCGACGGCAAGGTGTCGAAGCCGCTGAAGGGGGTACCCAAGGTCGCTGAACGTGGCCAGGGCGGCCTGCTCGACATCGCACTTGACCCTGGTTTCGCAAAGAACAGGACGCTCTATCTGACATTGGCCGCCAATGGCAAAGGCGGCTACGGCACCGCCGTCGTGCGGGCGAAACTCGCTGATGACGAGAGCGGTCTTGCCGAGGTCAAGGAACTCTTCCGGATGAGCAAGTTCACCGGCAAGGGACAGCATTTCGGTTCGCGCATTGCGATCGCGCCCGACGGCAGCCTGTATTTCGGTATCGGCGACCGCGGTGAACGCGATCGGGCGCAGGACCCGCGCGATCATGCCGGCGCCATCCTGCACATCAACGCCGATGGCAGCGTTCCCGGATCGAACCCCTATCGCGGCGGCACCGGCGGCCTGGCGGAGATCTGGTCGAAGGGTCACCGCAATCCGCAAGGGATCACCTTCGACCCGAAGGACGGCACGCTTTTGACGGTCGAGCACGGCGCGCGCGGCGGCGATGAGGTCAACAATCCGCAGGCCGGCCACAACTACGGTTGGCCGGTCATCACCTACGGCAAGGACTATTCCGGCGCCGAGATCGGCGAAGGCACGGCGAAGGACGGCCTCGATCAGCCCCTCTTCTATTGGGATCCCTCGATCGCCCCCGGCGCGCTCGCCATCTATCGCGGCAAGATGTTTCCCGAGTGGGACGGCGACCTTTTGGTTGCCGCTTTGAAGTACCAGCTTCTCGCGCGGTTGGAGCGTGACGACAACGGTGCCATCGGCGCCGAGGAACGGCTGTTCGACGGCGAGTTCGGCCGCATCCGCGACGTCGTCGTCGCGCCAGATGGCGCATTGCTGATGGTGACCGACGAGGAAAATGGCGCCGTTCTCCGCGTCTCCAAGGGCGCGACGCAATAGCAATTGAGCCCGTCGCTGCCGCCTCACGACAGTTGGCCGCGGAACTCCTTGCGGAACATGAACTTCAGTCCCGACCAGACGGCATCGACGGCGCAGACTTTCACGTCGACGAGGCCAAGCGGCAGGAAGATATCGCGCAGCACGTCCTCGCTCAGCGTCGTCGCCACCTTCGACGCCTTCTTCGGCCAGGAAATCCAGAGCATGCCGTCAGGCCGTAGCCGGGCCGCAACCTCCGGCGCGAGCCCGTCCAATACGGACCTCTGCGTCTCGAACACATGGACATAGTCGTAGCTGCGCCCGCCGGCCGGACCGAGCACGATTTCGCAAGTCGAGAAGCCGGAAAAGTCCGTGATTTCGCTGAGCCCGGGCGGAACGCCGAGAAGCAGCGCCGCCTGCCCGTCCTTCAAACCCAGCTTGCGGGCCAGCGGCGTGCCGGAATATCCGCTGTCATTCATCGCCATCTCCGACGCCCATGACGCTGACGATGAGCCTTGCCCGCCCAGAACGCAACTGCTAGACGGCGCCTGTCCGAGGAGAACCGACATGCCCCGCATTCAGGCCAATCTGCTGCTGTTGATATCAGGCGCGATCTGGGGCGCCGGCTTCGTTGCACAGTCGACGGCCATGGATGCGATCAGCCCGCTGTGGTTCATCACGCTCAGATTTGCGATCGCGACGCTGGTTGCCATGCCCTTGGCCATTTTGGAAACGAAGCGGGCGGCCGAACCGCTCAAGCTGACGACCGTGCGCAATTTCATCTTCATCGGCCTGGCACTCTTTGCCGGCGCAGCGACCCAGCAGTTCGGCCTGCTCGACACCAGCGTCACCAATTCCGGCTTCCTCACCGGGCTCTATGTCGTCTTCGTGCCCGTGCTGACGGTCATCTTCCTGCGCCGCAAGCCGCATTGGGTCATCTGGCCCGGTGCGCTGATGGCTCTCTTCGGCATCTTCCTTTTGAGCGGCGGCACCTTGTCGGCGCTGACCGGCGGTGACTACCTGACGATCCTGTGCGCCCTGTTCTGGGCGGTGCAAATGCTGCTCGTTGGCCTTTTCGCGCCCAGCAGCGGCCGGCCGATGTTGCTGTCGATGACGCAGTTCGCCGTCTGCGCAGTGCTCGGCTTGCTTTTCGCAGTGAAGATGGAGCCGCTGAGCTTTGCGGCTGTCGAAGGCGCTCTCTTCGAAATCCTCTATGCCGGCATCTTCTCGAGCGGCCTCGCCTTCATCCTGCAGGTGGTGGGCCAGCGCTATACCACGGCGCCGCAGGCCGCCATCTTCCTGTCGAGCGAGGCGCTCTTTGCTGCCCTCTTCGGTGTCCTGTTGCTCGGCGAGATCATCACCCCGATCGGCTATGCCGGCTGCGCGATCATCTTCGCGGCAATGCTTGCCGTCGAGATCATTCCCGAACTGACCAAAAATCGGCGCGCGGAAGCTGCGGCCTGAACTGGCCTCTGCGAGCGCAACCGACACTGCGCCATGAACTATATCAGCGACCGGTCCAAACGCCGGACTGGCGCTTTACTTGCTATTGTACCAGGCCACCAAATCGTTGCTTCGCCGCCAGGCGCGAAGCGGGGCGCACTCGACCGGTCCAATTCAATACCTGTAGGTTTTCTGCAAGAATCGTACGTAAGAAACGTACGACGCGAGAAGCATCAAACATATCAGAGAGTTGCGAATACCGGACGGCGCCGGCATTCGACTGGCCTCCTTGCGGCTGCATCGAAAAACAGCAAAAACCCACTCAATTTTGCGGCGTTCATTTTCAAAAAGCTGTGATTTCAACAGCTTGCGATATATCTTGAAGAAGGGGCAACAGCTGCGGAAATGACCGATTTTTGAGCAATGACAAGACGCAATACCACGCTCGAAAAGTTTTGCTTGCCAATTCAAAATAAACCCATCACTCTTACTCTGTTCGGGCAATCTGCGAACACGGGAAGATCTTGAAATAAAAGCGGGCCGGAGACGCAAAACTCCGGGCGGCCAGACCGGGAAGACGCATGAAAATGCAACTTCTCCAATGGCTGGCTGCGGTAACAGGACCCTTTCCTCAAACGTCGAGAACTGCCTGCCAACGCCCATTCGGGCAAAACTGCAATGCTGCCCGTCCGTCAAACGGGTGGAGAGAAAAGGACCTGACGCATGGCCGAAACTGGCACTGTAAAATTCTTCAACACCGACAAGGGCTTTGGTTTCATCAAGCCTGACAACGGTGGTGCAGATATCTTCGTACACATTTCCGCAGTCCAGGCCTCCGGCCTGAACGGTCTGACGGAAAACCAGAAGGTGAGCTTCGACACCGAACCGGATCGCCGCGGCAAAGGCCCGAAGGCGGTCAACCTGCAGATCGCCGGCTAACGCCGACGTCCGCTGACAGATTCAAAGTTGAAGCCCGGCAGGCTTGCCGGGTTTTTTTTGTTCAGGCTCGGTTCACAGTGGCGGCATTAACGTCCTCTCATGAAATCCGGATTGATCCGGTCCATGCGATAGGATTTGAAGCCCATGAACACGTTCATCAAAGCCGCCGTTCTTTCGATCGCCGCAGCCGCCATGATCGTCCCGACCTCCGGCGCCGCGCTGGCAGACCATCGCCATTACCACAACAATGACGATGCATGGGTGGCAGGCGCAGCGGGCCTTGCCGCTGGCGCGCTGATCGGCGGCGCGATCGCCTCGCAGCCACGTTACAACAGCGGCTACGGCGAACGCGTCTATATCGATCCGGAACCGGAATACGATTATTATGAGCCGCGCCCGGTCTATCGCCCCCGCCCGGTCTATCAGGCCCGTCCCGTTGTCGTCGATAACTACGGCGGCGGCAGCTATGGCGGCGGTTACCGCTCGCTCGAGCCCTGGACTCCGTCCTGGTACCGTTACTGCTCGCAGCGCTACCGTTCGTTCAATCCGGACAACGGCACCTTCCGCGGTTACGACGGCCGCAGCTACTTCTGCACCGCCGGCTGATCGGCGCAGAGCATCCGGAATCAAAAAGCCCATGCCTCGATCAAGGCATGGGCTTTTTTCGTGATTACAACGGCAAGCCGTCCTTCTTCAGAGCCCGCGCAGATAGGGATTGGTGCGGCGCTCCTCGCCGATCTGCCCGCCTGGACCGTGGCCGCAGATGAAGCCGACAGTGTCACCGAGCGGCAGGATCTTGTCGCGGATGGAATCGAGCAATTGCTGGTGATTGCCGCCCGGCAGGTCGGTGCGCCCGATCGAACCGTGGAAGAGGACGTCGCCGACATGGGCGAAATTCTGTGCCCGGTTGAAATAGACGACATGGCCGGGTGCGTGGCCGGGGCAATGCAGGACCTCGAAGACATGGTCGCCGAAGGAAACGGTATCGCCCTCTTCGAGCCAACGATCCGGAATGACGTTCTGGACCTTCATCGCCAGCCCAAAACGCTCGGCCTGGCTCTCGAGCCTTTCGAGCAGCGGCAGATCGTCCTTGTGCGGGCCGATGATTTCAAGCCCGAGCGCATCCTTCAATTCCTTGGCGCCGCCAGCGTGGTCGATATGGCCATGGGTGATCCAGATCGCCTTCAGCGTGATGCCGTTCTCGCGGACCGTCTGCAGGATGAGGTCGACATCGCCACCGGGATCGACGATCACGCCTTCCTTGGTCTCGCTGTCGAACAGCACCGTACAATTCTGCTCGAAATGGGTAACCGGAATGATGCCCGCCTGTAACATGTGCGCCTGCCTCTATGGGATCTGCTGCATGTTTCCTTGCATCGTCGCCGATTGAGGGACAACCCATGCAGCACTTCAAAGTTCTACAGCGATCTTAGCGCGCCCGGCGGGACGCGCGACGCTGTAAACTCTCCTATAGCGGCAATTGGCGCCGGTGACAGCGCCAATCAGCGCAGAACGGCGACTTGGCTAGTGGCGGAGGGCTGCGGTGCGGGCCATTGCACTGTGGTCATCAACAGCGCCGAAATTGCCAGTTCCGCGGCAACGACGATCCTGACCACCGGCTTGAGGCTGCGGGCAGTGAAATTGCTCTGATCCGGCTGAATGTCCTGCATCTTCGTCGCCTCTCCCGCTGCTTGTTTCTTCGGGCCTTGGGCCGCGGCAGCAGAGGAAGAATGTCACGGCGTCACATTTCGTGACGTTCCCGGGGGAACATCCGCGCGCGCGGAGGCGTTTCGCCCTCACCACTAAAGGAGAAAGATAATGTTGAAACTTACCCGCCCCCTGCTGCGAGCCACTGCGGCCGCGGGTTTTGTGCTGACGCTCGGCATACCTGCCGCCTTTGCCGCCATGACAGCAACGACAGTCACGGACCTCAACATCCGCACGGGTCCGGGCCCTCAGTATCCGACAGTCGGGCTTGCGGCCCGCGGTAGCACCGCGGTCATCGACGGCTGCATCGAAGGCAGCAAATGGTGCCGCATCGACATCAATGGCGTGCGCGGCTGGGTCTATGCGCAATATCTGACGACTGATTTCGGCGGTTCGGCCGTCGTGGTTCAGGAACGTCGCGCCGACCTCGCTATTCCCGCCGTCACCTATGAGGCGCAGCCGAACGATCCGGTGATCGTCAGCAGCGGCGATGAGTTGATCGGCCCGGTCGAAGAGATCGATCCGATCGTGCCGCCGGACACCGTGCGCACCTACGTCACGGCGAACCCTGGCGAGACCGTCTATCTCGACGGCGAAGTCGTGGTCGGCGCCGCGCTGCCGCAGACCGTCGCGGTCCGCCGCGTGCCTGACTATAACTACGACTATGTCAGCATCAACGGCCAGCCCGTGCTGGTCGAGCCGGCGACGCGACGCATCGTCTACGTCTATCGATAGGCATTTGTTTCTCCGGCGACCGAGCGGTCGCCGGAGCTTACGGCGCATGCACGAATCATCCGCTTCATTGTGCGAAGACTGAAACCGATCCTTCTCGACGCCGGCGCAAGCTTCTCTGTCTGGCGCCACGAAACGCCGCTTCCAGCTGAAATCAAACCATTTCAATGGGCTAGGATCCGGTCACCGGGGCGGTCATTTCATTCAAATTGACAATAATCCAGATTCGGCTTCAACCTATCGGTGCCGGATCATCGGCTTTAGTGGCCCGTCCACGACGAGCCACGACACGGAGGGATCAATGGAAGCATTAATGCCTATCATTACCCAATTGATCGCGGGGGCGGCCGGCGGCAACGCGGCCAGCGCAGTGTTGAAGCAGCAGGCATTTGGTGTCGTCGCACGGACCATCGTCGGCGCGATCGGCGGCCTGGGCGGAGGTTTCCTCATTCAGATGCTCGGCGGCGAAGCAGCCGCGACAGGCCTTGCCATGCAGGCCATCGGCGGCCTCGTCGGCGGCGGCGTGCTGAGCGGTATCGTCGGGCAATTCCTCGGCAAGACGGCCTGAACTGCGATTATCTCCGTAGTTAGACAAAAGGCGGCCAATGGCCGCCTTTTCTGCATTCGAACCGATTGCGGATGCCGTTACTCGGCGGCCGCGGCAACCGGGTAGACTTCCTTCATGTAGTCGTTCATCAGCGTTTCGCAGATCGTCGCCGGCGTGAAGCGATGGGGACCGATTTCGGAAACCGGCGTCACTTCGGCAGCGGACCCCGTGAGGAAGCACTCGCTGAAGCTGGACAGTTCCTCCGGCATGATCGCCCGCTCGACGACCTCGTAGCCGCGGCGCTTGGCAAGCTCGATGACCGTGCGGCGGGTGATGCCGTCGAGGAAGCAATCCGGTACCGGCGTGTGGATGACACCGTCCTTGACGAAGAAGATGTTGGCGCCCGTCGCTTCGGCCACCCGGCCGCGATAGTCGAGCATCATCGCATCCGCATAGCCCTTGGCTTCCGCCGCATGCTTGGAGATGGTGCAGATCATGTAGAGACCGGCCGCCTTGGACTTGGAAGGTGCCGTCTGAGGATCCGGGCGGCGATACTCGGCGATGTCGAGGCGAATGCCCTTCAGTTTCTCCGCCGGGTTGAAGTAACTGCCCCACTGCCAGATGGCGATGGCGACATTGATGCGGTTGTTCTGCGCCGAAACGCCCATGCTTTCGCTGCCACGCCAGGCGATCGGCCGCACATAGGCTTCGGAGAAGCCTTGGCGCTTCAGAAGCTCCACGCTTGCGGCGTCCAGCTCTTCCACCGAATAGGGAATCTTGAAGCCAAGAATGTCAGCCGAGTTATGAAGGCGCTGGTTGTGCTCGCTCAGCTTGAAGATACGTCCGCCATAGGCGCGCTCGCCCTCGAAGACCGCGCTGGCATAGTGCAGGCCGTGGGTCAGCACATGTACCTTGGCGTCCTTCCATGCGACGAATTCGCCGTTGAACCAGATCTCTCCGTCCAACTGATCAAAAGGAACCGCTGCCATGGTGTCATCCTCCGGCGCATATGCGCCATTCTTAGTTGATTATCGTCCTGCTTTCAGTTTATCGGCAAACTGATTGAGGGAAAATTCAATTTCGTGATTTTGGATTTGCGATCGGAACGGCGCGGCATATCCTCCTACAGCGCCGCGCGTCTTACGAGACGCGCAAAGGTCGCTGTAGCACTTTGAATTGCTGCATGTTTCTATCCTTAAATCGGCTACGATTTAAGGGAACATGCAGCGAGGTGTTGCCAACGCCAAATGTCTCGCTTACCGAGCAAGGACGCTAACGATGCGGTAAAAATATGTCAATAAAGCTGACGTATTTTTCCGAATGTTTCGCAAGTTGCAATCTGGCTGAAAGGAAATGACCGCGTGGCCGGCCAATCCAAAGAGAACACCCGGTATCTCACCGATGCCGCCGCCGATGATGACACGATCGATTTCGAGATCATCGAGTTGCTCTTCTTTGCCTATCGCGACTTCACCTCCGACCCGGATGCGATCCTCGAGAAGAGCGGCTTCGGGCGGGCGCATCACCGGGTCGTCCACTTCGTCGACCGCGAGCCCGGCATGACCGTCGCCGACCTCTTGGACACACTGAAGATCACCAAGCAGAGCCTCGCTCGCGTGCTCAAGCAACTGATCGACTCCGGCTATATCCGCCAGGAGACCGGCCCTGAAGACCGACGCCAGCGCATGCTCTATACGACAGAGGAAGGCAAGGCGCTGGCGCGTGCGCTGGCCGAGCCACAGTCCCGCCGCATAGCCGATGCATTGGCAAGAACGGGTCCGGGCGCGCGGGAGACGGTCAAACGCTTTCTCGCCGGAATGAAGAACGCCGCAGACTGACACGAGGCTCGCCGCCGGCAGACGGCTCGGGAGCCTGGAACCAGGGAAGCGTGGAATGACGACAAAAGCGACTGTCTCGGACGATGCGGCTCACCTTCTGGTCGTCGACGACGACCGGCGCATCCGCGATCTCCTCAACCGCTATCTGGTCGAGCAGGGATTTCGCGTGACGACCGCGTCCGACGCGGACGAAGCACGGCGCAAGCTGGTCGGCCTCGACTTCGATCTTCTGATCGTCGATGTGATGATGCCGGGCGAAAGCGGCATCTCGCTGACGAATAGCCTGCGCCAGATCAAGACCGTGCCGATCCTGATGCTGACGGCGCTGGCGGAATCGAACTCCCGCATCGAGGGCCTCGAGGCCGGCGCCGACGACTATCTGTCGAAGCCCTTCGAACCGCGCGAACTGGTGCTGCGCATCAACAATATCCTGCGCCGCAACCAGCCGGCCCAAGCGCCCAAGGTCGACCAGGTGATCTTCGGCCCCTACACCTTCTCGGTGGTGCGCAAGGAACTGAGGCGCGGCGCCGATCACATCCGGCTCACCGATCGCGAGCAGGAGATCATGACGCTGTTTTCGCAGCGCGCCGGCGAGACCATCCCGCGCCACGAACTGATCGGCGACGATGCAGAGGTCGGCGAGCGCACGATCGACGTGCAGATCAATCGCCTCCGGCGCAAGATCGAGGATGATCCGTCCAATCCGGTCTGGCTGCAGACGGTGCGCGGCATCGGCTACCGGTTGAGCGTGGACTGAAATGGCGGGCCTTCCGATGAGCGCGGCAAACCATGGCAAGCTTTGACGGCATAGAGCACGGGGCAACCGGATCGAGCGACAACGCCTGGAGGCGCTTTACCCGTTGGTTGCGCCGCCGCCTGCCGATGGGGCTATACGCCCGTTCGCTGCTGATCGTCATCATTCCGATGGTGCTCTTGCAGTCGGTCGTCGCCTTCATCTTCATGGAGCGCCACTGGCAGCTGGTAACGCAGCGCCTGTCAGCCGCCGTCACCAGCGATATCGCCGCAATCGTCGACCTCATCGACACCTTCCCCGCTGACCGCGACATCAGCGAGATCATCCGCATCGCGCGGGATCAGCTTGATCTCAGCATCTCCGTCGACCCGCCCGGCGAGCTGCCACCACCCAGGCCTAGTCCCTTCTTCGAAATCCTCGACCAGATCCTCGGCGAGGAGATTTCCAACCAGGTCCGCCGCCCCTTCTGGATCGATACGGTCGGCAACTCCAAGCTCGTCGAGATCCGCATCAAGCTCGATGACGGCCGCATCCTGCGGGTATATGCTCGGCGAAACCAGGCCTATGCCTCCAACACCCACATCTTCCTCGTCTGGATGGTGGCCGCATCGCTGGTGCTGCTGGCGATCGCAATCCTGTTCCTGCGCGGCCAAATCCGGCCGATCCTGGCGCTGACCAAGGCGGCCGAAAGCTTCGGCAAGGGCCAGAAGATCGACGACTTCGCGCCGCGCGGGGCCGACGAGATCCGCCGCGCCGGCCTTGCCTTCATCCTGATGCGCGAACGCATCGAGCGCCAGATCGAACAGCGCACCGCGATGCTGACCGGTGTCAGCCACGACCTCAGAACCATCCTCACCCGCTTCAAGCTGCAGCTGGCGCTCGCCGGCAACAATCCGGATCTCGAAAGCTTGAACCAGGATGTCGAGGACATGCAGAACATGCTGGAGGGCTACCTCGCCTTCGCCCGCAGCGAAGCCGAGGAAGATGTCGGCCAGCTGAAACTCAGCGACCTGATGACTCGGCTTGCGGCGGAGGCCGAACTGCTCGGGAAGACACTGACCACCTCGGTCGAGGGCGAAGATGAGGTTCGGGTCAGGCCAAACGCCTTTACCCGCCTCGTCGCCAATCTCGCTTCGAACGCCTATCGCTACGCCAACACGGTCAACATCGATGCGCGCCACAGCGCCAAATGGGTCACCATCACCGTCGACGATGACGGTCCGGGCATCCCTGAGCGATCGCGCGAGGACGTGTTCAAGCCGTTCTTCCGTCTCGACGAGGCGCGCAATCTCGACAGCTCCGGCACCGGCCTTGGCCTTGCGATCGCCCGCGACATCGCCCGCAGCCACGGCGGCAACGTCACCCTTGGCGACAGCCCGCTCGGCGGCCTGAGGGCAACAGTGCGCGTACCGGCTTGACCTTCACGTATTGACGGGCCACTGCTCGCCCGGGAATTGGGACCGAGGGAGAGAGCTGTGTCGAACGTTGTCGATTGGAACGACTGGGAACGACGGCTGGCCGAACTATGGGCTGCCTTCGACACCGTGGACGCCAAAACCTTCATCGCGCGTATCGAGGCGCTTGCAGCCGAATTGCCGGCGGGACACGCCATAGGCCTGTTCGAACAAGCGTCAGCGCAGGATTCGACCGGCCATGAGACGGAAGCCGAACCTCTCTATCGGCAGGCATTGGAAAACGGTCTCACGGGAATTCGCCGGCGCCGCGCCACCATCCAGCTCGCCAGCACGCTCCGCAATCTCGGCCGCGCTGGCGAAGGCGTCGCCCTGCTCACCGCGGAGCAGACCAAGCCGTCAGACGAGCTCGACGATGCGGTCGCCGCATTCCTGGCCCTGTGTCTGGTCGACGTGGGGCATGCGAAAGAAGCAGCAGCGCTTGCGCTTGGCAGCCTCTCGCGCCACCTCCCCCGCTACAACCGGTCGCTCAAACGCTACGCTGACGCGTTGCTGGCAGACGCGTAAGCGCTAGCGCTGATAGATCGACGTCAGGCCACGGCGTTCGTTGAAGCGATGCCAGGCGTCGATGCGCCGCGGATGGCGGGCGCGCATGACATCGAGCGGCGCGAGCAGTCGGCCCTTACGACCGAGGGCTTTGTCGAGGATCTCGATGATCCGCCGGTTCGGCCAGGGCTTGCGCGTGATCGTCAGTAGCGCCCGGAAGGCTTCATCCTCGCGGCCCGCGCCAAGTTGATGGGCAATCAGCCCATAGGCAAAAGCCGTGGAGCGGCTGACGCCGGCGTGGCAATGCACGAGAATGCGGCTCGAAGCATCCTCCGCCGCCGGCCGCATCGCCTCGAACACCTCGAGGACCAGATCCGGGAAATGCTGCGTGGCGGTCGGGTTTTCCTGGTCGCGCATGCGCACCACCCGGTGGCTGGCATCGGCAATAACGGGCACGTTGGCGTCAGGCAGTTCCGGATCGAGCAGAGACAGCACATGGCTTGCGCGCCAATCGCGCGCGGCATCGGCGGCGCGCCACAGGCAGGAGACCTTGACGCGTTCGGGGATCACTTCGAAGGCGATGGTCATTGGGATCACATCAATTTTTTGCCGTTGGGAACTGGCCGCTCGGTGGCAGCCAGCACGATCGCGCCGGCCTCGTCTGTAAAACCCAGCGTCAGCACTTCGGAGCGAACGGGCCCGATCTGGCGCGGTGGAAAATTGACCACGCCCAACACCTGCCGCCCGACGAGATCTTCCGGACGATAATGCACCGTGATTTGCGCCGATGACTTTTTAATGCCGATCTCTGGCCCGAAATCGATTTTCAGCTTGAAGGCCGGCTTGCGCGCTTCCGGAAAGGGTTCGGCTTCGACGATCGTGCCCACGCGAATGTCGACACGCTCGAAATCAGCAAATTCAATCGTTTCAGTCACGGCAATTCCCTTTGTGAAAAGTACTCAGTCGCCGGGCTTAAAGCATCGGGCGAGATTCCGGAAGCGCACCGGTATCGGCAGGCTCCCCGTGAAATCTTGCCTCTTCCCAGGGGCGGCGCGCGAACTGCTCGGCAAGGAAATCGACGAAGACGCGCACACGCGGCGGCAGGAAACGCCGGTGCGGATAAACCACGGTGATCGGTTCCGCCTCGGCATAATTACAATCGGTCAGAAGCGGCACCAGCAAGCCCGCCCGGATATCTCCACCGACAAGAATTTCGGAGAGCCGCACGATCCCGATGCCGGCGAGCGCGAGGTGCCTCAGCGCTTCCGTGCTGTTGGCTTCGACGGAACCACGAACACGGATCGCATGCCGGCCGTTGCCATCCTGGAACTCCCAGACGTTGAGGCGGCCATGGGCGGTAATGGCAAGGCAGACGTGCCGTTGCAGGTCATCAGGCGTCTTGGGAACGCCGTGCCTTTCGAGATATCCCGGCGCCGCACAAATGACACGACGGTTCGATGCCAGGCGCCGCGTCACCAGCGTACTGTCGCTTTGCGCCGCAACCCGTATGGCGACATCCGCGTCACCGTTCATGAGATCGACGATCGCGTCGCTGAAATCGAGCTCCAGATCGATCGCCGGGAACCGCTCGATGAAGGCCGGCAGCATGGGCACGATCAGGCGATGACCGAAGGCGCTCGGCAGGCTGACCCGCAGGCGGCCGCGCGGCTCAGCGCCCGGCTGGATCGCAAACTCAGCATCCTCGATATCGCCGAGGATGCGACGGGCCGACTCCGCATAGGCGCTGCCTTCGCTGGTGAGGCTGATGCTGCGCGTCGATCGCTGCAGCAGCCGCACGCCGAGGCGCGCCTCCAGTCGGCCGATGATCTTGCTGACGGCCGATGGTGTCATGCGCAGCCGCCGCGCCGCCGCCGAGAAATCCCCCTCCTCGACGACGGCGAGAAACACCGCCATGGCTTCCTGCCGGTCCATTTGCATCTATTCCATTTCGTCACAGATGAACGGAACTTAACATGGATTATCGCGGCCGGCGATAGGCTGTAGTTTGGACCTGGAACTCAGACAGCGGAGCCCGAGGGGTGACGGAAATGGATGAGCAGCGGAAGAATATGCCGGCGAGCTACCAGCTACATTCCTGGGCGCGACGTCAGCGCGACGCCGCGATCCGCGACATGTGTCGCCGGGCAATAGGCGCGATCTGGAGGTGCCTGTTCGACCGGCATAAAGGTCCTGGACAAGGCGCAGGCGCCTCCCCCACGCGCGTCGTCGTAGAGCGAACCTCACGCCGGCGCCGTTACGGCACCGGAGTTTCGTGAGCTCAGCCCGCCAGCTCTTCCGCGCGCTTGCGCGCGGCGGCGATCGCCTTGTCGAAAAGCGGCTGCATACCGTCGTCCGCCATCAGCACGGAGAGTGCTGCCGCTGTCGTACCGCCGGGCGAGGTCACGTTCTGGCGCAGCCGCGCCGCCTCGTCGGCGGACTGATGCAACAATTCGCCAGCGCCCGCGACGGTTTCCCGCGCGAGCCGCATGGCGAGGTCCGCCTCGAGGCCGGCCTTGCGGCCCGCCTCCGCCATGCACTCGACGAGGTAGAAGACATAGGCCGGACCGCTGCCCGAAACCGCGGTTACCGCATCGATTTCGGCTTCGGTCCGGACCCATTCGACGGGCCCGCTGACCTTCAGCAGATCGTGAACCTGGCTGCGCTGCGCTTCGCTGACGCGCGCATTGGCAAAGGCACCGGTAACGCCGCGGCCGATCATCGCCGGCGTGTTCGGCATGGCGCGAACCGTGGCGGCAGCAGCAAGGTGGGTTTCGATGAAGGCGAGCGTCTTGCCGGCGGCAACCGAGACAATGACGGTATCCGCACCGACGAGCGGCTTCAACGGCGGCAGCACGGCGTCCATCACCTGCGGCTTGACCGCGAGGAAGATCACGCCCGCCTGAACACCGGATGGCGCCTGGGCCGCATATGTCACGCCGTTGTCGGCAATGAGTTTGGCCATGGCCGGTGGCGGGCCGGGATCGACGACGAGCACGTTGGCACCCCTAACGCCGCTCTTCAGCCAGCCGGAAAGCATGGCGCCGCCCATATTGCCGGCGCCGACGAGGACGATGGGACCGGAAGCGGCATTCGCCATGATCAAGCCTCTCCAACCGTTTCGAACAGGACCGCATCGACGGCGCGCTGCGCGTCCATGCCGGACCAAACGACGAATTGAAACGCCTGATAATAGGATTCGCAAGCGTCGAGTGCGCTCGAAAGCAGAACTTCGACCTGCTGATTGGTCGGCTCGGCGCCGCCGGCGAGCAGCAGCGACTGGCGGAAGATCACCACTTCCTCCTGGCGCCACAGGTCGAAGTGGCCCATCAGCACCTGCCCGTTGATATGGGAGAGCAGGCGGATGACTTCGTTGACCCGGCTTTCCGGCACCTTGATGTCGAAGGCGCAGGCAAGGTGCAGAGCCTCGAACTCCTCCATCCAGGAGAAGGAAACGTGGTAGTCTGCCCACTTGCCTTCGACCGTCATGGCGATTTCGTCTTCGCCGGATCGCTCGAACGACCAGTCGTTATTTGCGGCCACGAACTCGATCATATCGACCGGGTTGGATTGGCGCTCGACTTCCATTTCCAAAAGGCTCATGCATCACCCTGTATAGGTGTGGCGCAGACGTGCATCATCACGCTCACAAGACGCAACGCTGCAAACCCAACACCGATTACAAACACACTATGATTGCTGAACTCACATCCATCCTGGCTGACTTACCCTGCCCGGAGCTTGCGTGGTTCGTTTCGAATCATCATTTAAAATCAGTGTATAATGGCGGAGTCAGGCTGCCAGCCCCCGGGCCGAAAAATAGCCGGGATGAATCGCGTCCACGTTGTCATTTGGATGAAGCGCGAGAGCTTAACTGACTCTGCCATAAGGGTTTTTTGGCAGTGTCCACAGGTGGAAAACTTTTCAGGTTTTATTAACCAGCCTTAACGCCGTTTCAATCGATCCAGGATTAACGACAGCAAAACGCCCGCGAAACCAGTTCGCGGGCGAAGTAAAAACGCCAAAATACCGTTATTTCGGCGGAATCGCGTTACTTGCCGGCCTCGGCGAGACGCGCTTCCAAAGCCTCAATGCGGGCGAGCAGCGCATCGTTTTCCTCGCGCGCCTTGATCGCCATTTCCTTGACCATCTCGAACTCCTCGCGCTTGACCACGTCGAGCGAGTTCAGTGCGCGTTCGGCCTGTGCGCGGAAGGCGGTCTCGACCTCGCGGCGCACGCCCTGGGCGGCACCTGCGGCATCGGTCATGATCTTGGCAAAGTCATCCAGAATGCGGTTAGCGCCTGTGCTCATCGTCGCGATCTCCATTTCAGCCATCGCCTCGCATTGCGATGCGGTCATGAATTTCAGGTAGGGTCAGCGGCGAGCGGATGCAAGGAAAATCACGTGCCAAATCACGCCGCTGTGTCCGAAGCGCCCCCATCGGCGCCTTGACCCGGCGGAAATCGCTCGCCATGTTCCGCCGAAACGACCGGCCCCTGCACGAGAAATAGGCACGAGAACATATCTTGGAAACTCTAGCGACCCGTCTCGCCATCCTTCCCTTCCCCGAAATCGACCCCGTCATCTTCCAGATCGGGCCTCTCGCCGTCCACTGGTACGGGCTCGCCTATGTCGCGGGCATCCTGATCGGCTGGTTCTATGCGCGCCGCCTGGCGATGAACAACGCGCTCTGGCGCAACGAGACGCCGGCGGTCACGCTGCAGCAACTCGACGACTTCCTGCTCTGGGCCGCCGGCGGTATCGTGCTCGGCGGCCGCATCGGCTACATCCTCTTCTACGACCTCGGCTCCGTTCTCGCCAATCCGATCCGCGCCATTGAGATCTGGAACGGCGGTATGTCGTTCCATGGCGGCTTTCTCGGCACGACGCTCGCCATGATCATCTTCGCGCGGCGCAACGGCATCGTTCTCTGGAGCCTGTTCGACATCGTCGCGGCCGTCGTCCCGATCGGCCTGTTTTTCGGCCGCATTGCCAATTTCATCAATGGCGAACTCTGGGGCCGTCTCTCTTCGATGCCCTGGGCAATCGTCTTCCCGACCGGCGGGCCCTTTGCCCGTCACCCGAGCCAGCTTTATGAAGCAGCCCTCGAGGGCCTCGTGCTGCTCGGCGTGCTTTCCTGGTTCATCTACCGTCGCCAGGCGTTGAAATCCCCGGGCCTCGTCACCGGCATCTTCGTGCTTGGCTATGCCTTGAGCCGCATTTTCGTCGAATTCTTCCGCGAACCGGACGCGCAGATCGGCTATCTTGTCGGTGGCTGGCTGACGATGGGCATGGTGCTTTCGCTGCCGATGGCGCTCGCCGGCATCTGGGCGATAACCCGGGCGCGGCGCGCAGCCGCCTGAGAGCGGATAAGGCAAGGGCGTGCGGCTTCCGGCCGCCTCCCGCTAACTGGACGAAGGCATGACGACACCACTTGCGGACAAGATCAAGGCGCTGATCAAGGCTCACGGGCCGATCAGCGTCACCGATTACTTCTCGCTTTGCCTCGCGGATCCTGAACACGGCTACTACCGGGTTCATGAACCCTTCGGCAAAGAGGGCGATTTCACCACGGCGCCGGAGATCAGCCAGCTCTTCGGAGAGATGATCGGCGTCTTTCTCGTCCACGCCTGGCAGCAACACGGCAAGCCCGAAGGCGCGGTGATCGCCGAGATCGGCCCCGGCCGCGGCACGATGATGGCCGACATGCTGCGTGTGGTGCGTCGCCTCGCACCCGAGCTCTATGCCTCCGCCAGCATGCATCTCGTCGAGACCAGCGAGCGCCTGCGCAAGATTCAGTCCGAAACCCTGGTCGCCCATGGCAACAAGGTCGAGTGGCATGCAAGCTTCGAGACTTTGCCCGATGGCTTCCTGCTGCTTGCCGCCAACGAGCTGTTCGATGCCATTCCGATCCGGCAATTCGTGCGCACCGCGCAAGGGTTCCGCGAGCGCATGGTCGGGCTTGATGCCGATGACCAACTGACCTTTGCTGCCGGCGTCGCCGGCATCGATCCGGGCCTCTTGCCGACGCCGGCGCAGGGTTTGGCCGAAGGCACGATCTTCGAGATCGCCCCTGCCCGCGATGCTGTCATGTCCGCCCTTTGCGAGCGGCTGAAGATCAGCGGCGGCACCGCCGTGATCATCGATTACGGCCATCTTGCCACCGGCTATGGCGATACGCTGCAGGCCGTTCGCGATCACGAATATGATCCGCCACTCGCCAATCCGGGCCGGGCCGATCTCACCAGCCATGTCGATTTCGAGCAGCTCGCCCGCCGCGCCAAGACCGACGACGTGCAGATCAACGGCCTTGCGCACCAGGGCGATTTCCTGGTCGGTCTCGGTCTGCTGGACCGCGCCGCGGCACTCGGTCGCGACAAGGATGCGCTCACCCAAGAGGGCATTCGCCAGGACGTGGAAAGGCTCGCCGGCGCCGGTGTCGGAAAAATGGGGGAATTGTTCAAGGTTCTCGCCGTGAGCAGCCCTCCGGTGCCGCTGTCGCCCTTCCGCAAGCCGAAGCCCTGAGCGCACAGCCTACAGCGCCGCGCGTCTTATCGGACGCGCAAAGGTCGCTGTGGCACTTTGAGTTGTTGCATGTTTTTATCCTTAAATCGGCTAGGATTTAAGGAAATATGCAGTAGCGCACGGTTCAGCCGTAAAGATAGTTCGGGAGCCAGAGAGTTATCCCGGGCCAGAGATACATGATGACCATGCAGAGCACGACGATCAGCATATAGGGCATCATGCCGGCGAAGATCTGGTTGATCGTCACATGCGGCGGCGCGACACCCTTCAGATAAAAAGCTGACATCGCGACTGGGGGCGACAGAAATGCCGCCTGCAGGTTGACGAAGACGAGAACGCCCCAAATCACCGGATCGATGTCGAAGTGCTTTAGCAGCGGCAGAAAAATCGGCACAAAGATGATGATGATCTCGGTCCACTCGAGCGGCCAGCCGAGCAGGAAGATGATCGCCTGCGAAAGAATCATGAATTGTACCGGCGTCAGATCGAGCGATAGCACCCATTGCTCGATCAGCGCCTGGCCGCCAAGTATGGCGAAGACGGCAGAAAACAAGGCCGAGCCCACGAAGAGCCAGCACACCATGGCCGTTGTCTTCGCCGTCAGGAATACCGCTTCCTTTGTGCGCTTCCAGTTGAGCGTCCGGGCCTGGAATGCGAGCAGGAAAGCCCCCGCCGCGCCGACGGCCGCAGACTCGGTCGCCGTGGTGATCCCGAAGAGGATTACGCCGAGCACGACTATGGTGAGGATGGCGAGCGGCATGACGGAGGAGATCAAAAGCTTCACCACCTGCAGCCGCTCCGCACTCATATTGCGGTAGTAGCGGACGAGCACCACCGCAGCGATCGTGGCAATCAACCAGAAGGACACGTAGAAGCTTGTCGCCGGCCCGTTGATCGCGGTCGGCGCGGCATCCGCCGCCGGTGCCCCGAGCTGTTCCAGCCCTTCCGGCGCCTCCGCCTCCGCCGATGCCTGCGGATGGATGACGACATACCACCATACGAGCGCCATCGTAAAAGCCGTCAGTGCTAGCGGGACCAAGGCAGCGCAGAAATTCTTGACGAGAGCCCAATAGGTGAGAGACCCCTCCTCGGTTTCGAGAGCCAGCGCCCTTGCCGGTGAGACTAGTGCGCGAGAGAGCCCGGCCAGCATGTTGTGCGAGTACGACGCTTGCAGGCCCCGCATCCACGCGCTGACGGGCACCTTGGTCTGCTCCGCAGGCAGCGGCGGAGCGATCTTGGGGCTGATGAGCGCCCAGCCGAGAATATAGGCGAGGTAGAGCAGCGCGAGGAAAAACCCGGGGAACATGGCAGCGGCGTAGAGCTTGACAACGGATTGTCCCGCGACTGCGGCATAGACGATGATCATCACCGAGGGCGGGATCAGAATGCCGAGGGTACCGCCCGCCGTGATCACACCCGAGGCAAGCTTCACGTCATAGCCGGCGCGTAACATCGGATTGAACGCAATCACGCCCATCAGCACGACCACCGCACCGACGAGGCCGCTGGCGATGCCCCAGAAGGTACAGACGATGAGGGTAGCGACGGCGAGCGACGCAGGCACCCGCTTGAATGCGAGCTGAATGCTGTAGAACATTTTGTCGACCAGCGCACCCCGCTCCATCACGTAGCCCATGAGCACGAACAACGGGATCGAGATGAGAACGTCATTGGTCATCGCCCCATAGGTACGCTGCACCATCAGGTCGAAGACGCGATTGTCGATCCAGTGCTCGGCCGGATTGTAGAAGGCGTAGAAGCCGAAGAGCATGCCAAGCCCCATCAGGGTAAACGCCGTCGGAAACCCCATCATGATGACCACCACGATGAGCATCAGCATCGTCAGTCCGAGGAGTGGATCGCTCACGTCTCGCCGTCTCCCCCCATTCCCCGTTGCCGCGCCGCCCTGTCGATCGCCTGCGCACGCTCGATCGCAGCCTCGCGCGTTTCCGCGTCGACATGCTCGCTGTGCTCGAGTTGCTCGGCGACGACGTCGAGCTCCTCCACATCCTTGAGCCGACTTGGCCATTCGCCGGTCCGCAGGCAAACGATGCAGCGCGTGATCTCGGCCAGCCCCTGAAGCAGGACGAAGCCGCCAGCGACCGGAATGACGGTTTTGAAATAGTAGATAGGCGGCCCCTCCGCCGTCACGGTCGAATGCTCGCCGATCCGCCAGGAAAGTGCTGCATAATCGTAGCCGGCGTAAACGAGCGCGGCGACGCCGGGCAGGAAGAAGAGGACGTAGAGGACCAGATCGAGGGCGGCTTGCGTGCGCGGCCTCATGGAGCTGTAGAGGAAGTCGCCGCGTACATGAGCATTCTGCGCCAAGGCGTATGCCCCCGCGAGCATGAACAGCGAGCCATAGAACATGTTGCTGGCATCGAATATCCAGGCCGTCGGCATGTTCAGGATGTAGCGTTTGACGACCTCTATGCAGACCATCGTCATCAGCCCGATAATCAGCCAGGCTGCGGCTTTGCCGATCCACACGCTGGTCGCATCGACCCTAAGCAGAAAATGCTGAACGTTCACGCATGCCCCCCGCTGCAAGAGGGGCGCTACAGCGGCGCGCCTTTCAAGAACGCACAGAGTTCGCTGTAACGCTTTGATTTATCGAATAGTGATCCTTCGACTGTCTCCGATGTGCGAAATGAGATGAGCCGGTCTTCCGCCTGAATCCCGTCTGATTGACGCGAAGCGGCCGTGCCTCAGAGATCCTTCGCCACGCCTTCCTGTCCGAAGTAGTGGTCGAATGCCAGCCGCCGACTGACGACGGTGTCCTGTTCCCAGCGCGTGGCCCGCTCGGCAAAAACGAGCTGGGACTGGAGCACTTCCTTGAACAGCGGGTTTTCCGCTGCCTTCTTCTTTACCACCTCGTCGTAGACCTCCAGTTGCTTCTTGAGAATTGCCTCCGGGGTCTTGTAGAACTTGACCTTGTCGACGGTCTGCATCTCCCGGTAGTCCGTGGAATAGCGATCGATCGCCTTCCAGGCCATATCCTGAGATGCCGCCTCGACGGCGTTGGTGATGATCGCCTTCATCTGATCAGGTAGGCCGTCGTACTTCGGCTTGTTGAACATCACTTCGAACTGCTCGCCATTCTGGTGGTAGCTCTGCAGCATGCAAATCTTCGATACATCCGGGAAACCGAGCACCCGGTCGGACGAGGCGTTGTTGAACTCGGCCGCGTCGATCAGGCCTCGATCGAGCGCCGCAACGATTTCGCCGGCCGGCAGCGCGTTGACCGCCGCGCCGAGGCCGGTGAAGACATCGATCGAGATGCCCACGGTACGGAACTTCAGGCCCTGAAGATCCTCGGGCTTTGCGACTGGCTTCTTGAACCAGCCAAGCGGCTGGGTCGGCATCGGCCCATAGGGGAACGAGACCACGTTGGCGCCAATGGATTCATACAGTTTTGCGAGTAGTTCCTTGCCGCCGCCGTATTTGTGCCAGGCGAGCAGCATGTTGGCATCCATGGCGAAACCCGGGCCAGAGCCCCATAGCGCGAGCGCCGCCTGCTTGCCGTAATGGTAGACGAGGACGCCGTGACCGCCGTCCAACGTTCCTTGCGATACGGCGTCGAGCAGGCCGAAGGCCGGCACCACGGCACCAGCGGGCAGCACTTCTATCTTCAAATCGCCACCGGTCATATCATTGACCTTCTTGGCGAAGTCGAGCGCGAATTCGTGAAAGATATCCTTGGATGGCCAGGTGCTTTGCCAGCGCATGCTGATCGGCCCCTGCGCCTTGACAACGCTAGGCGCGGCGACCGTTGCGACCCCCGCTATTGCCGCACCGCCCAGGAATTTGCGACGCGAAATCCGTCCCTCGATATGGGTTCTTCGCTTCATATGCTCCTCCCGAAAGCACAAGCATTTCTTGCTATATTAGATAATACTCTTATGCAGAGCCCCACGCAAAGATTGCACGCAGCGTCGCTCAAAAGCCTGCAGGTAAGGCGCCATCCCGACCTCTTGTTTTTCCGCGGGCCTCGTGCAGATGCGGGCGTCGAAGGAAGGCGTTTTCGTCAGCGCGTAGCGGCGGTGGCCGAGCGATGACTGCCCCTCGAAATCACAGGCCGCTGGCTCCCCCTATCGTTCGGGAATTGACAGCCCAGCCATCGCGGGTCAACATCGCGCCGGCAAATCAGCCGCCAGTCGCCGGGCCGGAGCGCGCCCCCAAACCCATTGAATTTATTCATAAAGCAAAGGCAAATATACCGATGCAGCATGACGCCGCGCTTTCTCCCGTGCAGAGCTCGCTTTTCGGCGAGAAGGCCGGGCCGGCAATCGCCCACGGTTATTTCACCCGCCAGGGCGGCGTTTCCGAAGGGCTCTATCGCGGCCTCAATGTCGGCCTCGGTTCGAAGGACGAAAGAGCCCATATCAACGAGAACCGCACCCGCGTCGCGGGCTGGTTCGGCGCGCCGCTGGAACGGCTGGCAACGGTTCATCAGGTCCATTCGCCCAACGCCATCGTGGTCGACGAAAGCTATGACGGTAGCCGCCCCGAGGCTGATGCGCTGGTGACGGCGACGCCCGGTATCGTGCTCGGCGTGCTCTCGGCCGATTGCGGCCCGATCCTCTTTGCCGACGCAGAAACCAAAATCATCGGCGCCGCCCATGCCGGCTGGAAGGGCGCGCTTGGCGGCGTGCTCGAGAGCACCATCGACGCGATGGTCTCGCTCGGCGCCCGGCGCGAGCGCATCGTCGCCTGCCTCGGCCCATCGATCAGCCATCGCAACTACGAAGTCGGTGCCGAATTCGTCGAGCGCTTCGTCTCGGCGAACGACAGCTACGCAACCTATTTCAGGCCGTCAGACCGCGACGGCCACGCTATGTTCGACCTGCCGGGTCTCACGATCCAGCGGTTGACCGAAGCAGGCGTAACAGCCGAAAATCTCGATATTTGTACCTATGCCGACGAGGAGCGCTTCTTCTCCTACCGTCGGACGACACACAGGCAGGAACCGGACTACGGCCGACAGATTTCCGCCATTTGCATACGGGGGACCTGACATGGCGCTTCAATTTGCCCAGGAAGAATATGCAAGCCGTCTCGAGCGGCTGACGGAGAAGATGCGCGAGGAGAAGCTCGATGCCGTGCTGCTCTTCGCCCAGGAAAGCATGTACTGGCTGACGGGCTACGATAGCTTCGGCTACTGCTTCTTCCAGACGCTGGTCGTGAAGAAGGACGGCTCGATGGTCTTGCTGACGCGCTCGGCCGACCTGCGCCAGGCACGCCACACCTCCAATATCGAGCGCATCGAGATCTGGGTGGACCGGGCCAATGCCGACCCGACCCTGGATCTCAAGAACCTCTTGAGCGAACTCGACCTGCTCGGCTGCCGCATCGGCGTCGAATACGATACGCACGGCATGACCGGCCGCGTCGCCCGCCTGCTCGACCGCCAGATCCAGACCTTCGGCGAGATAATCGACGCCTCGTACCTCGTCAGCCGTCTGCGGCTTATCAAGAGCGACGCCGAGATCGCCTATGTCGAGAAGGCGGCAAGCCTGGCCGACGATGCGCTCGCTGCCGCGCTGCCGCTGATCCGTCCCGGCGGCAACGAAGCCGACATCCTCGCCGCGATGCAGGGCAAGATTCTGGCCGGCGGCGGCGACTATCCGGCCAACGAATTCATCATCGGCTCCGGCGCCGACGCGCTGCTCTGCCGCTACAAGTCCGGGCGCCGCGTGCTCGACAGCCAGGACCAACTCACCCTCGAATGGGCCGGCGTCAGCGCCCACTATCATGCGGCGATGATGCGCACCGTCGTCATCGGCGAGCCGACCAACCGTCACCGCGAACTCTACAGCGCCTGCCGCGAAACCATCCAGGCGATCGAGATGGTGCTTCGTCCCGGCAACACCTTCGGCACCGTCTTCGACATGCATGCCAAGATCATGGACGAGCGCGGCCTCGCCCGCCACCGCCTCAACGCCTGCGGCTACTCGCTCGGCGCCCGCTTCTCGCCCTCCTGGATGGAGCACCAGATGTTCCATCTGGGCAACCCGCAGGAGATCGAGCCGAACATGTCGCTGTTCGTGCACATGATCATCATGGATTCCGACAGCGGCACCGCCATGACCCTCGGCCAGACCTATCTCACCACCACGGATACTCCGCGCGCGCTGTCGCGCTATGGCTTGGACTTCATTTCTGCTTAGGGAAATCCGCCTAGACTTGCTTTGAACTGGCAGACGACAGGAGACGTTTCAAAAACTGCCGCGAAGAAAACGGACGGTTTGAACATGCGAAAGCTCACCACGCCTACTGTTGGCCTCGGCCTCCTCGTTGCCCTGGCCGGCTGCAACAGCACCGACATGCTGACGCCGCAGGTCGACGTCGGCGCGGGAACCTTTCGCTCGCCGCCGGTGACGCAATCCGACCTCGACGCCATGTCGGCCCAGACCGCCGTCGCCCCGGTGCAGCGCGAACCCGTCAGCCAGACCACCGCCTACTCTCCTCAGCCGGCCCCTACGAACACGCCGACGGCCTATGCCAGCGGGGATGCGACCTATACCGATCCGGCCGGCACATTCGAGGCCCAGGCGAGCCGGCTTGCCGCCGGTGCAGCACCTGTCCAGAACACGATCCAGAACCAACCGACCCCGGCACAACAGACACCAGTGCAGCAGACGGCAGCCGCTGCCGAAGAGATCCAGAACCAGCCGAGCGTCGCTTCGCTGCCGAAGGCAAGTGCCGCCGCCAGCGGCACGATCCGGTTCCTGCCGATCATCGGCGCGCCGGTCCAGGCGGTCACGCCGCTCTCCAAGCAGCTTGGGGCCGAAGCGCGCGCACACGGCCTGACGATCAAGGGCTCTGGCGATGCCAGCAGCGAACATATCCTCAAGGGCTACTTCTCGACGCTGAAGGACGGCGACAAGACCACGGTCGTCTATGTCTGGGACGTGCTCGACGGCAGCGGAAACCGCCTGCACCGTATCCAGGGACAGGACTCGGTTCCCGGCGGCGGCGCGGACTTGTGGAGCGGCGTGCCGGCGGCAACCATGCAGGGAATCGCGACGAAAACCATCAATGCCTACCTCGAATGGCGGCAATCTCAGGCCGGTTGATGCAAAGTTTTTAGGATATTGGCCTTCGCGGCGCAGCATTCCCCTTGCATTCAAGTTCAGTCTCGCTAAAAAGCGGCCGATCAGCTCTGAACGGCGGCCATCCGCAAAGAATGTCCGCGATTGGAATGGCTCTCGGAATCTGCGCGGAACACACCGCTCCCGGAAAAGTACCGGACGGTGACCGCGCCAGCTCAAGGCGGTCCGTCAATGAAGGTTTTCGCAGGCAATTCGAACCGGCTGCTGGCCGAAGCGATCTGCAACTATCTCAACCTGCCTCTCGGCAAAGCGGCGGTACGCCGGTTCGCCGATCAGGAAATCTTCGTCGAGATCGGCGAAAACGTGCGCGGCGAGGATGTGTTCATCATCCAGTCGACCTCTTTCCCCACCAACGATCACCTGATGGAACTGCTCATCATGATCGACGCGGTGCGCCGCTCTTCCGCTCGCCGCATCACCGCAGTGCTTCCCTATTTCGGCTATGCCCGCCAGGATCGCAAAGCCGGTCCGCGCACGCCGATCTCCGCGAAGCTCGTTGCCAACCTGATCACCGAAGCCGGCGCCGACCGCGTGCTGACCCTTGATCTTCACGCCGGGCAGATCCAGGGCTTCTTCGACATCCCGACCGACAATCTCTATGCGATCCCGATCCTGGCTCGCGACGTCAAGGAAAACTACGACCTCAAGAACGTCATGGTCGTTTCGCCCGACGTCGGCGGCGTGGTGCGTGCCCGCGCACTCGCCAAGCGCCTCGACTGTCTGCTGGCAATCGTCGACAAGCGCCGCGACCGTCCGGGTGAATCGGAAGTCATGAACGTCATCGGCGACGTGAAGGGCAAGGACTGCCTGCTGATCGACGACATCGTCGACTCGGGTGGCACGCTCTGCAACGCGGCCGAAGCGCTCCTAAAGAACGGCGCAACCAGCGTCACGGCCTATATCACCCACGGCGTTCTCTCCGGCGGCGCGGTTGCCCGCGTCACTTCGTCGATGCTGAAGGAACTGGTCATCACCGACTCGATCCAGCCGACCACGGCCGTCCAGTCCGCCCACAACATCCGCGTGATCACCACCGCTGGCCTGCTTGGCGAAGCCATCAGCCGCACCAGCCAGGAAGAGTCGGTTTCGAGCCTCTTCGACTGAGGCCATTCCCAACTCGGCAATTCATGAACGCCGGCGCCATGCGCCGGCGTTTTTCTTTGTGGGATGCGATTACCTGCCCAGCGCCTGCACCAGCGGCTGGTCAACGAGATTGTCGATGAACCAGTTCGGATAAACCGGCGTCGGCACCGTCTCGGCATCGAGCGCCGAGATTTCCGCCTGCGTCAGAACAAGATCGGCCGAACCAAGATTGTCCTTGAGCTGGTGCGGCTTGGAGGCGCCGAGCAGCACGCTCGTCACCGCCTTCTTCGAAAGCAGCCAGGCGATCGCCACCTGTGCCACGCTTGCCCCATGCTGATCGGCGATCGCCCGCATGCGCTCCACCAGCTTGAAGCCCTGTTCCTTGTCGAAGGGCAGGATGTCGAAATCGGAATAGCGGTTGTCGGGGTCGCCGAGATTTTCGCGCGTGTATTTGCCCGAAAGAAAGCCCGAAGCGAGGGGGCTCCAGACAGTCAGCCCCAGCCCGTAGCGCTGCATCATCGGGATGACGTCACGCTCCACGTCGCGGCCGAGCAGCGAATAGTGCATCTGGCCATGGGTGAAGGGAGCGAGGCCGTTGGCCTTCTGGATCTCAAGCGCGGCCGCCACCTTCCAGGCGGACCAGTTGGAAAAGCCAATGTAGCGCACCTTGCCGGAACGCACGACCGCATCGAGCGCGAGAAGCGTTTCCTCGAGCGGCGTGTGCGGATCTTCCTTATGAACGATGTAGGCGTCGATCCAGTCGGTGCCGAGACGCTTCAGGCTCTGATCGACCGACCAGAGGATGTGGCGGCGCGAAAGGCCGGCCTGGCTGAGTGGCGTTCCGGTGCGGAAGCCGACCTTGGTGGCGATCATCACCTCGTCGCGACGGGACTTGAGCGCCTCGCCGAGGATGCGTTCCGACTGCCCGGAGGCATAGGCGTCGGCCGTATCGAAGAAGTTGATGCCGGCATCCAGCGCCTGTCCCACAAGGGCATCGGCCGCTTCGGCATCGGTCTTGTAGACGGCGCCGAGGCTGCGGTCGCCGGCGGTGAAGGTCATGGCGCCGAAAGCAAGGCGCGAGACCACCAGACCGGTGTTTCCAAGCGTCGTGTATTGCATGTCGTTCTCCATTGCTCGAAGGAAGCGGTGTGAGGAGACCATGCCAAAGTTGATTGCCACAAAAAACTACCGTCACCTTGATAGGTTTGGAAGATATGCTTCATTATCGACGGATGGCAAACGACCCTTTCAACGGACTGAGAGAATTTCTGGCGGTTGCCGAGAGCAGCAGCTTCACAGCCGCGGCAGCGACGCTCGGCGTTACGCCCAATGCGGTCAGCCAGACGATCAGGGCGCTCGAAGCCCGTCTCGGCCTCCAGCTCTTCGTGCGCACCACACGGCGCGTCGCCCTCACCGAAGCCGGTAGCGCCTTCTTGAAGCGCGTGCGCCCTGCTGCCTCCGAGATCGCCGATGCCTATGAGTTGCTCGGCGACTTTCGCGACCGGCCCATGGGCAACCTGCGGCTGACCGTGCCGCACATGGCGATCCCGCTGGTGCTGACGCCGCTCCTGCCGCGCTTCCGCCAGGCCTATCCGGACGTTTCCGTGGAAATCTCGATTCGATAACATCCGCTCCAGTTTTCTGCCGCTTATCATTCGCGAAGCATCGGCGCTCGGCACCGCTTCCATCAAACGTGTTTATGGAGACTTTGGCCGCCCTGCGATGGCCATCTGGCAGCCGCTGCTCCATAAATATGCATTCTTGCCGGTTCACGTCGCACCAGCAGCGAAAAGCAAGAACGCCACCGATTTGAAGCTGGCGATCGACGCGATCGATATCCTGCATCGCGGACAAGTCGATGGCTTCTGCATTGCCTCCAGCGACAGCGATTTCACCTCGCTCGCAAGCCGGATCCGGGAGGATGGCCTGTCCGTCTACGGCTTTGGCGAAAAGAAGGCGCCCAAACCCTACGCGAATTCATGCAACCGATTCATTTATTGCGATCTCCTTCTTGTGGAAGGTACAAAAGGCGATTGTAAATCGAGTAAGCCGGCAAAGCTGCCTCTGAAAGAAATCTTGGCGGCAATTGACGACACATTGGGCGACGACGGGTGGGCTCACCTCGGCACAGTCGGTAGCGTACTCAACAAACGAATACCGAATTTCGATCCCCGAAAACACGATTTCAAGAACCTCAAGGCGCTGATTAAGAGCATTTCGTGCCTGGAGCACCGGGAGACCAGCCGCACTTCGTTCCACGTAAGGCGGAAATGAGTTGGTGTTGGCGCGTATGGGAGCGCTATCCACGCACGACGACGCAAGCCTCGCCGCCGCCAAACAGACGCGAACGGGTGAGGAATCGCTTCTCCCGCCCGTTGTCGAGCGAGAACATCCCGCCCCGCCCCGGCACCACGTCGATGATCAGTTGCGTGTGCTTCCAGACCTCGAACTGGCTGGCGCTGATATAGACCGGCACGCCGCCGATCTCGCCGAGCTTCACGTCGTTGTCGCCGACGATGTAATCATCCGCCGGGTAGCACATCGGCGACGAGCCATCGCAGCAGCCGCCGGACTGGTGAAACAGGATATCCGGATGGTCGCGCCGGATTTCGGCAATGAAATCGAGCGCTGCGTCCGTTGCAAGCACGCGCGGTTCGTTGATCCCGATGGTTCCTGTCACCTCGGCGGACATCGCAAGCCTCCCTGCTCCCACTGCGTATCGTTTGATGTTGGTCGGCTGAGGCGCGGGTGGAGAGCACACCTCAGCCGCCGCACGAGCCAGAGGAAAGGTGGAGATTACCTTCCCTCTGGCTTTTGTTGCCCTCCCCGACGGCGGGGAAGGCAGGGTCCGATCAGAAGAAGCCGAGCGCCTTCGGGCTGTAGCTCACCAGCATGTTCTTCGTCTGCTGGTAGTGATCGAGCATCATCTTATGGGTCTCGCGGCCGATGCCGGACTGCTTGTAACCGCCGAAGGCCGCATGCGCTGGATAGGCGTGGTAGCAATTGGTCCAAACGCGGCCGGCCTGGATTTCGCGGCCGAAGCGGTAGCAACGGTTGGCATCACGGCTCCAGACACCGGCACCGAGGCCATAGAGGGTGTCGTTGGCGATCTCCAGCGCTTCTGCCTCGGTCTTGAAGGTGGTGACCGAAACCACGGGCCCGAAGATCTCCTCCTGGAAGACCCGCATTTTGTTGTGCCCGCGGAAAACCGTCGGCTTGACGTAGAAGCCTTCCGACAGTTCGCCTTCGAGCACGTTGCGGCCACCGCCGGTGAGCACTTCGGCGCCTTCTTGGCGGCCGATGTCGATGTAGGAGAGGATCTTTTCGAGCTGTTCGCTCGATGCCTGCGCGCCGATCATCGTGGCGCTGTCGAGCGGATTGCCCTGGCGGATCGCCTCGACGCGTTTCACCGCCCGCTCCATGAAGCGGTCATAGATGCTCTCCTGCACCAGCGCGCGGCTCGGGCAGGTGCAGACCTCGCCCTGGTTCAGCGCGAACATGGCAAAGCCTTCGAGCGCCTTGTCGAAGTAATCGTCATCCTCCGCGAGCACGTCGGCAAAGAAGATGTTCGGCGACTTGCCGCCGAGCTCCAGCGTCACCGGAATAAGGTTCTGGCTGGCATATTGCATGATCAGCCGGCCGGTGGTCGTTTCGCCGGTAAAGGCGATCTTGGCGATGCGCGGGCTGGTAGCGAGCGGCTTGCCGGCTTCAAGACCGAAGCCGTTGACGATGTTGAGCACGCCCGCCGGCAAGAGATCACCGACGAGATCGGCCCAGACGAGGATCGAGGCCGGCGTCTGTTCGGCCGGCTTCAGGACGACGCAATTGCCGGCGGCCAGCGCCGGAGCCAGTTTCCAGGCGGCCATCAGGATCGGGAAATTCCAGGGGATGATCTGGCCGACGACGCCGAGCGGTTCGTGGAAGTGATAGGCGACCGTGTCGTGGTCGATCTCGCCGATCGTGCCTTCCTGGGCACGAATGCAGGCGGCGAAGTAGCGGAAATGGTCGATAGCAAGCGGAATGTCGGCCGCCATGGTCTCGCGGATCGGCTTGCCGTTGTCGAAGGTTTCGGCCCGCGCCAGCAGTTCGAGATTGTCCTCCATGCGGCCCGCGATCTTCATCAGGATGTTGGAGCGCTCGGCGGCAGACGTCCGGCCCCATTTCTCTCGGACGGCGTGGGCGGCGTCGAGCGCCAGCTCGATATCGGCGACGTCCGAGCGCGCCACCTGGCAAAGCACGCCGCCGGTCACCGGCGTCGTGTTGTCGAAATAGCGTCCGGCCACCGGCTCGCGCCATTCGCCGCCGATGAAGTTGCCGTATTTCTGCCTGAACGGGCTTTCGACGATCTTCTGATGCAACATGGTCTTTCCTCCCTGAGAACCAGCAACGGGGCTGTGAGAAGGAAGGTGCGACTGAACGTGCGTCTTCGATAGTGAGGCGCAAGCACCAGCGACGCGATGTGTTTCAGAATTGAGACAGGCGGGCTTGGATACCGTGCTGCAGTGCAGCAAACTGGGCGGCAAGTCTGCGGTTGCTTCAGTCAACGTTTGCCCCTCATCCCCCTGCCGGGACCTTCTCCCCGTCGTCACGGGGAGAAGGGGCAAGCGGCATGCTCCCCATTCCCCCAAGGATCAGGGCCACCACAATCGCAAAGACCGCTCGGGGCCACGTCCCCTCTCCCCGTCTGCGGGGAGAGGGTTAGGGTGAGGGGCAGCCTTCAGATGGGTAGGAAGATCAGTTGACCTGGAGCCGCTTCATCTTGCGGTAAAGGGTGGCGCGGCTGATGCCGAGCAGCTCGGCCGCCATGGAGACGTTGCCGCTGGCACGGGAAAGAACACGCCGGAGCGCCGCGCGCTCCGCATCGGGAAGCTCGGCGGCATCACCTGACGTGTCCTCTCCAAGAAGGTCGGAGGCCGGAACCCCGGCGGCGATGCGCCGGTCGTCGAGGTCGAGCCATTGCCGTGCGGCACGCGTCGCGCCGAGCACGAGGTCGTCGCGGTCGACAGCAAGGAGCGCCGGCCCGGCTCGATCCACTGGCACCAGCACGATGCGCGCACCGGCGAAGGCACGACGGAAGAGGCCGGCCTCGATGCGCGCGGCGGCGTCACGAACCGCCTGCGACAGGATCGACATGGTGATCTCGGAGGCATCGTCACGGCAGGTTGAAATGTCGATGGCCGCCGCCAATCGCCCGCGATGATCGCGGATCGGCGCGGTCGCGCAGCTCAAGCCGATATTGCTGCTCAGGAAATGCTGATCGCGCTGGATGACGACGGCGCGCTCATCGGCGATCGCCGTGCCGATGCCGTTGGTGCCCACATTCGCCTCGCTCCAGACCGTTCCCGACCAGAGCCCGACGCCGCGAAATTCAGCGTCGTCGCCGACCGCTCCGCGCCGCTCGAGCGCCACGCCGTCATTGTCGGTGAGGAGCAGGCAGCAGCCAGCCCTGCCGACGGTCGCAAACAACCGGTCGAGTTCGATGCCGGCCTCCGCCAGCAGCTCACCGGAGCGCTCGCGGACGGAGCGAAACTCGCTGTCCGACAGCCGAAGCGGCGTACGGGCTTCCTCCGGAGCAAGCTTATGCAGGGTCATGCAGCGCCGCCACGACGCGGCCACCGATGAGCTCGCCGCCGCCGAAGACTGGTGCGCGACCCGATAGACAAGTTCCGAATGATCCCTGACGGCAGGCATCGGCTTCCTCCCTGAAAGCGTCGACCGGCGGAAGGCGGATGCGACCGATCTCCCAAACGGCGCACCTGCTTGGGCGGCACTATAGCCAACGATCTCCGCAAAGGTCCAGCCAGACGAAGGTTCGAGGGTCAGCCCCCCTCAGCGAGTTTGATCGGTGCATCACGCGGCCGATATCGACAGCGCGCCCGAATGTGATACGCGAAAGGATCAGATCGCCGCGACTCACCCCCACAACAGCCGGTTGCCGCCATGTTTCGTGACTTCTCGCCCCAGAGCCTCTTCATGGGCCTGCTGATCGCCTTCGTCGGCTTCGCCAGTTCCTTCGCCGTCGTGTTGCACGGCCTGACCGGAGTCGGCGCCAGCGAAGCACAGGCTGCCTCCGGGCTGATGGCGTTGTCGATCTCCATGGGCGTCTGCGCGATTGTCATCAGCGCCATCACGCGGCTGCCGGTCAGCATCGCCTGGTCGACGCCGGGTGCCGCACTGCTCGCGAGCGCGGGCGTCGTCGAAGGCGGCTTCAACGCTGCCGTCGGCGCCTTCCTCGTCTGTGGGCTGCTCGTCGTCGTCGCCGGCCTCTGGAAACCGCTCGGCCGCCTGGTTTCGGGCATTCCTGCCCCGCTCGCCAATGCCATGCTCGCGGGGGTGTTGCTCAGCCTCTGCTTCGCGCCGGTCAAGGCGATCGCCTTCAATCCGCTTCTCGGCTTGCCGATCCTCATCGCCTGGGCGGTCGTCGGCAGCGTCAACAAGCTCTATGCGGTGCCGGCCGCGCTCGTCGCTTTCGTACTCGTCATCGCCTTCGGCGTCGAAGTCCCGGCGGGCGCCTTCTCTACCCTGTCCTCGGCGCTGGTGCCGACCGTCGAGTTCGTGACCCCACAGTTCAATGTCGCAGCCATGGTCAGCATTGCGCTGCCGCTCTTCATCGTCACCATGGCCTCGCAGAACATCCCCGGCATCGCGGTGTTGAAGGTCAACGACTATCACCCCGCCCCCGGGCCGCTGTTTGCGACCACCGGCCTCTTTTCCATGCTGAGCGCGCCGTTCGGCGGCCACGCGGTCAATCTGGCGGCGATCACCGCCGCCATGTGCGCCGGAAGCGATTCCCATCCCGATCGCAACCGACGCTACTGGTCGGCGATCAATGCCGGCGCCTTCTACATTCTCTTCGGGCTGCTTGCCGGCGCCGTCACCACCTTCGTCAGCCTTGCGCCTTCCATCCTGATCGAGGCGGTGGCCGGCCTCGCGCTCGTCGGCGCCTTCGCCAGTTCCGCCATGGCCGCCTTCACCGAGGCAAAGACACGCGAGGCGGCCGCCATCACCTTTCTGGTGACGGCATCGGGCGTCAGTTTCGCCGGTGTTTCCGGGGCCTTCTGGGGTCTGATTGCCGGTGGGCTGATGCTGGCGCTTGCGCGTCTTACCCAGAAAAAGGCCTGAACCCGCGGCAAAGCTTGCATTTCAAGCCGATCTCGTCTATGCACCGCCCCGTCCGCGTAGACACCCTTGGAGGCAACGCGGATGAAGCCCATGTGGCTTCGGTTCATCCGCCATGTCGGATGAGCTCTCCAGATTTAGACATAGAAAGGTCTACCCATGAGCCACGCAACTTACGAGCTCAAGGCCGAGACGCGCGAACGGGTTGGTAAGGGGTCCTCCCGTGAACTTCGTCGCAACGGTCTTATCCCGGCTGTCATCTACGGTGACAAGCAGGCCCCCGTTTCCATCGCACTCTCCACCAAGGAAGTGACGATGAAGATCCACGCCGGCGGTTTCATGACCACCGTCGCGGTCATCGACGTCAACGGCGAAAAGATCCGCGTCCTGCCGAAGGACTACCAGCTGGATCCGGTCCGTGACTTCACCATGCATGTCGACTTCCTGCGCGTCTCCAAGGACAGCCAGGTTACCGTTGAAGTTCCGGTTCACTTCGAAAACGAAGAGAAGTCCCCGGGCCTGAAGGCTGGCGGCGTTCTGAACATCGTTCGCCACGAAGTCGAACTCAACGTTTCGGCCAACGACATTCCGGAATTCCTCAGCGTCGATCTCTCCGGCCTCAAGGTCGGCGATGCCGTTCACATTTCCAACATCAAGCTGCCGAAGGGCGCGACCCCGGTCATCACCGACCGCGACTTCACCATTGCAACGATCGTTGCTCCGGCCGGTGGCGTGAAGGAAGAAGCCGAAGGCGAAGCAGAAGCCTGATTGGCTTTTGGGTGACTGGCGAAAAGCCAGTCCCGCTGCACTTCATCGAAAGCCCGTCCCATTCGTTTGGGGCGGGCTTTTTGCATTGGTCCACCGGCCTGTGGCCACACAGCGCCGGCATCGCATCTCATCATTTATCACGAAGCGATTTCAGCAACATTTAAGGTTTTGATGATGTTCTTCTGTCGGGGAAACTGGGGCTCAGACTGAAGAGAATCCGAATATGAAATGCGTGGCAGCACCTTCCGAGGCGTGCATCCGATGATGCATTCCGTGGAGAACCGATTTATTGCGATTGTCTGTGGCGCAATGCTCGTTTTCATTGCCCCTCTGCTCGTTCTCTTCCTGAGTATCTCCAGCGACCGCATCGCACGCGAGCGGATTCACAACATCGAACTGCTGATGGCCGCAAGCGCCGAGGCGCTGGGCAAACCCATCTGGGACTTCGACAGCGACGGCATAAAGCACATCGCCCGATCGCTGATAAACGGCACCGATATCCTCTCTGTCACCGTCCGCGACCAGACCGGCTCGATCCTCGCCCAGATGCCGCTCGGCGGCGCTGTGCCCGGCACCAAGGACCGCATCCTCAGCCTGCCCATTTCCTATCAGTCCATGGATGGGATGAAGGAGATCGGTCGCATCGAGGTGAGAGTGCCGACGCCCGGCCTTCTGTCGCAATTCAGCAAGGACGAGCTGGCGATCCTCGCCATCCTGCTCTTCGCCGTCGCAATCGTCTTCGCCGCAGCCCTCGTCGGCAATCGCTTCACGGTGATGCGCCCGCTGATGCGCCTGACGGCGGCGATCGAGGCGACGCGCCGGCTCGGCTCACGCCACCGGGTCGACTGGACCTCCGACGACGAAATGGGCGCGCTTGCCGCCAATTTCAACGAGATGCAGGACCGGCTCGAGCGCGAAGAGACCGAACTGAAGAGTGCGCACGAACGCGTCACCGATATCTACAACCTGACGCCCGCCATGCTGTTCTCGCTCGACGTAGACGGACGCCTGCTCGCCGTCAGCGACTACTGGCTGCTGGCGACCGGTTACGATCGGGACGACGTCATCGGCCGCGACTTCGTCGATTTCATCGATCAGCACTGGCACGAAACCTATCGCAGCCATGCCAAAACGATCGCGGTCGGCGACCATGAGATCCGGGAGGTCACCGTTCCTTTCCGCAAGACGGATAGCGAGCTGATGACGGTGCTGATCCAGGAGACGAAGGCGACCGGTGAAGGCAGCCTGTCGCTCTCCGTCATGACCGATGTCACGGCGCTGAAGCAGGCGGAAAGCCGCAACCACACCCAGGCGATCACCGACCACCTCACCGGCCTGCTCAACCGCCAGGGGTTCGAAGGGGCACTCGATGACGCGATCCGGCAGGCCGACGAATGCGGCATGCAGCTTGGCTGCCTGTTCATCGATCTCGACCGCTTCAAGTGGATCAACGACAATTTCGGCCACGCGGCCGGCGACGAAGTATTGCGCCACACGGTCGAGCTCATCCATGACGCGCTGCGCCCCGGCGACATCATGGCCCGCCTCGGCGGCGACGAATTCGCCATCCTGATTTCCGACCGGGATGCGGCTGCGCTCGCAAGCGAGATCGGCGAACGCATCGTTTCGGCCCTGCGCGAGCCGATGCCGATTGCCGGCAACGAACTCCTCGTCAGTGCCAGTGTCGGCATCTCGGTCTACCCGGCCCATGCGGAAAACGCCTCCGACCTCTTGCTCAAGGCGGATATGGCCATGTATGCGCGCAAGCACGATGGCAAGAACGGCCTGCAGCTCTTTGATGCCAGCATGCTCGACGCTTCCCGCGAGCGCCATGAGATCGAACAGTGCATCGAGGCTGGGCTGAAGGACGACCACTTCGAGGCCTGGCTGCAGCCGATCGTCAGCCTTGCCGACGGGCAGATCGCCGGCTTCGAGGCGCTGATGCGCCTCAACCACCCGGAAAAGGGCCTGATGCCGCCCGGCAAGATCATCGGCATTGCCGAGGAAACCGGCACGATCGCCCGCATCGGCGACCACATCCTCGAAAAGGCGATCCGCCATCTGGCTGCGATCTCCGAGCTGGACGGCACGCAGAACACCTATCTGGCCGTCAATTTCTCGCCGCTGCAATTCGAGCTGACGCTGCCGCACAAGCTCGCCGCCCTGCTCCTGAAGCACCATATTTCGCCAAGCCGGATCGTCGTCGAGATCACCGAAGCCGTCCTCATGCTCGACAATCCGGAAGTGCACGCGGTGCTGAAGCAACTCAACGAATTCGGCTGCCGGATCGCGCTCGACGATTTCGGCACCGGCTATTCATCACTGAGCTACCTCAACCGTTTCCCGGTCGATATCGTCAAGGTCGACCAGTCCTTCACCCGTTCGCTGAGTTCCGGCACCGTCGACATCCGCCGCAAGAGCCGCATGCTGATCAAGGGCATCCGCACCATCTCGCACCAGATGGGCTGCACCGTCGTTGCCGAAGGCATCGAGACGAAGGAGCAATGGCAGCTGCTGCGCAAGCTGGGTGTCGATTGCGGCCAGGGCTATCTCTTCAGCCGGCCGATGCAGATCGACAGCATGCTGAAGATGCTGGAAAACGACTCGGAGGCAAAGACGGCGGCGGTGGCAGACAGGCGGGCATGATGTTCGCTGCCAGCGGTCGCGCTCTCCCATGGAGGTTCGGGACGCGGCAGCACCGCACGGATACCGCAAGGCATGCAGCAAAAGGAGGAAAGCACGTGAAGGCGCTGATCCCAATATTTTTCCTCGGTCTCTTCACGACCGCTGAGGCACAGACGATCAAGTTCGTCACCGAGGAGTACCCCCCTTACAATTTTTCGACCGAGAACGGTCCGAGCGGTGCTGCGGTAGATCAGGTCAAGCGGATCATGGAGCGGCTGAAACAGCCTTACACGATCGAGGTTCTGCCCTGGGCGCGGGCTTTCATGCTGGCCGAAACCGATCCTGCCTATTGCGTTTTCACCACCGGCCACGACGCCAAACGCGACAAGAAGTTTCAATGGGTCGAACCTCTGCTGGTCGATCATATGGTTATGGTTCGCCACGCCGGCTCAGACATAGCACCGGCTTCGCTGGAAGCAGCACGTCAGTACACCGTAGGCACCCAGCGCGAGGATTTTTCCGCAACCTATCTCAGGGACCACGACTTTCCGAAGATCGACTATGCCGCAAACCTCGATTCGAGCGTGAAGAAGCTGATCGCCGGACGCGTCGATCTGCTGATGACGTCAGAGAAAACCTTCCAGAGCATGCGCGCCGAGGGCAAACCGGTCGAGGCGGCGCTGGTGCTTGAAGGCAAGCTCTACGGCATCGCCTGCCACCGCGATGTATCGCGGGCAACCGTCGCCGCGATGCAGCGCGAACTGGACCGGTTGGTCGGCAACGGCACCCAGGACGAAATCTTCAAGCACTACGGCCTCACGCCGAATGCCAGCCTGCGCGCCGAGAAATAAGCGTTGACTTCCCCCGGGCACGATGATCTTGGATGGCCCCACCCCGAAATCATCGACGCGTGACGACATGCTGATCATCGTAGGGCTTGGCAATCCAGGTTCGAAATACGCCACCAACCGGCACAATATCGGCTTCATGGCGGTCGACGTCATTCACCGCCGGCACAGCTTTTCCTCCTGGTCGAAGAAGTTCAAGGCCGAGATCGCCGAAGGCGAGATCGGCGGCGAACGCGTGCTCCTGATGAAGCCGCAGACCTTCATGAACCTCTCAGGCGAAGCGGTCGGCGAGGCCATGCGCTTCTACAAGCTGCAGCCGAAGGATATTACCGTCATCTATGACGAACTCGACCTGCCGGCCGCCAAGGCGCGGCTCAAGGTCGGCGGCGGCCATGGCGGCCACAACGGCATCAAGTCGATCGATGCCCATTGCGGCAAGGAGTATCGCCGCCTGCGTCTGGGCATCGGCCATCCCGGCGTCAAGGACCTCGTTCACGCCCACGTTCTCGGCGATTTCGCCAAGGCCGACCAAGCCTGGCTGATACCGCTGCTCGACGCCATCGCCGACAATGCCGACATGCTGGTGCGCGGCGAGGATTCCCAGCTTCTGAACAAGATCGCGCTCGCGACCGGCGGCAAGCCGGAAGCGGACAAGCCCGAAACCCCGAAGAAGCAGAGCGCGCAATCGCACATCCACCAGGCGCGCAATTCAGCCCAGCCAAAGAAGCTGCCGGCGACCGGCCCGATGGCCGACATGCTGAAGAAGATGTTCGGCTCGAAGGGCGACTAGCTTCCCGTTTCCGGAGCGAGCACTAGTTTTCGCTCAGGTCGGCTTTGAAGACCGGCCTGGAGCACGCCCTATGAGCCTCCCGGTGATTGACTGGCTTCTCGCTTCGGATCCTTCGATCCGCTGGCAAGTGATGCGTGACCTGCTGGATGCCCCGGAACCTGTGTGGAGGGCCGAGCGAGCCAAGGTGGAGACCGAAGGCTGGGGCTCCAGACTGCTTTCGCATCAGGACGACGACGGCCAATGGGCGGGCGGCGCCTTCGTTCCGGCTGGTTTTGACGCGCGCGAGTGGTCCGAGCGCGGTCAACCCTAGACGGCCACGTGCTTTTCGCTGTCGCAGCTTGACTTCTTCCGCATCAAACGGATAGCCGCGAACCTGAAAGAGACCCGAACGCCTAGGCGGCTCTGTGCGCTGCCAGAAAGATCCGCACCGCCTCGGCCGCATGGGCCTGCAGAACCTCCGGCGCCGGAATGGCGCCGTCGCCGAGCAGCATGGCGTCGTTCACCGGCCCACCCATGACGAGCCAGTTGAAGAACCCGCCAGCGACCTGCACATCCTTCACCCGGATGTCGCCCTTCTCGCCATAGCGCTTGAAGGCGACGGCAAGCCGCCTGATCGAGCGCATCGGTCCGCGCTCGTGCAGCGCTTCGCCAAGCTGCGGAAAGCGCTCGACCTCGGCAATCACCAGGCGCCGCACCTGCATCAGCCGCGGCGTCATCACGATCGTCAGCAGCTGGGTGGCATAGTCGAGCAGGAATTCCTCGATCGGCTCATCGCCGTCAGGATCGGCGACCTGCTCCTGGAACTCATCGCCTGCCCCACCCGTCATGCTGCGCACGACCTCCAGAAACAACGCCTCCTTGCTCTGGAAATGGGAATAGACGGTTTGCTTCGACACTTCCGCGGTCGCCGCGATCTCATCCATGTTCGTGCCGAGAAAGCCGTGTTTCAGGAAGAGATCGCTTGCCGCCGCCACGATCCCCTTGCGGGTACGCTCCATGCGCGTCTTTGCGCCATTGCTCAATTCTGCCCCTCCGCCTTGCTGCACGTCACAAATCATCTGCCCCACACAATAGGCCAGTCGGATTGACAAATCAAACTGGACGGTACAGTCTAGTTAATGAGCCGATATCGGGAGAGGGCCATGGTGAAACCACAAGCAAGAATTCGGATTGCCGCCTGTCGCTGCGGTCAGGTTGCCTTTGAAGCCGTCGGCGAGCCGATTGTCGGCGCCGCCTGCTATTGCACCAGTTGCCGCACCGCCGGCGAGCGCTTCGAGGCCCTGCCCGAAGCGTCGCCTGTGCTGGAAGCCGACGGCTCGACGCGCTTCGCGCTCTACCGGAAGGACAGGATCCGCTGCATCCGGGGCAGCGAGCTTTTGCGCGAGCATCGGTTGACGCCCGAGGCGCCGACGCGAAGGGTGATTGCGAGTTGCTGCAACGCCGCCATGTTCCTCGAATTCAAAGGCGGCCACTGGCTGAGCGTCTACAATCAGCGTTTCGCCCCGGACGAACAGCCGCCGCTCGAAATGCGGACCATGACGAAAGATCGCAAGGCAGGCGTCGAGTTCAACGACACACTGCCGAGCTACAAGACGCATTCGGGCCGCTTCATGTGGCGGCTTTTGACCGCCTGGGCGGCCATGGGATTCAAGGCGCCCAGGATCGACTATGTGAAAGGTGAGGCCAATGGCATCTCAGGCTGAGAAGATCGAGATCGAAAACATCGTCTCGCCCGGCCACAAATACCGTGTCGACCGGGTAAAGTACGAGGCAATGCGCGAAGCCCTGCTCGCGGTCCTGCCGGCCACACCGGGGCTGACCGTCGCGGAAGCGAAGGAGCGGCTATTGCCGTTGTTGCCGCAGGACCTTTTCCCCGAGGGTGCAAAGGCCGGCTGGTGGCTGAAGGCGGTTCAGCTCGATCTCGAAGCCAAGGGCACGATCAAGCGGGAAGCAAGCAAGCCGCTTCGTCTACATAAGAAAACATAAAGCGAACCGGCGACCCCCGCCATCCTTCGTACCGGCCGCTCGTTATTCCTCGGGTTCGGTGGTGAAGAGCAGCGGAAAACCCGCTTCCTTGGCAAGATCGGTCGCCGCCTTGGCCTTGGTTTCCGCAATGTCGCGCACACAGACGACGACCACCGAAGTGCCCATCTTGTGCGCCGTCATCATCACGCGGTAGCCGGCCTCCTCGCTCATATGGAACACGGCCTTGAGCACGCCGACGACAAACTCGCGCGGCGTATAATCGTCGTTGAGCAGCATGACTTTGTAAAGTTTCGGCCGTTCGAGCTTCGGCTTGACCTTCACTTTGACTTTTCTGGCAACCTCGTTGTCACTCATCGGAACCACCCCGTTGATGACAGAAAGAACGGAAATTCCTTAAACCAGAACCGATTTAGGGACAAAATCGTGAAGCAGATCTAAATGTTACAGCGACGCGCGGCGCTATATGCGCACTATCCTACGGGCGGGCGCACCGATCAAGCAAAAGCAGGGGCGGCAGTCACCGTCGGTCAGTTGGCGGGCCAGTGCCCGACGAACATCGTCGCCGCCTCGTCATAGGAGCGGGCCCGCTCCAGTGCCGCCTCGGGCGCCTGCTTGCGCGCAAGAAGCGCATGATAGAAGCAATGCACGAAGAGCGGCGCATCGGCCCCTTCGGGCGAACCATCGGGAGCGACGTAGAGGGCTGCGCCACCCGCCCCGACAAAGGCATCGCCGTATGCCTTGCCGCCGGTTTCGCAGCAGGTGCTGAGAACGATCTTGCCGCCGAGCCTGGCATGCTCGGCAACGACCGAAGGCGGCAGGCTACCGTCGACTAGCATCGATGTGTCGATGCCTTCGCAATACTCGCCGAAGACGAAACCATTTTCGTCGCCGTGACCGCAAATGACCAGATGCTGATGCACGAACTCGCCGCCGGCGATCAAGGTCAGGAAGTCCCCGGGTGTCCCCGGCAGATGCAGCGTGACGACGGCGCTAAGGCTCTCCAGCATGGAACGGATCAGCAGGGCTTCAAGCGTGTCGCCGATATCGACGACGGCCACCGGCACGCGCGGGAACATGAATTTCTGATCGATCAATGTGGGCTCCTCAGACTTTTCGCCGCGACGGGACCGGCGGATTTCTGAGGGCATATGCGGCCCAAATACCGCGCGTTCAACGGCGCAAGCCCCTTATTTACCGTGAACGGGGTGTCCACCCTTGACCAGGAAGCGCCCTTCCCGCATAGCCACGCCAACGGAATTTAAGGATACGGACGAGACCCCATGGGCTTCAAATGCGGTATTGTCGGGCTGCCGAACGTCGGCAAGTCCACGCTCTTCAACGCACTCACCAAGACGGCGGCCGCCCAGGCAGCCAACTACCCGTTCTGCACCATCGAGCCGAACACCGGCGAAGTGGCGGTGCCGGACCCGCGCATGCGCAAGCTTGCCGACATTGCCAAGTCGAAGGAAATCATCCCGACGCGCATCTCCTTCGTCGATATCGCCGGCCTCGTGCGTGGCGCGTCGAAGGGTGAAGGCCTCGGCAACCAGTTCCTCGCCAACATCCGCGAAGTGGATGCCGTCGTGCATGTGCTGCGCTGCTTCGAGGATGACGACATCACCCACGTCGAAGGCCGCATCCACCCGGTCGCCGATGCCGAGACGATCGAGACCGAGCTGATGCTCGCCGACCTCGACAGCCTCGAGCGCCGCACCGAGCAGACCCGCAAGCGCGCCGGCGGCAAGGACAAGGACTCCATGGCGCAGTTGCCGATCATGGAAGCCTCGCTGAAGCTGCTGCAGGACGGCAAGCCGGTACGCACGCTGCTTGCCACGCTCGATGCCGAAGAGCTGCGCATCCTGCAGGGCCTCAACCTCCTGACCGCCCATCCGGTGCTCTACGTCTGCAACGTCGCCGAAAGCGATGCGGTCGACGGCAACGAACACACCCGCGCGGTTGCCGAAATGGCAAAGGCGCAGGGGGCCGAAAGCGTCGTGATCTCGGCGGCGATCGAATCCGAAGTGGCACAGCTGCCGGAAGAAGAATCCAAGGAGTTCCTGAGCGCGCTCGGCCTAGAAGAAGCCGGTCTCGACCGTCTGATCCGCGCCGGCTACAAGCTGCTCGACCTCATCACCTACTTCACCGTCGGCCCCAAGGAAACCCGCGCCTGGACGATCCAGCGCGGCACCAAGGCACCGCAGGCGGCCGGCGTCATCCACACCGACTTCGAGCGCGGATTCATCCGTGCCAACACGATCGCCTACGAGGATTACATCACGCTCGGCGGCGAAGTGGGCGCCAAGGAAGCCGGCAAGGCGCGCGACGAAGGCAAGGAATACGTCGTCCAGGACGGCGACGTCATCCACTTCCGCTTCAACACGTAAGACGTGGCGCGGCGATCTTGCGTAGCAGGCGCAAGATCAAAGAGACAAGGTGCGCTGCAACGGTGCAGCGCACGCAGAGAACTCGGTATCACGGCGCGGCATGCAACCGCGCCGTTATCGTTTCCGGTAGCAGGTCCATGACCATACGGCGCAACCGCTGCCAGAAGATGCCGATGAAGAGTACGGTCACGCCGACCACCGCGAAGGCGACGAAGACGTAGCTGTCGAGCGACGCGCCGGTCTGGCTCAGCATCGTCCACACCGCGCCCCCGAGCGACACCAGCCCCGACGTGACGAACGCACGCCGGTCGATGACCAGCCCGACCAGCATGAAGGCCGCAACGATCAGGATCGCGGCAACCGCTTGGCCGAAGCCGGCCTGACCGTCCCACCAGGTGCTGCCACCGTTCGACAGGAAAACCAGGCCCATCAGTGCGTAGAGCAATGCCGGTGCTGCGGCCAGGTGCAGCCAGAATGCCGTATCGGAGCGCGCGGTCTCACGCTGTGGATCGGAAACGTCGTAGCGCATGGCGGCCGCAAAAAGGCCCAGGGCTCCAACAAGAACAGTGAGCGCGAGAAGCATGAAATGGTCTTCGTTGGCAAGGTCGATCCCCAGGATCTTCTCGAGGGCAAGAAGGATCGCGACCACGCAGATGAGTGCGATCGATACCATCAGACCGGCCAGCGCCAGTGGTACACGATAGCGCCAGTAGAACAGGCCCAGCGGGATCGGGAACGCCGATAGGTAGGCGAGTGCAAAGATCAGCGGTTTCCAGGCATCCTCCTGCTCGCTCACGAACATCAGCGACGTCGTTCCGACCCAATGCACGAGCGCGACCGTCAGCGCCACCGACGGCAGTGCCAGCCGCTGGCGTCGCACCAGGATTTCGGCAAGAACGAGAATGACCGGCAGCGTTGCGAACGGACCACCCAGACCCCAAAGGCCGATCAGCACGACAATGACGCCGATGGTGATCAGGATATCGTGAAATCCCCGCACGAACCGCGGCTGCTCGCTGTCTTCGGCTGCACGCGCATCAAGCGCAGCGTCATGTCGCTCCGCGGCGGCATCCGGCGCCGTCGGCCCGAAGATCATGCCGCGGTCCGCAAGATAGGCTTCCAGATCTCTCACCTGGTTCGCTGAGATGATCCCTTTTTCGGCAGCGCCTGCGAGCGCTCTGTTCAGTTCGGTCACGAATGCTCCTCGATCAAGCGCCGGCGGATGCGGCAGCTAGACAGGTGGTTGCATGAACGTCCGGCATGCGCAACCTGGAAATTCAGCCCGCGCTGCCTCGCAACAGATCCGCTCAAATGGATTCCGCTTCGATAAATTATGCAGTAGGTAGACGGCAGCAAATCAGACGGGACAACTCAAGCATGCTGTATTTCGAGGATTTTTCCGAAGGGCGCCGTTTCGACTACACGCCGGTCGAGATGAAGCCGGCGGAGATGATCGCCTTCGCCAGTGAGTTCGACCAGCAGCCGATGCATCTCGATGAGGAAGCGGGAAAACGCAGCATTCTTGGCGGCCTTGCCGCGTCCGGCTGGCACACCAGCGCCGTCGGCATGCGCATGATGCTCGACGCCTTCATGGGCAATTCGACGTCTCAAGGGTCGCCCGGCATCGACTTCATGGACTGGAGGAAGCCGGTCATCGCCGGCGATATCCTCAATGGCTTCAGCCTCGTGCTCGAGGCGCGGCGGTCGAATTCGAAGCCCGATCTCGGCATCGTCAAATTCCGCAACGAAATCACCAACCAGGCGGGTGAGCCCATGGCGGTCTCCGAATGCACCGTTCTCTTTCGCTGCCGCGAGAAGGGGCAAGCCTGATGATGACGATGGAAGAATTTTACGCCGCCAGGGCCAGGACCGCCATCGGCAGCCTGACCTTCACGGCCGAAGACATCATCCGCTTCGCCCGCGACTTCGACCCGCAGCCTTTTCATCTCGATGAGGAAGCGGCACGGCATTCGCTGTTCGGCGGGCTTTGCGCATCGGGCTGGCATACCAGCGCCGGATGGATGCAATGCTTCGTCCGCTTCTGGAGGAACGAGCAGCGCCGGCTCGCCGCCGAGGGTCTGCGTGCGCCGAACCTCGGCCCCTCGCCCGGTTTTCGCGATCTCAAATGGTTGAAGCCGGTCTATGCCGGCGACACAGTCACCTATTTCGTGACCTTCCTCGAAAGCCGCTCGCTCACCTCGAAACCCGGCTGGCGGATCAACACGATCCTGTGCGAAGGCGACAACCAGCACGGCGAGGCGGTGATCCGCTTTGAGAGCAAGGTGATCGAGTTCGTGTAGCAACGAGCGCCGCCTTCGGGCGACGCACCTCCAGAGACATCTTAATTCCAGCGCGGTTTGCGCGTAAAATCAGCACCAGACAAAGCGCGGTGCCGACTGTCACTTACCCCGTGCGGGATGCCCGCCTTGCATCAAGGAAACGGGAGTGTTGGCCATGGAAAAAACCCATGTCTGTGAACTGGCGGACGCCTATCTGCGTCTTGGCGGCCATCGCCGTGTCGTGATCGACGATAACGAGACATCCGTCAGAAGTTGGGAAGACGAGCCTCCGGAAGCCGAACAGTTTTGGCAAAAGGAAGTAGAGACACTGCCACCCGCCACACAGCGTGAAGTTCAGCTGATGTTGCGGACGATCAATCGCCTCTGAAGCGATCGAAAATGATCCGGTGCGGAACGCGCGGATTTCGATCCGCAATGCCGCTATCGCCCGTCAGGATCAGTGGCCTTCGAATTCGATCAGCGTGCGGACATTGACGCCGAGCGCTTCGAGCTTCTTGCGTCCACCGAGATCGGGGAGATCGATGACGAAGCAGGCGGCGACGATATCGGCGCCCATCTGCTTCAGAAGCTTGGTGGCCGCTTCCGCCGTCCCGCCGGTCGCAATCAGATCGTCGACGAGAATCACCTTCTCGCCCGGCTTGATGGCGTCCTTGTGCATCTCCATTTCGTCGACGCCGTATTCCAGGCTGTAGGCGATGCGCACGGTGTCGTGCGGCAGCTTGCCCTTCTTGCGGATCGGAACGAAGCCGGAAGAAAGCTGGTGTGCAATCGCGCCACCGAGGATGAAACCGCGCGCTTCGATGCCGGCGATCTTGTCGATCTTGGTACCGGCGTAGGGATGCACCAGCTCATCGATCGCACGGCGGAATGCGCGCGGATTGCCGAGCAGCGTGGTGATATCGCGAAACATCACGCCCGGCTTCGGATAATCAGGAATGTTCCGGATGGCGGAGATCAGTTCCGATTGAACGGTGGTCATGGGCAAAAGGGCCTTTGCGTCTCTTGTTACCGCAAACCCATAACACCATCGGCCTCTTTGTCTATAACGGTTTCTTCTCGCGTCGTCGGCGGGAACAATTGGCCGCCCTTGGGGGTTGATGCTACTCTAATCGTGCGGTCGCCCGAAAGGCGCGCCGCGCTCTCGCATCAAACTTTAGACAGGGAAGGAAGCACCATGCGCCTGTTTGAATGCGGTTCCCTCGTCCCGGGTTGCGAATGGCACACGCGCGCCGACAACGATGCCGAAATCGTGCGCCGCGCCGTCGAGCACATGCGCGAAACGCACGGCGAGACGGTTATTCGCGAAAACATGATCGACAACATCAAGGCCCGGATCACCGACGAATCCAAGGCGGCGTAACCGTCCGGCCAAGGCGGCGTAAGCCGTCCGGCCAAGGCAGGCTAGCCGTCCTCAAGGCGGCGCTAGCCGTCCGATTAGTCCGGCTGCACCATGGCTTCGAGCCGGGCGATGAGGTTTGCCCGGTCGAGACTGAAGTTGCGCTCGATCCAGAGATTTTCGAGTTCGCTGAGGATTTCTCCCACGCGCGGGCCGGCCGGAACGCCGGCCTTCAGCACATCGCCGCCATTCAGCGGGAAGCTCGGCCGCTTCCAGGCGTCGGCGCGTGCCAGCAGCCGGCGCAGCGCAGCGGTTTCGGACAGCAGCGCCGGATCGCCTTCCGACTTGCGCCGTGCCGTTGCCAGCGCCAGCCGCAGCCCTGTGACAATCCCCTCCACTCCATGACGATAGAGCAACCGATCGAAGGCCGTATCGACGGTGGTCGCGGGGACCGCCGGCGCCTTGGCCCAGCGGCTGAAATAGGCAGCTTCCGCCTTCGACAGACGCAGACGCTCCGCCATTGCCTCCAGCCGCTCTTCGTCCGGCGGCACGATCGCGGCCAGGCGCAGAAGCGGATCCGGCGCCCAGCCAAAGGCCCGCTCGGCGGCAACGATATCCGGGATCGCGTCGATGCCCCATTTTTCCGTTTCCGGCAGAACTTCGGTCAGCACGCCTGCCTGGCGCATCCACAGCAGCGCGCGGCCGGGATCGGCGGCGGAAAGCAACTTCTTTGTTTCGGCCCAGACCCGCTCGGCCGAAAGCGTTGCAAGCTTCGAGCGCGCCCTGGCACAGGCGCGCAGGCCCTCGGCATCCGGCCTGCCGCTGCCGTAATGCGCGAAGAACCGGAAGAAACGCAGGATGCGCAGATAGTCCTCGGCAACCCGCTCTGAAGCATCGCCGATGAAGCGCAGCGTGCGCGTCTCGATGTCCGAGAGCCCGCCGACATCGTCGAACACGTCGCCGCGGTCGTTCGCGTAAAGTGCATTGATGGTGAAATCCCGCCGTTCTGCATCCGCCTTCCAGTCGCTGCCGAAGGCGACTTCCGCGCGGCGGCCATCAGTCGAAACATCACGCCGGAGCGTCGTCACCTCATAGGGCGTACCGTCGATGACGAGCGTCACGGTGCCGTGATCGATGCCTGTCGGCACCACCTTGATGCCTGCCGCCTTCGCCCGCTCGGACACTTCGTCCGGACGCCAGGTGGTCGCCATATCGATGTCGCCGGCCGGCAGACCCATCAGGCTGTTGCGTACCGCGCCGCCGACGACCCGGACCTCGCCGCCCTCGACGTTCAGGACCTCGAAAACACGGCGGAGAGAGGGCGATGAAAACCAGCCTTCGCCGGCAACGGAAGTCATGCGTAAAGCCTTTCATAAAGCATGCGGAGAATGCCGGCGGTGATACCCCAGATGTTATGGTCACCATAGGGCATTCGATAGAAATGCCGCTCCTCGCCCTGCCAATGCCCGCGACCGCGGGCGTGATTGCTGGGGTTCATCAGGAAGGACAGCGGCACCTCAAAGACGCTTTCGACCTCGTCCGGATTGGCGATCAATTCGAAGCCGGGCTTGACCACCGCCAGCACCGGGGTAATGCGGAAACCGGACATGGCCATGTAATGCGGCAGCCGACCGATGGTCTCGACGAAGCGCGGATCGAGACCGATCTCCTCCTGCGCTTCGCGAAGCGCCGCCACTTCGACGGACCGGTCTTCGGGATCGACGGCCCCGCCGGGAAAGGCGACCTGACCGGAATGCTTGCGCAGGCTCGCCGTGCGCTGGGTCAGGATGACGCTCGCATCGTCACCATCGTCGACGACGGGCACGAGGACTGCGGCATCCTTCAGATGCAGCGTCTCCAGATAGGGCACGATGCCCGGATTGAGCAGGAAATCGCCATGGTCGCGCCAGGAGGTTTCCACAGGTCCGCCCATCTGGGTAAGCGCACGTCGACGGAATTCGTCAGCGGAGAAGAGATGCCGGTTCATCGCGACAGCGCTTCCAGCTCTGCCGCCGGCATGATCGGGAAGACGGCGCCGCCCGAGCGCACGCAGAACATCTCGGTGCCATCGACTTCAAGCGTCTCACCGAGTTCGACGATGTCATACATGACGGGCCGGGAGACCAGCGCCTCCAGACGCCCGCGCACATGCAGATATGGTTTCAGCTCCCGGTTCTCACCGTGGATGACGAAGCGCAGCGGATGCTCCGGCCCGGCTTCGACCACATCGCCGACATTGGTGCGGAAGGTCAGGAGCTGGCCCTGTTCTCCTTGGGTCATGCTCATTTCGACGGCCACGAAGGGCGCATCGACGATGCGGATGCCGACCTTTTCCACAGGAGTCACGAGATAGGTGTGCCCATCCTCGTCCTTGCGCAAAACGGTGGAAAACAGCCTGACCAAGGGCTGCCGGCCGATCGGTGTGCCGAGATAGAACCAGGTGCCGTCGGCGCGGATCTCCATGTCGATGTCGCCGCAGAACGGCGGATTCCAGCGGTCCACCGGCGGCAGGCCGCGCGCCTTTTCGCCGGTCTGCCCCGCAGCACGCGCAATCAGTGCCGCCAGTCCGGCGGCATCGCCGGTTTGCTGAATTTCGGCTTCTGCCATTGTTCCGTCCCGTTTGACCCCGATTTTCAGATCGAGACCTTTGATATGTCACGAGATAGTGCGTCGGCGCCGACTTGTCAGCCGTCCGGCAGGGTCTAAATTGGAATTTGGCAACTGAAATCCCGGTATAGGGCGATTCGGTTTAACAACGGGCGACCGGGGAGTACGACCATGACTGTCATGAAGGGCGCGGCCGACGCGATCGACGAGAAGACGATTGTCGCCGCGGCCGAAAGCGCACTCGGCGAAATCGCCCGGGTGCGTGCGGAAGTCGGCAAGGTTATTTTCGGTCAGGAGAGCGTTGTCGAGCAGACCCTGCTCGCCGTTCTCTCCGGCGGCCATGCCCTGCTCGTCGGCGTTCCCGGCCTTGCCAAGACGAAGCTCGTCGCCACACTCGGCACGGTCCTCGGCCTTGATTCCAGCCGCGTGCAATTCACGCCCGACCTGATGCCCTCCGACATCCTCGGCTCGGAAGTCATGGACCAGGATGCGGCCGGCCATCGCTCGTTCCGTTTCATTCCCGGCCCGATCTTCACGCAATTGCTGATGGCCGACGAAATCAACCGCGCCTCGCCGCGCACGCAATCGGCGCTGCTGCAGGCGATGCAGGAGTATCACATCACGGTGGCCGGCGCCCGCAAGGACCTGCCGGCGCCCTTCCACGTGCTTGCCACCCAGAACCCGCTGGAGCAGGAGGGCACCTATCCACTGCCCGAGGCGCAGCTCGACCGCTTTCTGATGCAGGTCGATGTCGGCTATCCCGACCTTGCGGCCGAGCGGCAGATCCTGCTCGAGACCACAGGTGTCAGCGAAGCAACCGCTCACCCGGTCATCGATGCAGCGCGGCTGCAGCAGATCCAGGCCCTCATCCGACAGATGCCGATGGGGGAAAAGGTGGTCGACGCGATCCTGTCGCTCGTGCGCTCCGCCCGTCCGGGCAACGGCAATGCCGCGACCGACAAGAACGTTGCTTGGGGTCCCGGCCCACGCGCCGGCCAGGCACTGATGCTTTGCGCCCGCGCCCGCGCGCTTTACGACGGGCGCCTGGCGCCGTCGATCGACGACATCCTGGCGCTTGCCGAGCCCGTGCTTCAGCACCGCATGGCGCTCACTTTCGCTGCCCGCGCCGAAGGCATGACCGTGCGCGACGTCATCGCCGATCTGGTGAAACAGGCCAGAGGCTGACGAATGGCCACCGTCGGGCACATAGTCTCGCGTACTCCTGCTGGTGAAGTACTTTCCCGCGCGCAACAGCGCGCCATGCTCGTTCCCGATTGCTTGGTGGAGGCGCGGCGGATCGCCAATACCGTGATCTCTGGCTGGCATGGCCGGCGCAAGCGCGGCATCGGCGAGAATTTCTGGCAGTTCCGGCCCTATAGCGACGGCGAGAGCCTGTCGCGCATCGACTGGCGCCGCTCGGCCCGCGACGACCACACCTATGTCCGCGACCGCGAATGGGAGGCCGCGCACACCATCTGGCTGTGGGCGGATCTTTCCCCGTCGATGATGTACAAGTCGAGGCTCGGCGCCGTCTCCAAGGAGAGCCGCGCGCTCGTGCTGATGCTGGCGCTCGCCGAGATCCTCGCGCGCTCTGGCGAACGCATCGGCTGCCCCGGCATCATGGAGCCGATCTCGGCCCGCAATGCCGCCGAACGGCTGGCGACCGCAATCATGCTGAGCCCGCTTGCGGAAGGCCTCCCCAATACCGGGATGATCCGCAGCGCCAGCGATCTCGTGCTGATCGGCGATTTTCTCGATCCGGCGGAAAAGATCATGGACCGCCTCGGCCCGCTGGCACGCCGGGGTTTGCGCGGCCATGTGGTCGAGATCGCCGACCCTGCGGAAGAGGTGTTTCCCTATAGCGGCCGCACCGAATTCACCGACCCGGAGACCGGCGAGAAGTTGACGGCCGGCCGCGCCGAAGTGCTGCGCGAGGACTATCAGCGCGCCTATGTCGGCCGCCGCGACAGCCTGGGCGTGACGCTCCGCCACCTCGGCTGGACCTTCACCCCGCACAGAACCGACCGGCCCGCCTCGGAGGCGCTCGTCGCCGTGCATACCTATCTCTCCGGCATGCCGGGACGCGCGACGCACGGGGGCCAGCTATGAGCAGCTTGCCCTTCCTGTTCACCAATCCCGCCATCCTCGCCGCCCTCGTTGCCCTGCCCGTCATCTGGTGGCTGCTGCGCATGACGCCGCCAAGGCCCGCGGCCGAAGTCTTCCCGCCGCTGCGCATCCTGGCGTCCGTGATGAAGCGCGAGGAAACCCCGGCGCAAAGCCCCTGGTGGCTGACGCTGCTGCGCATGCTGATGGCCGCGGCGGTGATCCTGGCGATCGCCGATCCGGTGTTCAACCCGCGGCAGAACACGCTTTCCTCCGCTGGCCCGCTGGCGCTCGTCATCGACAACAGCTGGGCGACGGTCTCCGATTGGGATCGGCGGGTCGAGGCCGCCAATGCGCTCATCGACGATGCGGAGGCGAAGGATCTGCCGGTTTCGATCGTCTTCACGACCGATCGACAGCACGATGCGACCCCGGCTTCCGCCACCACCGCGCGAGACCGGCTGGCCGCGGCGCAGCCGCAACCGCTGCCAGCCGCGCGCGATCGGGCGCTTGCCGCCATGAAAGCCGCCCTCGCGAACTCGCCGCCTGGCACGCTTGCGTTCCTCAGTGACGGGATCGAGGCTGGGGACGGTCAGACGATGCGCCAAGTCGCGGAGATCGGCGCGGCCAACGTCCGCCGGATCGAAGGCAATGCGGAAAGCGCCATCGCGCTGACATCCGCGACCAACGAAAACGAAGGCATGCGGGTCACGGCATCGCGGCTGCCGCTTGGCGAGCCACGCGCCTATTACGTCTTTGCCCGCGACGCGCGCGGCACCGCCATTGCCGAAGGCGAACTCCGCTTCGCCTCAGGCGCCACGGCAGCGAATGCCCTGTTGAGGGCCCCCTTCGAGCTGCGCAACGATTTCGCACGTCTGACGATCGAGGGCCAGGCGACAGCCGGCGGCATCCACCTGCTCGACGATGGCAATCGCCGTCGTCGCGTGGCGCTGCTGAGCGGCGAGGTTCACCAGTCGCAGCCGCTGCTTTCACCGCTCTATTACATCAAGCGGGCGCTCGAACCTCACGCCGACCTGATCGAGCCGCGAGAGGAAGCGATCGGCAAGGCGATTGCCGAACTTCTCGCTCAAAATCCGTCGATCCTGGTCATGGCCGACGTCGGCCGGTTGCCGGACGAAAGCTATCCGCTGGTGACGCGCTGGCTGGAGAATGGCGGCATGCTCGTTCGCTTTGCCGGCCCGAGGCTGGCCGGCGCGCCTGCCGACGACCCGCTCGTCCCCGTCATGCTCAGGCAGGGCGAACGGTCCCTCGACGGCGCGCTCTCCTGGTCAGAGCCGCAGCCGCTTGCCGACTACCCATCTTCCAGCCCCTTTGCCGGTCTCGAGCATCCGCGCGATGTGCTTGTCAAACGCCAGGTTCTGGCGCAGCCGACACCGGACCTTGCCGAACGGACCTGGGCCAACCTCGCCGATGGCACGCCGCTGGTCACCACAGCCGAACGCGGACGTGGACGCATCGTGCTCTTCCACGTGAGCGCCGACCCGGGCTGGTCGAACCTGCCGATTTCAGGCTCCTTCGTCGACATGCTGCGCCGGTCCATCCAGCTTTCACGTGCCGGCGGCATTGCCGGTGACCAGACAAGCAAGGCGCAGACCCTGCCGCCCTATCGCCTGGTAAACGCCCGGGGCGAACTGACCACGGAGACGGGCAGCGCCCGGCCGCTTGAGATCGCCCCCGGAGTTGCGCCGATTGTTTCCGCAGACACACCGCCCGGCCTCTACGGCTCGGAAGAGGGTTTTGTTGCCAACAATCTTCTCCCCGACGGCGGCAGCATCGCTCCGATCAGAGGCAACCTCGTCAGCGAACGCGCGGAAGGGCTGGAAGGCGTGCGCCCGTTCTCGATCCGGCCCTATCTCTTCGGGCTCGCGCTGATGCTTTTCCTGATCGACACGTTGATCGTGCTTTCCATGGCCGGCGGCCTCACAGGATTGCGCCGCCGCGCTGCCGGTGGCGCCGCCACGGCAGCCGTGCTTGCAACCCTTGGCCTTGCCACCCTTGGTGTTGCTGCCCTGGCACCCACGATTGTTCACGCGCAGGATAGCCAGCCAAGCGACGCGCAGACACTGCAACGCCTCGACACGACCCACCTCGCCTATGTCATCACCGGCGAGGCCGAGGTCGATCGATTGTCGGAACAGGGCCTCCTGGGCCTCAGCAACTACCTGACCTATCGCACGGCTCTGGAACCGGGCGCCCCCGTTGGCGTCGATCTGGAACAGGACGAGCTGGCGTTCTACCCGATCATCTATTGGCCGGTATCCGCCACGGCGCCGATGCCGAGCAGCAGAGTGATGAGCCGGATCGACGCCTATATGCGCAACGGCGGGACCGTGCTCTTCGACACGCGCGACCAGTTCTCCTCGCTCACGCCTTCGACGGCGGGCGACAGCCCCAATGTGCAGCGCCTGCAGGAGATGCTGAACGGCCTAGACATTCCGCCGCTGGAACCGGTGCCTTCCGACCACGTGCTGACAAAGGCCTTCTACCTGCTTTCGAATTTTCCCGGGCGTTACACCGAGAGCCAGTTGTGGGTGGAAGCCGCCCCCCATGACGCCGAGGAGCAGAGCAACCGACCGGTGCGCGGCGGCGATGGCGTCACGCCGATCATGATCACCGGTAACGACTTCGCCGGCGCCTGGGCTGTCGACGCCAACGGCGCGCCGCTTCTGCCGACGGTACCGCCGGACGAAATGCAGCGCGAATATGCCTATCGGGCGGGCGTCAACATCATGATGTACATGCTGACCGGCAACTACAAGTCCGATCAGGTTCATGTGCCGGACCTCCTCCAGAGGCTTGGGCAGTGAGGGCTGATCGATGACTTATGGTTTTGCTCCGCTGCTTCCACTGGTGTTCTTCGTGCCGCTTCTGATCGTCGCGGCGCTGTTCATCGGCTACGGTCTGTGGCGAAAGATACGCGGCGCCTGGCTGCGCGCCCTCGCCTTGGCCGCACTCGCCCTGGCGATCGCCAATCCTTCCATCTTCGTCGAACTGCGTGATCCGCTCTCGACGATCGTCGCGATCGTGGTTGACCGCAGCCAGAGCCAGCAGAATGGCGACCGCACCGAGCAGACCGATCGTGCGGTCGAGGGCCTGAAGGCGCGGCTGGCGGCGATACCGCTCATCGAGCCGCGTATCGTCGAGGCCAAGACCGATCCGGCGAGCGTCTCGCCGGCGACCAACCTCTTCACCACACTTACGACAGCGCTCTCCGATGTTCCGCCAGCGCGCATCGGCGGCGCCATCTTCGTGACCGATGGCCAGATCCACGACGTGCCCGATGTCAGCCGCAAACTGGGTTTCGACGCCCCGGTTCATGGCCTGATCACCGGCAAGCCTGATGAGTTCGACCGGCGCGTCGAGCTCATCAACCCGCCGCGTTTCGGCATCGTCGGCGAAGAGCAGAAGCTCTCGTTCCGGGTTGTCGACGACGGCGCCGCACCCGGCGGGACCGCGGAAGTCAGCATCCGCCTCAACGGCAACGAAATCGCCCGGGAACGGGCCGAGCCGGGCACCGACGTTCCCTTCAGCTTCAAGGTTACGCGCGGCGGCAACAACGTGCTCGAATTTGCGGTGGATGCGGTTCCAGGCGAAGTGACCACGACCAACAACCGTGCGGTTCACGTGCTCGACGGCATTCGCGAAAATCTGCGCGTGCTGCTTGTGTCCGGCGAGCCTCATGCCGGTGAGCGTGCCTGGCGTAATCTCCTGAAATCCGACGCCGCGGTCGATCTCGTGCACTTCACCATTCTGCGCCCGCAGGAAAAGCAGGATGGTACGCCGATCAACGAACTGTCGCTGATCGCGTTCCCGACGCGTGAACTGTTCGTCGACAAGATCAACGAGTTCGACCTGATCATCCTCGATCGCTACCAGCATCGTGGCCTGCTGCCGATCCTCTACTACGACAACATCGCGCAATATGTGGAGAACGGCGGCGCGCTTCTGATTGCCGCCGGGCCGGAACACGCCGGCGACGATTCGATCGCCGCAACGCCGCTCTCGGCCGTGCTGCCGGCCGCACCCACGGGTGTGATGAACGAGAAGGCCTTCTTCCCCCGCCTGTCGGAGGAAGGGAAGAAACATCCGGTAACCCGCGGCCTCGAAGGCTCCGACAGCGAGCCGCCGCACTGGGGCCGTTGGTTCCGCACGGTCGATGTCGACAGGCCTGAGGGCAATACGGTGATGGAAGCGGCCGACGGCAAGCCGCTGCTCGTGCTCAACCGCGTCGGCAAGGGCCGCGTCGCCATGCTGCTCTCCGACCAGGGTTGGCTTTGGGCCCGCGGCTTTGAAGGCGGCGGTCCGCATGTCTCGCTCTATCGCCGCACCGCCCATTGGTTGATGCAGGAGCCCTCGCTCGAGGAAGAGGCGCTGACGGCACGCGCCCGGGGCCGCACGCTGGAAATCACCCGTCAGACGATCGACGGCGACCCGGGTCCCGTTTCGCTCGTCTCACCCTCGGGTCAAAAGCAGGACGTGAAGTTGACGGAGCGCCAGCCGGGTCTCTATTCGGCAGAACTCGCCACGACCGAGACCGGTCTGTTCGAGATGGCCAATGGTGAACTCACGGCCCTTGCCCATGTCGGCGATCCCAATGCGCCCGAGTTCAAGGCGGCGATCTCGACCGAGGACAAGTTGCGCCCGTGGGCGGAGAAGACCAAGGGACTGGTGCGGCGTCTCGCAAGCGCCGACGGGCCGCTCGATCTGCCCACGGTCCTGCCGGTCAGGGGCTCGATACGCTCGGCCGACGACCAGCGCCTCTCGATCCGCATGACCGACGAAACCGTGCTGAAGGGCATCAACTCGCTGCCGCTGTTTACCGGCCTCCTCGGGCTTGCGGCACTGCTCTTCCTGATCTCCGCCACCTGGTATCGCGAGGGACGATGACCGAACGGACCGTCGTCGTCAGCGACCTTCGCGACACACCACATTTCTTCGATGCCGTGGCCGACCGCATCTGGCGCGCCTGGTGGGAACCGCAGGGCTTTCCTCTGAGCCATATTACCTGCCTGCTGCAGGAGAGCCTCACCGAAGATGCAGAATCCCTTTGCCTGGTGGCGCACGCCGGAGATCGCTTCGTCGGCACCGCCTCGGTGATCGCCTCGGACCTCGAGGAGCGGCCGGATCTCACCCCTTGGGTGGCGGCCGTCTGGGTCGACCCGCCGTTCCGCGGCACCGGCATCGGCGGCGACATCGTGCTGAAGGCCGCCCGTGCGGCGCTCGATTCCGGCGCGGAGGCCGTGCATCTCTGCGCCCTTCCCGGCAAGCGCGCCTTCTACGAGCGCCTCGGCTGGCGGCTCGATGAAAAGGACGTGGGCGAGGATCGCCTCGACGTCTTCAGCATGCGCCGTGCGTGAAAGGTTTTCGATGTTCGAGGTAACGGACGCGCCTCCGGCCGAGGCGCTGGAAGCGATCGGCAATGGCCTCACGGCCTTCAATGCCGCCGATGTCGGCCCGTCGGAGCGGCGACCGCTCGCCATTCTCGTCGGCGGTCCCCAGGCGAAGGGGCAACGCGGTGGCTTGAACGGCCACACCGGCTGGGGCTGGCTCTTCGTGCAGTGGCTGTGGCTGCCGGAGGATCTTCGTGGCCAGGGCCTTGCCGGCAAGCTGCTTCAGGCGGCGGAAGACGAAGCTCGACGCCGCGGCTGCCACAGTGCCTGGATCGATACCTTCAACCCGCAAGCCCGGCGGGCCTACGAACGCCAGGGTTACCAGGCCTTCGGTGAACTGGTCGATTTCCCCATCGGCCGCACCCGGGTCTTCCTGAAGAAATCGCCCGCCGCCAGCTAGAGCGTCGTGCGTTCAATTGAACGCACAAAGGTCGCTGTAATCTCAGACCGCGAGCAGCAGATCGAGCGGCACGGCGGACGCCGCCGCATCGTCCCGCCAGCCGATGATACCGGCAAGGCCGGCATGCACGCCCTCGGCCATCGGCACGACGAGCACCCGCGCTGGGTCGACCGGCCCCGGAAACTCGAGCGCGGCGTAGCGCACCTTCTCGAAACCGAGTGGCTGATAATAGGGCGGGTCACCGACGAGGATCACCGCTTCCGAACCCTTCCGCCGCGCCGCCTCGACGGCGATGCGCACCAGTTCCCGGCCGATGCCCTGGTTCTTGTGCGACGGCCGGACAGCGAGTGGCCCGAGTAGATGACCTCTGACAGTGCCCGCAAACACAGGCGTCATCCTGACCGATGCGATCGTCTCGCCATAGTCGGTACAGATGAAGGAGAGCGACCGATCATGCGGCCCCTGCTCGCGGATGCGCGCGGCCGCCCGGGCAAACCGGCCGGGGCCGAAGGCTTCTTCATTGATGATTTCGATGGCTGCGTCATGGGACGCGTCTTCGGTCAGGTAGACGAGATCGTGCTTTTTCATGGGATCGAGAAACCAGGCATGCGAACAGACATAGGGATGGCTTCGCCCGAAGCGGGCGTTGGCAGCATCAGCGTCGTCGCAGGTTTCCCGAGAACATCATCAGTGCGGTTTCTTCCAACACGAAAAAAGTTGTGAGTTCGCCGATATCAGAAAAATGCCCGCTGTCAAAGTCTAAAACGCACTGTTCGGATTTCGCCATCTATCGGACGCCGCTGGAAGCGCTATCTATGAGCGCAAGGATCACGAAGGAGATTTCAATATGGGCAGGTTGGTGGACGGCGTCTGGCAGGACGTCTGGTACGATACCGTGGCAACGAACGGCCATTTCAAGCGCAGCGCTTCGCAGTTTCGCAACTGGGTGACGGCAGACGGGTCCGCGGGCCCGAGCGGCGACGGCGGCTTCAAGGCGGAGGCCGGTCGCTATCATCTCTATGTTTCGCTCGCCTGCCCCTGGGCGCACCGCACGCTGATCTTCCGCAAGCTGAAGAAGCTGGAGGACCTCATTTCCGTTTCGGTCGTCGATCCGCTGATGCTCGCCCAGGGCTGGGAGTTCAAGGACGGTGGCATCGGCACTGGCGACCATCTCTTCGGATCGAAGGCGCTGTGGCAGATCTATACCCGCGCCGATGCCCACTATTCCGGCCGCGTGACCGTACCGATTCTCTGGGACAAGCAGCAAAACACCATCGTCTCGAACGAATCCTCCGAGATCATCCGCATGTTCAATTCCGCCTTCGACGGGCTGACCGGCTCGACGACCGACTTCTACCCGGAAGAACTGCGCGCCGAAATCGATGCGTTGAATGCCGACGTCTACAACGACGTCAACAACGGGGTTTACAAGGCGGGCTTTGCCACCACGCAGGCCGCCTACGAGGAGAGCGTCACCGCGCTCTTTTCCCGGCTCGACAAGCTGGAAGAACGCCTCGCGTCGCATCGCTATCTGACCGGCAGCCGCCTCACCGAGGCCGACTGGCGCCTGTTCACCACGCTGGTGCGTTTCGATCCGGTCTATGTCGGCCACTTCAAGTGCAACATCCGCCGGATCGCCGACTATCCGAACCTGCAAGGTTACCTCCGGGAGCTTTACCAAGTCCCGGGCGTGGCCGAGACCGTCGATATGCGCCACATCAAGGAGCACTACTACCGCAGCCACACGACCATCAACCCGACCGGCGTCGTGCCAGTGGGTCCGGTGCTCGACCTCACCTCCCCGCACGGACGCGAGAGGCTGTAGACCGATTGTTCGAGCGGCTGGACCGCCTCTACCAGTGAATGTCGAAGGCAGCGCTGCCGGCGAGTTCCGCAAGCCGGCGACGCGTCGCCGGCGTGGTATCCTCCGGCAGCGCATCGAGCGTGAAGAAGCCGCTCGCGGCGATCTCCAGATCCGGTGTCTTCGGCGTGGTCTGCCTGACGCCGTCGCAGCGGTAGAAGACGACATGGTCGCGGCGGCTCGTGCGCCTGTTGTAGTAGACCTGGATGAGCACCGGCGGCGCCGTTGCCTCCAGATTTCCCTCTTCGCGCAGCTCCCGCAGCAGCCCGTTAATCGAGGCTTCGTCGCGATCGAGCCCCCCACCCGGCAGGTGCCAGCCCGGCAGATAGGAATGGCGCACGAGAAAAACCCGGCCCTCGTCATCGAAACAGGCAGCGCGCACGCCGATCGTCATGCCGCGCGCAAGGGCGTAATAGCCATGCGCGAGCCGCATCAGGAGCCGGAGATACCAGCGCCGCATCTCCGGTGGCCGTTGCTCGTTCAGTCGTCTCGTCCTTCCCATGTTTTCGGCCCGCACGCGATTCATCGGGCGACCTGATTCCCCTCGGCCGGAATATGCGCTAGACGGGGGCGATGTTCAAACTTGCCCATATCTCCGATGTCCATCTCGGGCCCCTGCCCGAATTGTCCTTAAGGGAGCTCGCGTCGAAGCGCATCACCGGTTTCGTCAACTGGCACCGCAACCGCAGCCGGCATTTCTTTACCGGCACGCTCGACACCCTGCTGGCGGATATCGAGAAGAAGGATCCTGACCATCTGGCGATGACAGGCGATCTCGTGAACCTCGCGTCTTCGCTTGAGATCAAGGCAGTGACCGAATGGCTGACGGATGCCGGCAAGCCGGAGAACATTTCCATCGTTCCGGGCAACCATGACGCCTATGTGCCGGGCGCCTACGAAAAGACCACCCGTGCCTGGTATCCCTACATGCGGGGCGACGATGCGCCGGCTCATTGGCACGACCGGCACCGTTGCTTTCCCTATATGCGGGTGCGCGGACCGGTCGCGCTGATCGGCTGCTCGACCGCTGTCGCAACGCCCCCCTTTGCCGCAAGCGGCTATTTCGGCCAGCGGCAGGCACGCGCGGCCGTCAACATGCTGCGGGCCGCCGGCGAAGCGGGCCTCTTTCGCATCGTCATGATCCACCACCCGCCGATCCGCGGCGCGGCCTCGATGCACAAGCGCATGATCGGCATCCGCCGTTTCGCCGCGACGATTTCCTCGGGCGGTGCGGAGCTCGTGATCCATGGCCACACCCATCTCAACACCGTCTACTGGCTGAAGGGCCAGAATGCACCGGTCCCGGTCGTTGGCATCGCCTCGGCCTCGCAAGGCCCGGGCGGCCACAAGCCGCCAGCAGCCTATAACCTCTTCACCATCACCGGCGAGCCGGGCAATTGGCAGCTGACGCGCGAACGCTATGCGCTGAACGGCGATGCAACGACGGTGACACTCGCCGAAACGACGCGTTTCTGAAGCCGTCAGGCGGGCCACTTCGCAGAATATTCATCGCCCGGCGAATATTTTCCCGCATTCATGCGTCATACCCCAGTCGTGCGCCGCCCGCTGGTGGTGTGCATTGTCTTCTGGCATGCTTCGTGGCTGAAGCCGCCCGACGGCGGCTCACCTCCTTTCGGAGCGTCAAGGACACGCGATCATTTTGAAACGACGCGCGGGCTTTCAAGGGCATGCGCGAAGAACGGGAGATGGCATGATGTACCGAAAGGCCCTGCTTGGCGCCCTGATTGTGGCCGGCGCAACCAGCTTCATGGCGCAGGCCGTGATGGCAGCCGGCGAAGACACCAGCGAACCGCCCAAGAAGACCAAGACGACCAGCGAATGCACGGATGGCAAGGTGTGGGACGCAAAGAAGAATGCCTGCGTCAACGCCAAGAAAAGCGACCTCAGCGACGATATCCTGTTCCAGGCCGCCCGCGAGCTCGCCTATGCCGGCCAGTATGAAAATTCCATCAAGGTACTCGGCGCGGTCAAGGACCAGAAGAGCGCCCGCGTCCTCAACTATCTCGGCTATTCCAACCGCAAGGCCGGCCGCATGGAACTCGGCATGCAGTACTACAAGCGCGCGCTCCAGGCCGACGAGAACTACATTCTCGCGCGCTCCTACATGGGCCAGGCGCTGATCGAACAGGGACACGTCGAGGAAGCACGCGTGCAGCTCGTCGAGATCCGCGATCGCGGCGGGGAGAACACCTGGGCCTACCGCGCACTGTTGCAGTCGCTTGGCGGCGTCCGCCAGTACTGACCACGCATCGGGAGCACGAGGTGGCGCTGGGCGCCACCTCGAATGCAGCGCCAAACGACAGAGCTCCGAGAGCGCAAGAGACGCACCGGGATTGGTTTTCTAGCCCTTCTTTGCGGCCACGCTGGTGCCACTTGCAATGGGCGCGTTCTCGTTCTTCTTCTCCGACCATTCCGGCGGCAGACCGAGCGCGCCGCCAGCGATGCCGCCGAGGCCGGATCCTTTGCCGAAAACAGCACAATCGGGATCGGAGGGTTTGCCGGTCACCGCATAGGCGACGCTGCTCTTGACGTTCTTCATCGAAGGCAGTTCGAAGTCGGATTTCATCGGGTCACCCGATTTTTCCAGCAACGCACTGAAATCGCCCGAAAAATCTCCGGCAAGCTCAAAGGCGTCGGCAGCCGTCGATGCGCGGGAACCATTGGTGAGGATGTTGGCACCGCGCGCCCATGTCAGCCCGGCGATCTGCTTGCCCCGCGCGTCGAAAGCCTCCGCCTCGACTGCGAGACTTCCGAGACCGATCGGAATGCGCGGAACCGGAACGGGAGCGACCGCCGAGGTGACGGTCGACACGCCCGCAACAACGGCATTTGTCGATTTGACCTTGCTGATCACGGAGCGCACGGCCATATCCGCCGGCTTCGATATCGGCACGACATCGAACTGCGCACTCAATGCCTCGCAGAGCGACCGGTCGATCGCCGTCGCCACCAGTTTCCTCTGCGGATCTCCAAGCTTGTCGAGATCGGCATTGGCCGCGAAGGTCGTCGGGATCACGTGCACCGTCTTGACGTTCTTGGTCGAGGCGGCATCCACCCGATACTTCGTCTTGGTCACCATCCCGTCGCTGGCGACGAAATCCTTGTAGGACGATAGTGATCCGGTTTCGATGACCTCAGCGCTCTGGCATGCGGCAAGGCCCACAAGCAGCGGAACCACCGCACCAATGCGCATGGCCATGGCCCCTCGCCGAAGCTGGGCGCTGCCCCATCGGCCGCCCCTGATCCGAGCGGCGTTCATTCTCTTGCTAGGATGCTGTGCGTTCATTGGCGTGTCCCCGACATCGACCTGCAGTTGTGCCATGGGGTCCAGCCAGATTCGGGCCGAACTTTGACGCGATCTCGGGGTGGCGGTGCAGTTTACGGTAACGAAGTCCTCGGTTAACGGCGGCCGGCAAGCAAAAGCTTTTTGGGAAAAGACGCTATGAAGCAGCAGAATTTGCTTCCCGTTCCGGCACTTCCCTTGCAGACTAAGGGGCAAATGTTTCATATCATCCGGCTCGTGCCTCGCACCGCGAATAAATGCACGATCCGGCACGTTTCATTTGGAAGAGCAATGCGTCCAGCGGCAGAAACGAAGGACTTCAGACGCGACTTGGTCAGTCTCCTGCCCAAATTGCGTCGGTTCGCGATGACGCTGACGCGCAACGCCAATGATGCCGACGACCTCGTCCAGGAAGCCTGCGAGCGCGCGATCACGCGCAGCCACCTGTGGAACGGAGAAGGCCGGCTGGAAAGCTGGGTCTATGCGATGACGCGCAACCTCTGGGTCGACGAGATTCGCAAGCGCAAGGTCCGCGCCGGCAGCGGCACGGTCGATGCGCTCGGCCAGGAAGAGCTCAGCATCGAGGCTTCGGCCGAAAAGGCCGTCTACGCCAACCAGTTGCAGAAGATGATCCTGTCGATGCCCGAAGGCCTGGCGAGCGTGTTCCTGCTGGTCAACGTCGAAGGCCATAGCTACCGCGAGACGGCCGACATCCTCGGCATTCCGATCGGCACTGTCATGAGCAGGCTGTCGACGGCGCGCCTCAGGCTTGCCGCCATGATCTCCGAGAATACCGAAAGGAGGGCCTGACCGTTGCAACAGACAAAGGGTCACGCACTCGAAGTTCGCCTATCCGCCTATATCGACGGTGAGATCGGCGAAGCGGAACGAAATGAACTCGACGCGCTTCTCGCCCGCGACGAAGACGCCAAGGCTTTGTTCGAAAAGCTGAAAGCCGGCAGCAGCTTCGGCGATACGGCCTTTGAGGATTTTCTGCACGACCCCGTGCCGCTGGCCCTGGTGCGACAGATCAAGCAGGGTCCCGGTGTCAGCCCCAAAACCGAACGCGTGACGGCGACAGCCGCCAACGTCAGAAACGTGCGCATCTGGCCGCGCGTGCTTGCCGCATCGGTTGCACTGATGCTGCTCGGCGGTTCGGCCGGCTTCGTCATCGGCACGGCAAACAATGTGGGCGAACCGGCCGAAGTGGCAGCGGCGCGCGGCTGGCTGGACGATATCGCCGACTACCACCGCATCTATTCGCGCCAGAAAGAGCATCTCGTCGAGGTTCCCGCCTCCGAGGCTCCCAAGATCGAGACCTGGCTTGCGTCCAGCGTCGGCGTTCCCTTCAAGATTCCGCAGCTTGGCGGCAAGGGCCTGACCTTCGCAGGCGCCCGTCTGCTGGTGGCGAACGGCAAACCCGTGGCACAGCTCGTTTACCGCAGCACTGAGGGCGAGATCTTCGCGATCTGCTTCCTCAAGAATACCACCGGCCCGCAGTCGAACGATTTTGACGAGAGCATCCGCGATGATCTCGGCATGGTCTCCTGGCAGAGAGGTGGCGCCTCCTTCGTGCTCGTCGGCCCTTCCGCCCATGTCGGGATGCAGGATATCGCCGAGGCCGCCGCCGCGACGATCTGAGTTCACGCCTTCAAAGCTTGGCTTTGCCGCAACCAACACGAAAATTCTGGAGCCGCCCCCTTGGCAACACCAGTTGCCAAGGGGGATTTCGCTGCCATGAAAAGCAGACATCGGCCGCGGTCGGCAGAAAGCATAATTCCTGCGCCCATATTTGGAGCAAGCAGAAATTTGTGTAGGCAACCAAACGGTTACACCTGCGACCACGTCGCAAAATACACTACCGCGATGGCCAAATATTGAGTCCGAATTGCAGCGTCACAGCTCCCGCAAAATTGGCAAAAATCGGCAAGAAAAAACCAAAGGTTGACATTGCAATACTTTACCTCTATCTCTGGCAAATCGATATTTGCTTGCTAAGCTTTGGTTACCGCGCATCTAGCAACTGCGCCCTGAACGAACCTTCCTTTCAAAAATCGCTATCACCATCCGCAGCGCTCCCGCGTCGCGGTCGTTCAATATGCTATGAGAGGGTTCATCATGACCACCGGCACAGTTAAATGGTTTAATTCCACCAAGGGCTTCGGCTTCATTCAGCCTGACAACGGCGGCCCGGACGCCTTCGTCCACATCTCCGCCGTCGAACGCGCTGGCATGCGCGAAATCGTCGAAGGCCAGAAGGTCTCCTACGACATGGAGCGCGACAACAAGTCGGGCAAGATGTCGGCCTGCAATCTTCAGGCGGCCTGAATCGGTATCGGCTCTCCCTTGACCACGGATGTACTGGCACTGCCGAGAGCATGATACCCATCAAGGTCAGGCAATATGCCTGGCCTTTTTTATTTCCGCGCATCGAATGCACGTTCCCGCGACTGCGTTGCACATCGGGAATGACGTGACTGCCGTCGACGCGCCTGTAAGATCGGGATCCCCCATGACAGAGACCCACACCAAATCGCGCCAGCGGGCCGAGATTGCCTTTGCCAAGGAGCAATCGCAATTCTTTGCTCGAGGCAGCGCAGTCGAGGAACTCGACGCCATCGTCCAGGCACGCGAAGAGAAGACCTCGCGCCTGCGCGAAGCACGCCTGGCGAAGGAATTGCAAGATCGTCTGGCGGGTGCTGCCGCCCCCATTTCGAAACGCGTCAGAAAAACCTGACCTTCAGTCAGGGTGACACCTCAACTGGAAGAGAGACTTGAGAAACATCAGAAACAGTGAACTCACCGACCGTCGCAGCGCCGCTGCCGATGCGAAGAAAGCGCTTCTTGAAGCCTACCGCGCGGCAAAGGAAGCCGCAGAACCGACCCAGCTCGCCCGCCAGGCCGAGCGTCAGGCAGTCGCTGCCGCCCGCGAGGAACGGCGCGCTGGTCGCGAACGGGCGAAGGCCGAGGAGCGCGAGCGTTTGCAGGCCGAGGCGGCAGAGCGCGAGGCCGCCATCGCAGCCGCTGCTAGAGCCGAGACCGAGGCACGCGAGGCCGCTGACCGGAGCCGCATTTCGCGCGTGATCGAGGACGAGGCCGCTCGCAAGGCCGAACGCGACCGGCGCTACGCCAACCGCAAGGCGCGGCAGGCATAACAGACGACCGGCGCGTCGGCATGACGCCGTCATGCCGAGCTGCGACTGCCCTGTCTCAACGATTGATCGAGAACGCCGCCCGTCCATTGAGGGCACGCGGCGTTTTTGTTGATCAGCCGCGCTTCATTTCCAGAACGCGGTTCGCCGCCGACACGATCGCTTCGAGCGAGGCGGCAACGATGTTGGTATTGATACCGGCACCGAACAGTTTTCCGCCCGGATGCTCCATCTCGACATAGGCGATGGCCGCCGCGTTGGAGCCATGCTGCAGTGAGTGCTCGGAATAGTCAGCGACCGAAAGATCGATGCCGAGGTAGATCGACAGCGCGTTGATGAAGCCGTCGATCGGGCCGGTGCCCTTGCCTTCGATGCGCTTCACCTCGCCATTGTCGGTGATCTCGGCGGCCACCACGCGCACGCCCTTGTGCTCGCCGACCGGATAGGTGTGGTGATCGACGAACTTGATGCGCGCGCCCGGCTGCTCGACATAGCGCTCGATGAAGCGCTCGTGGATGCGCCTGGAGGGCACCTCCTTGCCTTCCTCGTCGGTAATGCGCTGGATGTCTTCGCGGAACTCGACCTGGAGGTTGCGCGGCAGGTTGATGCCGTAATCCTCCTGCAGGATGTAGGCGATGCCGCCCTTGCCCGACTGCGAGTTGATGCGGATGATCGCCTCGTAGGAACGGCCGACGTCGCGCGGATCAATTGGCAGATACGGCACTTCCCAGAGCGGCTTGTTGGCCGTCTTGATCGCCTTCATGCCTTTGTTGATCGCGTCCTGGTGCGAACCAGAGAAGGCCGTATAGACCAGCTCGCCGACGTATGGATGGCGCTCCGGAATGACCATCTGGTTGGAGTATTCGTAGACTTCCTTGATCCGCTCGATGTCCGAGCAGTCGAGCTGCGGGTCGACGCCTTGCGTGAACATGTTCAGCGCCAGGGTGACGACGTCGACGTTGCCGGTGCGCTCGCCATTGCCGAACAGCGTGCCTTCGACGCGGTCGGCGCCAGCCATCAGGCCGAGCTCGGTGGCGGCAATGCCGGTGCCGCGGTCGTTGTGCGGGTGCAGCGAGATGATCAGGTTTTCGCGGTTGTCGAGGTTGCGGCACATCCATTCGATCTGGTCGGCATAGATGTTCGGCGTCGCCATCTCGACGGTCGAGGGCAGGTTCAGGATCAGCTTGTTTTCGGGAGTCGGCTTGACGATTTCGGTGACCGCATTGCAGATCTCCAGCGCCACTTCGAGTTCGGTGCCGGTAAAGCTCTCGGGCGAATACTCGAAGCGGTAGCCGCCACCGGCCTTGGCCGCCATGTCGGTGATCATCTTGGCAGCGTCGGTGGCAATCTGCTTGATGCCGGCGACGTCCTTGGCGAAGACCACGCGGCGCTGCAATTCACTGGTGGAATTGTAGAAGTGCACGATGGGCTGGTGGGCGCCTTCGAGCGCCTCGAAGGTGCGGGTGATCAACTCGGGCCGGCACTGCACCAGCACCTGCAGCGACACGTCCTTGGCGACGTTACCCTCTTCGATGCACCAGCGGGCAAAGTCGAAGTCGGTCTGCGAGGCCGAGGGGAAGCCGATCTCGATTTCCTTGAAGCCCATGTCGAGCAGCAGCTGGAACATACGGGCCTTGCGATCGTGACCCATCGGGTCGATCAGCGACTGGTTACCGTCGCGCAGGTCGACCGAGCACCAGATCGGCGCCTTGGTGATCGTCTTCGACGGCCAGGTGCGGTCGGTGAGTGCGATCTGCGGGTAAGGCTGATACTTCACCGATGCTTCCGGCATGCCGTTCTTGATGGAATGGGATTTCTGGATCATTGCAGCTTCTCTTCATCACTGAGCGCTCTGGCCGCATTGCCATAACCGATCGGGGACCGGATTGCGATGGCAAATGGAGCGGCGGGCGCGCCTTTGTCCTAAAACTCTTGTGGGGTCGAGGAGCATCCGCCGGCGTGGCTTTTCGGCCGCCGGGCGCTCCTCAGCGAACCCGGCAACCGCGAGTAAGGCCGAGAAGAAGAAGCGAGGCGAAGGCGCGCAGCGGCGCACGATTGTCATCGTGTGCAGCAGAGATCGTAGCGATCTGGTGTGCGTCGGCCTTGGTCATGGTCAAAGCCTATACACGGCTTGCCGAACCGGAGCAAGCGGCACAATGCGCGCAGGTCGCTGCAAAAGAAAAGGGCACCGCCGCGATGCAGGTGCCCTTCATATCCGTTCGGCTGAGCGAACTCAGATGTCCGCAGCCGAGGTGATGATGCGCGACACGAGACCATAGCTCTTGGCCTCTTCAGCCGACAGCCAGTAATCGCGCTCGGTGTCCTTGGCGATCTTTTCGACCGTCTGGCCGGTCGCTTCGGAGAAGATCTTGTTGAGGCGCTCGTTCATCTTGATGATTTCGCGTGCCTGGATCTCGATGTCCGAAGCCATGCCGCGGGTGCCGCCCGACGGTTGGTGAAGCAGGAAGCGGGTGTTCGGCAGGCAAAGGCGACGCTCCTTGGGAACGCCGACATAAATCAGCGCGCCGGCGGATGCGACCCAGCCGGTGCCGATCGTCCAGACCTTCGGCTTCACGAACTTGATCATGTCGTGAATGCTGTCGCCGGATTCGACGTGGCCGCCCGGCGAACTGACGAAGAGACGGATGTCCTCATCGCTGGCCGACGCAAGCGCCACGAGCTGCGAGCACACTTTCTGCGCCAGTTCCTGGGTGATCGTGCCGTAGATGAAAATCGAACGCGACTTGAAAAGGTTCGCCTCCGTTTCCTTGCCGAGCGGCAATTCGGTCTTCTTGTCGTCCTCGTCGTCGTTGTCGTACATCCGTGTTTCTCCGGCGTCTCATGAAGTCTTCAGTCAAAGTCAGATAATGCGACTCGACGCCGAAGACAATGCAACAAACCGAAGCGGCGACAAAGCGGCAAGGCGCACTTCGCTTATGGTAAAAACACCTACCGCCAAATGCCGTATAGACAGGTGGACAAAGGCCAATAGAATCAACCGCGCCAAACATTCAGAACGGGGCCATCCTCCCAGGCCTCGCCGATCAATGGGGACACGCATGAACAGACGCATCCTGATTGCTGCCGCGGCGCTGATCGCTTCCGCCGCCCCGGCCTTCGCCCACCTCAACCCGGAAGAAAACGGCTCGTTTGCGGCCGGCTTCTCGCATCCGCTCTTCGGCCTCGACCATATCCTCGTCATGGTCGCCGTCGGCCTCTGGGCCGCCCAGATTGGCGGCCGGGCACTGTGGATCGTGCCGACGGCCTTCGTCTCCATGATGGCGGTGGGCTTCGCGCTCGCCATGGCCGGCGTCGGCCTGCCCTTCGTCGAGCCGGCGATCTTGGCCTCTGTGGTCGCACTCGGCCTGCTCGTCGCGATGGCGGTGCGTCTCGACACCGCGGCATCGGCGGCCATCGTCGGCGTCTTTGCCCTCTTCCACGGCCACGCCCATGGCGGTGAGCTTGGCAGCGCCGGCGCGCTTGCCTTCTCGATCGGTTTCATCTTCGCCACCGCAGCGCTTCATGTAGCCGGCATCGGTCTCGGCATCGCCCTTCAGCGCCTTTCCGGCGGCAACGTGCTGGCGCGCATCCTCGGCGGGCTGACGGCAGTTGCGGGTGCAGCCCTGATCTTCGGCTGAGATCAGGAAACGTGCAGCACGGACGCATTATCTTTCTGAACGGCACGTCCAGTTCCGGAAAATCCACGCTGGCAAAGGCGCTCCGGGAAATCCTCCCGGAGCCCTTCTGCTACTATGCGTCAGATCAGCTTGCCGACGCCGGCTTTCGGGTGCTCAAGCGTGGCATGCACCATGGGATGCGCGGCGAACGCAACAGGTTCTTCGACGGATTTCACCGCTCGATTGCGGCTTTCGCCGAGGCCGGCAACGATCTGATCGTCGAGCATATCGTCGAGGAGAAAAGCTGGTCCGACGAGATCAGAAAACTGACAGCACATCTGGACGTCTTCTGGATCGGCGTTCATGCGCCTATCGAAGACCTTGAGCGTCGCGAGCGCGGCGATCGCACGATCGGTGAAGCCCGGTTTCACCTCAAGACGCATGCCCACTGCAACTACGACCTCGAAGTGGATACGCACGAACCAACCGATCAGGTTGCCGCGCGCATCGCTGATGCCTGGCGCCAACGCCGGGCTTTCAAGCCGTAGCGGAGACCCCGCTTTTTCCCTTACCCGCGACCGCGATAGGTCGGCACGCCCTGATCGGGCAGCCACAGGCCCTCCGGCGGCTTGCCGGTCTGCCAGAAGACGTCGATCGGGATACCGCCACGCGGGTACCAATAGGCGCCGATGCGGAGCCAGCGTGGCGAAAGCAGCGAGACCAGCCGCTGGGCGATCTCGATGGTGCAGTCCTCGTGAAAGGCGCCGTGGTTGCGGAAGGAGTGCAGGAACAGTTTCAGCGACTTCGATTCCACCAGCCACTCATCCGGCACATAGTCGATGACGATATGGGCGAAATCCGGCTGCCCGGTCATCGGGCAGAGCGAGGTGAACTCCGGCGCGGTGAAGCGCACCAGATAGTCCTTGCCCTTGTTGCCGCTCGGCACCCGCTCCAGCACCGCCTCTTCCGGGCTCTGCGGCAGGTCGACCTTCGCGCCCAATTGCGAGAGGCCAGATACGTCAGTCTTGCTCATTTGCCTGTTGCTCCGTGAGAACATCCGCGCGTGGGTTCGGTCGATACCGGCTTGCGCCCTCGCCGACCCGCCCCGTTTGCGGCCCTTAAATCAGAACTGCCTTAAGAAGGAAATCTTCTCGCAGTTCAAGCGATATCGCCCGTTTGTGTTTTCAATGGCGCGCTGACGTCGTCTTGACGCGCACGCCGTGCGCCTTCTCGCCCTCCGGCTCCACATGGATCGCTATCCTGGCGCCCGGATGCACCACACGGATCGCATCCTCGATCCGGTCGCAGATATCGTGCGCCTCGCCGACCGGCATCGCTTCCGGCACGACCATGTGGAAGTCCACAAAGATGGCCGGACCGGCCTGACGGGTCTTGAGATCGTGCACGCCGAGCGACCCCGCGGCATTGGCGGCGATCGCCTGCTTGATCGCCTCTTCCTCTTCCCCCGAAACCGCCCGGTCCATCAATCCATCGATCGAACGCGAGATCACCATCCAGCCCTGGAAGAGGATGTTGCAGGCCACGACGACGGCGAGCAGGGGGTCGAGGATCGCGTAGCCGGTCGCGATGGCAAGCACGAGGCCGACCAGAACGCCGATCGAGGTGACGACATCCGACAGGATATGGTGACCATCGGCACTCAGCGCCGGCGAGCGATGGTTGCGGCCGGCTGTGATCAGCACATAGGCCCAGATGGCGTTGACGACACCCGCGGCGAAGTTGATCGCCAGGCCCAGAGCCGGCGCTTCCATCACCACCGGCGCCATGATCGCCGGCACCGCTTCCCAGACGATCAAAAGAGCTGCAACGACGATCAGCACGCCTTCGATGACGGCTGAAAAATACTCCGCCTTATGGTGGCCAAAGGGATGGCCGGCATCCGCCGGCTTGGAAGCATAACCGATCATCAGATAGGCGATCACTGCAGCGATCACGTTGACCGTGGATTCGAGACCATCGGACAAAAGGGCCACCGAGCCGGTGAGCCACCAGGCAAGAAGCTTCAGCCCCAGCACGGCCAGAGACAGCGGAATGCCCCAAAAGGCAAGCCGCAGGACGGTTCTGTTGTCGGACGCAGACATTTTTATCATTCCCTATGCAGATGCAAACGAGTTGCAAACGCAAGCCCATTGAAACGCAAAACCGCCCGCGCGAATTTCGCGCAGGCGGTCTATCGCTAAGCATATGAGCGATTGGGCCCCGCTTGTCAAAGCTTGGTTCGGCTGGCTCCGGTTTCTCCGCAGGCAATGACCTCGAGGGCCAACAGCTTGGCTTCGATTTCGTCGCCGTCGGCAACCTTGCTACCCCGGCCAATGAAGAAGAACACGACGGCTGCGGTCGCAACCGTGATGCCAGTCAGCAGCCAAAGCAAGGCACTGAACGCATCGCCATAGGCGTGGAGGAGAACGACGTGCGATGTCTGCGGTGCAAGCAGCGCTGCGTCCGTAAGGTTGCCAGTCACGACGCGCTGGGCCATTGCAGCGGCATTCGCGCCGGCCTCCGGCCCCAGGTTCGAAGCGGTGAGCGCGGAGAGAACTGCGGTCACGATCGCGAGCGCAACCCCCTCGCCTGCCACGCGCGTGGTGCTGAAGATCCCCGTTGCCATGCCCGCGCGCTCCTTCGGCACGACGCTGACCGCAAGCCCGTCCATCAGCCCCCAGGGCAGGCTGATGCCAAGTCCGATCAGCAGCAGAGGTGCGAGCAGCACGGCCGGCTCGGAACCCACCGGAAACCGGCCTAGCCAGAAGAGCCCTGCCGCCGAGAACAGCAAGCCCGCTCCACAGATCGCTGCCGGCGTGAACCAGCGCGTCAACAGGCCTGCGGCAATTGGCAGGATCAGAAGCGGCGCAGACATCGCGATCATCATCTGGCCACCTGAGACCGCGCTCATGCCCTCGATACCGATGAAACGCACGGGAAGCAGGATGAGTAGGACGACGAAGCCATAGGCGGGAGCTGCCGCAAGCAATTGCACGCCGACGAAGCGTGGATAGCGAAAAAGCGTCAGATCGAGCATGGGCCGCGCGACCGACCGCTCGATCCGCCAGAAGGCCAGAAAGAAAAGTACGGAGGCCGCGAACATGGCGACCACGAGCGGGTGGCTCCAGCCGCTTTCCGGTGCCTGCAAAATGCCGAAGGTGAGCGCAGTCAGCGCCGCGGTGAAACTCGCAGCTCCCTTCCAGTCGAGGCCGGTGGCATCCGGATCCCACGTCTCCCGCATGAAAACCGCTCCGAGTGCCAGCGCCAGGCCAGCAAGAGCAACGACGAGCAGGAAGATCGCGGGCCACCCGAAGGCCTCGACCATCAGGCCCGAGGCGATTGGCCCGAAGGCGAGGCCGACGCCGAAGCTGGCGCCAACGAGGCTGAAGGCTCTCAGCCGCTCGTTTCCTTCGAACTCCTGGGCGAGCGAGGCCATGCCGCCGGAGAAGGCGGCGGCTGCCCCTATCCCTTGAAGCGCTCGCAACACGTCGAACCAGACGATATTGCCGGCGAATGCCAGAGCAGCTGAGAACAGCAGGAACGCGGCAAGACCGCCGAGGAAGACGCGCTTGCGACCGAAACTGTCGGCAACTGCGCCTGCCGCCATCAGCGAACTGCCGAAGGTCAGCATGAAGGCATTGGTGACCCAATTGAGCGCGATCGGATCGGCGCCGAGGCTGCGGCTGATCGCCGGCAACGCCACGGCTGGTCCCGTGAAGGTGAGCGGCATCGTGGCCGCCGCGCAGCAAACCGCGAGCAGCACGAACCGGCGTCCGCGCCCGTCTTTGAACTTTTCTCTCATATCGTCCATCCGTTGGAGCAAAGGAGATACCCACACAGACTTCCTGGAAACCTGCAGCTGGACGTCCGCCGCTTGGGCATCGATTGACGAATGCAGGATAGTTTCGCCATAATCGGCTGAGAATTGTGCCAAGAGGACAGGCATACCGGAACAGAACGCTCGAATAGGAAGTCAGCAATGGATCGCCTGAGTGGATTGACCGCCTTCGTGCGCACCGCCGATCTCGGCAGCTTCGTCGCCGCTGGGCGCGTGCTCGGCCTGTCCGCCTCCGCGGTCGGCAAGGCAGTCACTGCTCTCGAAAAGCAGCTCGGCGTGCGCCTGCTGCAGCGCTCGACCCGTAGTATCCGGCTGACCGAGGAGGGACGCCTCTTTCACGAGCGCTGCCGCCGCATTCTCGACGACCTCGACGATGCAGAAGCCTCATTGGCCGAGGCGGTGGCCGTTCCGCGCGGACGGCTGCGCGTCAGCGTGCCGATCGTCAGCTACCATCTGCTGTTACCGGTGCTGCCGGAGTTCGTGCGGCGCCATCCCGAAATCGAGCTCGACCTCGACTTCAACGACCGCATCGTCGATCTGATCGACGAGGAAGTCGACGTCGCCATCCGCAGCGGCGTCCTGCCGGATTCCCGGCTGATGACCCGGGCGCTGCGACCGTTCCAGCTTCTGCTCTGCGCCGCCCCCGCCTATCTCGATCGGCACGGCACACCCGAATGCCCGCGTGACCTCGACGGGCACCATGCGATCCGCTTCCGTTTTCCCAACAGCCGGAAGCTGCAGGAATGGCCGATCGCCATGCCCTCAGACGGACCCGGACCGCAAATCAAGACCGTGCTCTACAGCAACAACATGGAGGCGCTCAGCGGCGCCGTCCTCAGCGGGCTTGGCGTCGGCTGCCTGCCGGATTTCCTCGCGCGCCAGCCGCTCAGTGACGGCCGGCTCCGCACGGTGCTTGACGCTTATCTTGACGCTCCCGGACAGTTTCACCTCCTCTGGCCGTCAAACCGCCATCTATCGCCAAAGGTGCGTGTGTTCGTCGATTTCCTGAGCGAACGGCTTTTTGCCGATCGCTGCGAGCGCGCGCCAGCCATTCAGGCGACACGGTAGGAATAAAAAGGGCCACCTCCATGACGGAAGCGGCCCCTTGGTTCTTCAATATCGTCAAGATCTTCCCAACGTCAGCATCGCCCGAATGCGGGAATGCTCAGGCGGCCTTGATCTTGGCGCGCTTGGCAAGATGCGCCACGACGTTCTCGATCATCCGCATGCCGGCGTCGCCGCCAAGCGTCATGATCGATTCCGGGTGAAACTGCACTGCAGCCACCGGTTCCTTGGTGTGCTCGATACCCATGATCGTGCCGTCTTCGCTTTCAGCTGTAATCATGAAGTCGTTAGGCAAGCTCGACGGATCGGCGAAGATCGAGTGGTAGCGCCCGACGGTCACTTCCTTGCCGAGACCGGAGAAGACGATGCCCGGTTCCAGCACGCGGATGCGCGACGGCTTGCCGTGCATCGGGATCGCGAGTTGGCGCAGGTCCCCGCCATAGGCTTCGGCAAGCGCCTGCAGACCGAGGCAGACGCCGAAAATCGGCAGTTCGCGGGCCCGCGCCTTCTTGATCGTTGCCCTGCAGTCGAAATCTTTCGGATTGCCGGGTCCTGGCGAAAGCACGACGAGATCCGGCTTGACGCGATCGAAGATCTCTTCCGCGACCGGCGTGCGTACCGTCGTGACGGTTGCCCCAGTCTGGCGGAAATAGTTCGCGAGCGTATGAACGAAGCTGTCTTCGTGGTCGACGAGCAGGATGTTGACGCCGGCGCCGACCGCCGCAACGTCGCGGCTTGCCTTGCCGGCGTTGGCGGATTTCGCATCGCGAATGGCAGCGATCATGGCGGAGGCCTTCAGTTCGGTTTCGGCTTCTTCTTCTTCCGGGTTTGAATCGTAGAGCAGCGTCGCCCCTGCCCTGACCTCGGCGATGCCGTCCTTGATGCGGATCGTGCGCAGCGTCAGGCCCGTGTTCATGTCGCCGTTGAAGCCGACCATGCCGATCGCGCCACCATACCATGCACGCGGGCTCTTCTCATGGCTTTCGATAAAGCGCATGGCCCAAAGCTTCGGCGCACCGGTGACCGTCACCGCCCAGGCGTGACTGAGGAAGCCGTCGAAGGCATCCATATCGTCGCGCAGCCGCCCTTCGATATGGTCGACCGTGTGGATCAGGCGCGAATACATCTCGATCTGGCGGCGGCCGATGACCTTGACCGAGCCGGGCACGCAGACGCGGCTCTTGTCGTTGCGGTCGACGTCCGAGCACATGGTGAGCTCGGATTCGTCCTTCTTGGAATTCAAGAGCTTCAGTATCTGCTCGCTGTCGGCGATCGGGTCGTCGCCGCGCTTGATCGTACCCGAGATCGGGCAGGTCTCGATGCGGCGGCCGGAAACGCGAACGAACATTTCCGGCGAAGCGCCGACCAGATATTCCTGGTTTCCGAGATTGATGAAGAAGGAATAGGGCGACGGATTGATCGCCTTCAGCCGATTGGAGATTTCCGAAGGCTTGCTCTCGCAGCGCTCGAAGAACTTCTGGCCGGGCACCACTTCGAACAGATCGCCACGGCGGAAGCTCTCCTTCGCCTTGACGACGAGCTCGGCGTATTCGCCGGGGCGATGGTCGCCATGCGGCGGGATGCTGTCGACTGTCTGGAATGGTTCGCTCGCGATCTCGTCCGCCTTGCCTTCGGTCGTCTTGCCATCCTTGGCGAAATCGTAGCGGTCGATCCAGGCCTTGGCGGCATAGTGGTCGACGACGAGGATCTCGTCCGGCAGGAACAGCACCATGTCGCGCTGGTCGTCGGGACGCTTGAGCTTCAGGTCGATCGCGTCGAACTGGAAGGCGAGATCGTAGCCGAAGGCGCCATAAAGGCCGAGGCTCGCGTCCTCGGCCGAATGGAAGAGATTGGTGACGGCGCGCAGCACGCTGAACACCGTCGGCATCTTCGAGCGCTCTTCCTCGGTGAAGACGCGGTCAGGCTGATTGATCGTCAGATCGAGGCGGCGGCTGGTCGAGGCGCCGAGGGTGATGTCCGCGACTGTCTTCAGGTGCTCGGCGATGATCGACAGCAGCACTTCGCCACGGTCGTTATAGGCTTCGATCCAGAGCGCGCGGCCGAACGAGGAAATGCCGAGCGGCGGATCGACGACGGCCGTGTCCCAACGGGTGTAGCGGCCGGGATATTCATAGTTGGAGGAAAACACCGCGCCGCGGCGTTCATCGAGCTTGTCCACATAGCTCGCGATCGCCTGCGTATAGGAGGCTTCGCGTCGCCTGCGCGTCACCACGATGCCGCCTTTGGTGGTGTAGCTCTCCGCTCCGCCCTCGATAATTACCGTTGCCATTCGCCTCGCTCCGTAAAAGCCCGGTCCTTGAGCGGCCCAAACATGAAAAAAGCCGCCTCGAAATCTCCGGGCGGCTTCATCTCTCAATCACGCATGACTGGTCAAGGCCGCTTCAGCGAGCCCACCACCAGGTCGAAATGTTGCGTGCATTTTCCATGGGCGAAAGTGTTAGCGTGGGTTGATGCCTTGCGCAAGCGGGAAAGCCGCGCCGGATATCACGGATCGATCAAAAAAAGAGGCGGCTCTTGCGAGCCGCCCGACTGGAGTTGATCTGATCCTATCAGAACTTCGCCTTCGCCGTAACCAGGAAGGTGCGGCCGCGGCCCGTATCGATCGTGCTGCCTGCAATCGTGCTCGACGACGGCGTGTAGGTCTTGTCGAACAGGTTCGTCACCGTCGCCGTCACCTCGAAGCCGTTCTCGAACTTGTAGTTCGCGAAGAGGTCGACGAGGCCATAGCCCGGAACGTTCGGCGGCGTGCGGTTGATCTCGCCGACGAATGCGTTCGACACCGCATAGAGCCGCGTGCCGACCGTCAGGCGCTGGTCTTCGAGGAAGCGCGCACCGAGCGTTGCGCTGATGATGTTATCAGGCAGGTAGCTCTGGACACCGAACCCGTTCACCTGGGAAGGCAAATTGCTGTCGGTGTAGGTGTAGGCGAGATCACCGAAGACATAGCCGGCATCGTAGGCCGCCTGGAGTTCGAAGCCCTGCACCGTCGAGGTGCCGGGATTGTTGACGAAGAAGATCTGGCGACCACCACCCAGCAGCGCTGCGGTGATGTAGTTGTCGATGCGGTTGTGGAAGTAGTTCGCCTTCACACGCAGGCTGTCGCTGGGATCGAGCAGCCCGTCGAAGGTGAAGTTCGCGCCGATTTCCCAGCCCTTCGAGATTTCAGGCTCGAGGAACGGATTGGGGAAGAACGACTGGCCGGTCGTACCCGGGTGCGTGCCGCCGGCGAAGGTCTCGTTGACGGTCGGCGAACGCGAGGTCTCGGCGTAGGTCACGTAGGGCTGGAACCAGTCCGTCGGGTTGAGCGCGACCGTGACGCTCGGATTGAGACGGCCGTCGGACTTGTCGACCGTGTAGGGACCCGCCGGCAGGCCGATCGGGTTGCCTCGCACCACGGCGCCGGAACCATCGAGGCTGAAGTGATCCCACCGCAGGCCGGCCGTCAGATCGACGATACCATAGGTGAAGGTCGTGTTGCTGAAGACGCCGGTCGTGGCATTGGTGCCGCTGCCGTTGACGCCGCCAGACGGGCGCGCCGTGCTGTTGATGACGTCATAGTCGTCGCGGAAATATTCGACGCCGTAGTTCGCCCGGACGGCAACCTCACCGAGATCGAACAGCGAGGTGTTCGAGATATCGAAGCCCTTGCCCGTGTCGGTGATGCGGCGACCGGCCGCCGTGCCGCCACCGCGAACATCGGTGTCGTACTTCATCTTCAGCCGGTTCCAATAGGCATTGGCCCGGAAATCGATGAGTTCGTTGTCCGGCGTGTAGGAATAGCTGGCCGAAACGGTCTGGTTCTTCACGTTCTGGAAGTAGGAGTTCGCGAAGAAGTCGTTGTCATAGGTGATGCCGGTGAGCTTGAAGGTGTGGTCCTGATCCGGAGTCACCTCGAACTTCAACAGGCCGGAAAGCAGGTCTTCCTCGGTGTAAGGCACCGTTACGCCGTTGCCGTTGTCGTAGTTGCCGGGATCAGCCTTGCTGATGCCGCCGAGCACCGAGAAGACGTCGTTGAAACGATAGGCACCGATCAAAGATTCCGACCAGCCGGCCTCGTTGCTGCCGTAGGTGGCAGAAGCGATGCCGCCGTAGTTATTGCCGTCCTGGATCAGGTCTTCGACGTCGTAGGTCTTGAAGTTGACCGAACCGGCCAAAGCACCGCCGCCGACACCGGTGACGGCACCGCGGGTGACGTCGATCTCGGAAAGGAATGCCGGATCGAAATAGGCAAGGCCCTGGGCTTCATGGCCGGTGAAGCGGAAGTTCTGGCGCACACCGTCGATCATCATGTTGACGCGGCCGGAACCCTCGAAGCCACGGATGTTGACGGCGACGCCCGGGTTCTGCGGGTTGTTGGCGGTTGACGTGCCGGGAACGCCGCGCAGCAGGTCGTCGGTCTCGAGACCGGATTGCAGGTCGATCTGGTCGGACGTGACGACACTGACCGGGCCGGCCTTCGCATAGGGGTCAGCGGTGCGTGAGCCCTTGGCAACGATCGGCGACAGGTAGGTTTCGCCCTTCTTGGTCTCCTCGGCCTTTTTCTCTTCCGGCTTTGCCTGGTTTGTCGAACTCTGGGCGAATGCGACGGTAGCGACTGAAATTGCAAGAGTTGTCGTGCAAGCCAACAGGGCCTGGCGACGATGCCGGGTGAGCATGGACCAATCCTTTGAGGTTCGAGGCCGGGCTTGCTGTTGAGCGGCAAACTCAAGGGGCTGGCTGGGCGCGTTCTGGGCGTTGCGACATGTCGTCGCCTCATTTATGCCGCATAAAAAACATGAGTATAATTGTCAACATACAAAGATACTCCCCACAATTTGTGGGGTCGTGCCAATTCGAGGCGTTGCCGAACTGCAACGCTTTTGCCGGAGAGTTGGAGCGGACGAGGAAAAGTGCATGCCGGCCTTCCGCCCGCATCCCGCTCTAATTTATTGGAATCGGTCACGTTTATGATTTGGTCGATTCCAACCAAAACATCGCGATCTCATGAAACCAGATCCGGTTCTGCGCGTTCCCTCCGCTCAAAGCCCGCCGCGCGGGCAGTGAGAAAGGTACTGGATGCGTCGCTCTTTCCCCTTGATCCTGCTGTCACTCCTGATCCTGACGGGCGCCAGCCTGCCGAAACACGGCCCCATCCCGATAGAAAAGCCGCCGACGGATGCAGGAGCGGAAGAGGCTGTTCCCACACCCGACAAGAAGCCGGCGGCACCGGCGGACGACGGCAAGGGCGCGACGGAGAAAGGGCCGACGGCAGCCAACGGCGAACAGCCCGTTCCGCAGCCGAAGCAGGCGGATGGAGACGAGCAATCGACAAAGGACAAGAAGCCGCCGGCGGACGAAAAGGACCAGCGTGCGGACGAGAAGAAGGATGCCGAGCCAGCGCCGGCGCCAATCGTCTATCCACCGGTCGAGACGGAGAATGCTGCCGAATATGCCAAGTGCCTCGCCGACCTGAAAGCGGTTGGCGCGACGTTTGTCGAAGCCAAGCGCATCGACGACGGCAAGGGCTGCGGCATCGACAAGCCGCTGGAGGTCACCAGCATTCTGCCCGACGTTACGCTCGCGCCGAAGGGAGTGATGCGGTGCGAAACGGCGCTGGCGCTGGCACGCTGGACAAAGGAAGCCGCCCAGCCGGCTGCCGAGGTCGCCTTCGACAAGAACATCAAGATCAAGGCGCTGAACCAGGCGTCGACCTATATCTGCCGCCTGCGCAACAATGCAACATCAGGCAAGATCTCCGAACATGCCCACGGCAACGCCGTCGACATCGCGTCCTTCCGCTTGAGCGACGGAACGACGATCCCCATCCAGCCGCGCGACGAGGATGGCACGATGGACGGCGCCTTCCAGCGCGCGGTCACCGCCTCCGCCTGCCTGTATTTCAAGACTGTGCTCGATCCCGGCAGCGACGCCGCCCACGAAACCCACCTGCATCTCGACGTGATCGATCGGCGCAATGACTATCGCTATTGCCGCTAGGCGGGGATCACCTGGCCCGGTCGCCGCAACTCAGTCATTGCTATAGCCGAGGGCGACAAACTCGCCCTCGAAACGCCCGGCCACCTCTCCACCGTCAAGCAGGTCGGCAACGACAACGGCCCGCGCCCTGCCCCGCCGTTCGAGCAATCGCAGAAAGCTCGGCCACTGCCCGGCATTCGCGAGCGACGAGCGAGCCGAAAAGGCACCGGCCACCGGCTTTAGATAGTCCATGCGGTTGCTCTGGATCACCAGGCGCGCAGCCACGCCGCTTTTGCGCAACCGCACATGCAAGAGCGACCACGCCGACAGGATCGATAGCGCCGAGGCGCTGCCGCCGAACACCGTTTCGCGGTGATTGATGTTGGGTGCCAGGGGCGCCGAGAGCAGGATATGGTCTTCCGCTACCTCCTCTACATGAACCTGCATCGCCGCCGAAAGCGGGATATGGGCGTGAAGATAGGTCTGCAAATCCTGGGGCGTCATCGCGGTGTCCATTGTGTCTGCTACAGTGGCGTACGCCTTGCGTGTCGCGGAAAGGTCGCCTCCGATCAATGCACGAGACCCCATGTCCTGGCCAGTGCCGCAGGCCCGCGTTCAGTCGCCTCCGGCCAGCCTCATAACCACAAAGATACCGGTCGGCGCGCCTTGCAGGACGGCACCCCGGCTCCCAAATACAGGCATGAGGAAAATCCACCCGTTTTGCGCCCAGTCTCAAGGAAAGGTGTCATGGCATTGACGATCTACCAGCTCTCCATTCCCGCATTCATTCGCGGTCTTGGTGTGCTCACCAAACTGCTCGACAAGGCCGAGGCTCATGCGCGCGACAACGGCATCTCCCCTGATGATCTCGTCATTGCCCGGCTGGCGCCGGACATGCTGACGCTTGCCGGCCAGGTGCAGCGAGTGAGCGACACGAGCAAGGGTCTGGTCGGGCGCCTGACTTCGATCGAGGTTCCCCGTTTTCCGGACGAGGAAAAGACCCTGGACGAACTGCGTCAGCGCATCGCCAACACGGTTGCTTTTCTTGAAATTGTGCGCCCCGTCGACCTGGAGGATAGCGGCAGCCGCGAGGTCGTCCTCAACTTCCCGACCTTGAAAGTGACGCTCACGGGCGAAGAGTATCTGCTGAGATTCGTTCTGCCAAACTTCTATTTCCACCTGACGACGGCCTACGACATCCTGCGTCACAAGGGCGTCCCGATCGGCAAGGCCGACTTCCTCAGCCTCACTGCCTAACTTCCATTCTGGAAGCGAAGATAAAGGAATGCAAAACACGACAACGCCGCGCATCCCGAAGGACGCGCGGCGTTGTTTCGATCAGGCCAGTCGGTCGCTCTAGAACAGCCCCTCGATGTAACCCCGCTCGTTCAGGAAGATCTTCTCCGACGACGGCACTTTGGGAAGGCCGGGCATGGTCATGATCTCGCCGGTGATGACCACGATAAAACCGGCGCCGGCCGCAAGTCGCACCTCGCGGATCGGCACCGCATGGCCGCTCGGCGCGCCGCGCAGGTTCGGGTCGGTCGAGAAGGAATATTGTGTCTTGGCCATGCAGATCGGCAGGTGGCCATAGCCCTGGTTCTCCCAGGTGTGCAGTTGATCGCGCACCGACTTGTCGGCGATCACTTCGCTCGCGTGATAGATGTCCTTGGCGATTGTCTCGATCTTGTGGAAGAGCGGCATGTCATCCGGATAGAGCGGCGAGAACTGCGAATGGCCGCCCTCGGCCAGATCCGCCACCTTGCGCGCCAGTTCTTCGATTCCCGCCGACCCCTCGGCCCAATGCCGGCAGAGCACGGCGTCGGCACCGAGTGTCGTCACATAGTCCTTGATCGCCTGAATCTCGGCCTCGGTGTCGGAGGTGAAGTGGTTGATCGCGACGATCGCGGGAACGCCGAACTTCTTAACGTTCTGTACATGCCGGCCAAGGTTGGCGCAGCCCTTGCGCAGGGCCTCCAGGTTTTCCTTGCCGAGATCGTCCTTCTTGACGCCGCCATTCATCTTGATCGCCCTGACGGTGGCGACGATCACCGCGGCATCGGGCTTCAGCCCCGCCTTGCGGCACTTGATGTCGAAGAATTTTTCCGCACCTAGATCGGCGCCGAAGCCGGCTTCCGTCACGACATAGTCGGCGAGCTTCAGCGCCGTCGTCGTCGCGATCACCGAATTGCAGCCATGGGCGATGTTGGCGAAGGGACCGCCATGCACGAAGGCGGGATTGTTTTCCAATGTCTGCACTAGGTTCGGCTGCATCGCGTCCTTGAGCAGCACCGCCATCGCGCCATCGGCCTTGATGTCGCGCGCAAACACCGGGCTCTTGTCGCGTCGGTTGCCGACGATGATATTGCCGAGGCGCTTCTCGAGATCCTTCAGATCGGTTGCCAGGCAGAGGATGGCCATGACCTCGGATGCAACGGTGATGTCGAAACCGGTCTCGCGCGGATAACCATTCGCGACACCACCGAGCGGCCCGACAATGCTGCGCAGTGCCCGGTCGTTCATGTCCATCACGCGACGCCAGGCGATGCGGCGGATGTCGACGTTCTGCTCGTTGCCCCAGTAGATGTGATTGTCGAGCAGCGCCGCGAGCAGATTGTGCGCTGAAGTAATGGCGTGGAAATCGCCGGTGAAATGGAGGTTCATGTCCTCCATGGGCACCACCTGTGCGTAACCGCCGCCGGCGGCTCCGCCCTTGATGCCGAAGCAGGGGCCGAGCGACGCCTCGCGGATGCAGACGATCGCCTTCTTGCCGATACGGTTGAGCCCGTCGCCGAGGCCGACCGTCGTCGTCGTCTTGCCTTCGCCGGCCGGCGTCGGATTGATCGCCGTCACCAGGATCAGGTGGCCGTTTTTCTTTTCGCGCTGGCGGGCGATGAAATCGGCCCCGATCTTAGCCTTGTCGTGGCCGTAGGGCAGCAGATCTTCCGCCGGGATGCCGAGTGCCGCCCCTATCTCCAGGATCGGCTTTTTCTTCGCCGCACGCGCAATCTCGATATCGGACTTAACCTCGGTCATGACATGTCCCCTCCCCAGGGTCTCGTTTTCATCCACGCCTTTCAAGGCGCAGTTCGCGATGCCGGAGCGAGATGAGGAAACGTGTCTGCGGCTTTCGGCCCGCATCCCGCTTTAACTCAAGTAAGGTCTGCGGCAGCGCCCGGAAGTTCAGGCGCCACCTTGCCGTTCCGCCCTATCGGGCGAGGATATCGCGCATTTCGACGATGTTCGAGCGTACCCTCAGCGTATAGAAGCCCATCGTCGCCAGATGCGTCGGCATGATCCAGCCGGCCTCCTCGCCGTTGGAGATGATCAGCGGCTGGATGCGCAATGCGGCGCGCAGTTGCTTGATCGTTTCCGTCCAGATCGGCGTCAGGCCGCGCTGGGCAACGACGTTGTCGAAGTCGGCGCCGGCGGCCGACAGAATGCCGTAATAACCGTAGAGCTGGCCATAGGCGAACCAGAAGCGGTCGTCGGCGCGCGTGTCGAACCAGCCGCCATTGTGGTTTTCCGACCGTTCGCGAATGATCGCCGAGGTGTTGCCGAGATCGTTGGCAACACGGTCGAGGAATTCGACGAGGTTGTCGGAGCGGCCGTCGAAGATCGCTTCGCATTTGCCGAGCGAGATGTTGAAGGCCCTGAGGTCCTTCATCGCCGCCCGGTAGAAGCTCGGCGTCGGCGTCTTCGGGCCAAACGGGTTCAGGCCGAAATACCAGGTCTCCTCATCGAACTGGATATTGCCGCGCGCACTCTGCAGGTCGCTGTTGATGCCGGACGTGCCGCGCACGCGACCAAGCGAATCGACCAGTTCGACCGAGGTGCGGCGCACCGCCTGGTTGATGCCGCGCTGGAACGACGCCTTGTTGTCGAGCCAGGGCGTGTCGTCCCAGTCAAGCCCGAAGAAACCGAGCTTGTAGAGCAGCATCGACGATATCCACGCATTCTCGTTGACATTGTAATCGATAAGGTCGGCGGCGACATCGACGATTGCCGAGGTCTGGCACACGGTACCGGCAGGCAATTGCACCACCGCCAGCGCCTCCGGTGTCGATTCGGTCTGCGGTGCAGCCGCCGCCGCAAGGTTGGTTGCCGCCGCACCGGTCGTCGATTGGCCCGTCGTCGCACCCGGGCCGCTCTTCGGCGAGCCCGCCGGCACCTTGTGCTCGGCCAGCTTGTAACGCTCGACATAGTCAGGATCGAAGTTCGTCCAGGCCTGCGTCTGCCAGATGAAATAGCCGTAGAGGAAGATGAGGCCGAGCAGAACGATGCCGATTGGTCCTTTGATGATCCAGCTCCGCTGCCGATACCAGTTACTGGCCGCGACGAACGGCCAGAGCAGCCAGGCAACGGCGAGACCTATGCCGCGGCCGATCGCGGTAAAGACCCGCTGGAAAAACGCAACGATCGGATCGAACATGTCCTATTCCTCTCTGAGGCCGTAAAGCTTGTGGCGGAAGGCCGCCTTGTCCTTGAGATATGAACCCGTCAGCGTCGCCACAACATAGGCCTTGAAGCTTTCGCCATAGCGCTCGTAGGCGTCGTAGAAACCCTGCTTGTCGAAGACGAAGCGCGAGACGAAATCGCGGGGCACGAGCTGGGAAATCAGTCGGTTGACCAGCCACTGGTCGGGATGGGTGGGTGCTGCGCGCACCAGCATGAAGCGGTTCGCCGGTGCCACGTCCTGCATCTTGATCGTGCCGGTCGCGGCAACCATGCGGATCATCTCCTGCAGGAACGGATAGGCCCCGTCCCTCGCGACGACAGCCGCATTGCGGTGCATCCAGGTCTGCAGCCAGATCCGATCGGCATTGGCGAGATTGGCCGTCGGGTCAATTTCGTCGATCAGCCCGCGCACGATCATGTCGGCCCGGTGCTGATAGAGCCCCGACTCCTCCACCCAGGACGCCTGCGGCAACTGCAGCCGCTTGGTCGAGGCGAGGAAGTCGTAGATCCGGGCATGATCGTTGATGGCGATATAACTCACCTGCCACGGCCGCGAGCGGCGGAAGCCGGGGACCGAAGGGTCGCAGATCACGGTCGTCGTCTTGTCGTCGAGAAAGACATAGACGCCGCCGAAATGATTGGCCCAGAAGGCTTCGTGGCGGAAGACGAGCTGGTCCGGCACCAGCGCATTCTGACGGATATCGCCGGTGAGCTTGGCAAGCTCGACCATGCGGTTCAGCATCTCGTCGTCGGCCCAGGCCGTCGGCACTTTCTTCAGCCGGTCGACGAGGCCCCTGAGTTCGGCGGCCCTGCCGAGCATGTCCTCGGCCGACAGCACCCGGAAACGCACCTCGTTGATCGACAGCAGGTCGTCGATGTCGTCGACGACCGAAACCGAATCCTCGATCTCGCCGTAGAGCGCGTCCTTGATCGTGATCGCATTGATCGCGCGGCCGTTGGCGTTGAAGAATTCGTGCATCAGCGCCGCCGTATTGGAGAAGCTCGTATGCACGACCGGCAGCTCCGCCTGATCCGGTGTCATGATGATGAACCGGCGGTTGACCCGGTTCGGATCGAGATAATCACGGTCACCCAGTTCGTCAGCGATTTCGGGCGAAAACCCGGTCATGTCGATGCTGAACGCCGTCAACGCCGTCGGGCGCAGGCCGAAGCCTTCGAGTGCCTTGTTGTAACGCGCGATCAGGTGCGGCCCGGAGACATCGAGCAGCCGTCCATAGATGAGCTCGGCTTCGAGCAAGCGTTTCATCGGTCAGCTCTTCCCATCATAACCCCTGCCACCGGCCGTCGCGCTTCATCGCCTCGATCTCGCGGATCGCCTTTTCGCGCTGGCGCTCGCGGCGGATGATGTCGGTGACGGCGGCATCGTCGGATTTGTCGGTGTAGCGGAATTCGCTGTCGGCGTAGCGGTTGATCTCCTGCAGCACCATGTCGATGGTGATCGGGCCGCGTAGCGCCTCGATCATCGCTTTCTTCTCGTCGTAGCTCTTGTGCATGAACGAGCCGGCATCCCTGAACCAGTCATCCGGCAGCTCGACATCCATGGCGCGCAGCTTGATCGCGTCGGTGATGTTCTTGATCGCGCGGCCGGTAAAGCGCGGCTCGGCCTCCTTGATCATGTGCAGATAGGCGCCGACATCGGCGAGCGAGGCGAGCGCGCCCCGTTCCTTCTGGTAACGCTCCCAGACGGCGATGAGGCCATCCTCCTTCGGCCGCGCGTGCTCGGCATAGGATTGCGACACGGCCCGCTTGATCTCCTGCCCCTCGAACAATTGGTGTTCGCCGAGCGGGATCTTGTGGTTCTTGCCAACGAGCAGCGCGAAGATGTCGACATAGTCGTCTTCCGTCTGCGGCCCGTCGACCAGCCAACGGGCGCCGGCGCGCTGGCGCAGCGCATCGTCGACATTCTCGGGATAGTTGGAGAACATGCCGAAGGTGCAGTTGCCGCGCACCACCGTCGAAGCACCGGCGAAGCTCTCCATCAGCACCGCCGTCACCTCATGCTGGCCGGCGGAAGCGCGATCATCGGAGCGCTTCGCCGCCACCTGGTCGACATCGTCGATCGTGCCGAAGCCGATCGCGCGCGGGTTGATGACGTTGTTGACGAACTCCTTGCAGTTCTGGCCCGATTTGCCCTGATAGGAGGAGATCTGGTCAACGCCGAAATTCTCGTAATGGAACGCGTAGCCGGCAATCTCGCAATATTCGTTGAGCATGCCGGCGAGCATCTGGATCAGGATCGTCTTGCCGGTGCCCGGCATGCCGTCGCCGATGAAGGTGAAGAGGAAGCCGCCAAGCTCGACGAAGGGGTTCATCTGCCGGTCGAAGTCATAGGCCATCAGCATCTTGGCAAGCTTCAACGCCTGGTACTTGGCGATGTGGTTGCCGATGATCTCCTCGGGCTTCTTGAAGGTCATCACCAGGGGTTTGCGCTTCTGGCCCGGTGCGACATCGAAGCCGTTCAGCGTGAAATCGTCCTGGTCGAGCCGGATATGCACGGTCTCGAAGCTCTGCAGTCCAGTGAAACGCGCCTTGCGCGCGATCAACCCCTCGACTGCCACGCGCGAAAAGGCGCGCGCCCGGGCCGTCAGCGCCAGATCGTCAGGCGCCCCGGCAATGCCGCGGTCGAGCGCCGAGATGAGGCTCTTCAATGCATCCTGCGGCGTGTCGAACAGAAAGTCGGGCTCGACCGCATCGTCCACCGGCTCGCCCTCACCTGAAAGCGTCGAGCCGAGATAGGCGGCAAGCGTGAACGCAGCGACATAGGCAGACGCCGAAAGCAGCGCCTTGAACTGGTTGGCCTCATCTCCTCCGAGCGGCGATGTGGCGTTTTTCGCCTGCAGTTGCTCGAGGTTTGTCTGCCGCGCAAAGACGTCGGCGACGGCGAGCGCCACCTGAATACCGCGGCGCGTGCGGTAGAGCACGGCATGCTGGGCCGGCGACAGCATCGGATCGCCCTGGCGTACCGCCTGGATGGTCTTGGTCAGTTCGACCTCGCGCGTGCGCCGCTGGCCACCGGTCGAAACCGTCGAGACGAAGCGGCGGCCGGTGCCGACAAGCGTCGTCCCGGCGGATGCATCCTCGCGCTCCAGAATGATGAGCTTCGTCACCAGCCCCTGCGCCACCGCCTGATGCTTGGCGATGTCGTCCTCGTGCAGCGTCGTCAGCCCCGTATTGAGTGTCATCGTCAAACCTCGCTCACGACCTGGTTGCCGGAAATGACGTGGACCTTGTAGTCGCCGAACACCTGTTCGGCCTCGCCGGCGGCATAGAGCGCCTGATAGGCGTCGTGCGGCACCAGCGCGTGCTTCTCGTAGGAGGAGACACCCATGCGCGCCGCTTCCAGATTGGCGGTATCGATGTGGAACTCCTCCTGCGCCGGCGTCGATGACCAGAAGCCGCGTTTGGCGGGCCTTTCGGCCTTGGAGAAGACCTCCTGCACGGTCCAGGTCAGAAGCCAGGCATTCTCGGTCTTTCGCACCTTGGAGAGGATGTCGTTGATGCGCGCATTGTTCTCGGTGATCCCGGCAGAATAGAACGGGCCGAGCACGATGCGGCGCAGCTGCTTCGGATGGAGCTCGTCAAAATCCTTGTCGAGATTGGTCGCGATCGTCACCGGGGTCAGCGAATAGCTGCTGTTCTTGGAGGCGAAATCGTCGAAGCGGCTGGCGAGATCTGGATTGAGCAAACCACCAACCGGCAACGGGACCTCGACCTGCGGATTGAGCTTGCCGTCCTCGGTCACCAGCATCTCGACGATCTTCTCGGAGGAATCCTCGATCGTCGCCATGTAGACCATCGGCAGGGTATTGGCGCCGTCGAAGGCGCCCCAGCTCACGATGTAATAGGGACGCATCGTCTTGGAATTGACGGCGACGCGGATGGTCTCCGGCAAGATAAAGGGCGAGAAGATCTCACCCTTGCCGATCTGCTCCAGATAGAGCCGCTCGGCCATGCGCGTCTGCAACGCCTCGGGAAAGGCCTTCTGACGGAGGATGAAATCGACCATCTCGTCCCTCAGCGCATCGGCCGTGGGAATGTCGGCGAGGCGCTTTGCCGCCGTCTGGCGATCGTTCTCCAGTTCCAGCACGTTCTGGAACACCGGAAAACCGCTTTCGGCGCGCGAGATCCGGAACTGATCGACGAAGCCGATGCGGTTCTCCCAGCAGTCGATCGACGCCTTCAACCGGCCGAGATAGGGGACGATCACTTCGCCGACGACGGTGTTGCGATAGAGCGGCGAGTTGCGGTCGCCGAGAAAGAGCTCGAGCCCGGCGAGTGCGGCGTGGATCGACGCGAAATATTGTGCGACAGCGGATGAAGCCGCGACTTTCATGCAAATCCCCGTGGCGCGTGCCAGACGGCAAACTCGGTTCCGATCATTCGCCTGCCGATCACTGCTTCACGTAGTTGGCAGTGTTGTGCTTGTCCATGACAGCCTGGAAGCGACGGGCAAAGGCGTCGTCCGCCAGCTTCTTGCGGCGCTGGATATCCTGCGTCGAAAGCATGTTCTTTTCATGCATTTCGAGGAGATCGCCGATATGGCGCTGCGCAGCGGCACCGATGCCGGCCATCGTCTCTTCGGCGGCGGTGTCGACCTGGCTGCCGAGCGTGTTGATCTTGTGGGCGACATCCTGCTGGGCAGCCGTCTTCAAGGAGTCTTCCAGCGCCTTGTAGAGCACGATGCGCTGTTCGGTATCGATCGTCAGCTTGTTGATCAGCGTGTTCTGCGCGGCGATCTGGTTGTTGAGCGAATCGACGAAGGTCTGGAACATCGCGGTGTAGCGTTCGAGCGTCTGGCTCTCGGCGAGCAGCTCCTGTTCCTTGGCCTGCTTCTCGTTGTATTCGGTGGCAAGCGCCGAGCGTTCGCCTTCGAGCTCGGTGCGGACCTTCTGCTCCGTGGAGGCGGCAATGCGGTTTTCGATGTCGAGCAGCAGGGGGTTCAGTTCCTCGATGCGCTTCTGCACCTCTTCGAGGTTCGCCATCGTACCCTTGCGGCGCTCGATCACCTGGATCAGGCTCTGCTCCGAGGTCTTGTAGCGCTGGTCGAGGACCGACTTCTGCTCCTTGAGGATGCCGACGATCATGTCGGACTTCGACAGCAGCTCCTGCAGGTTGCCGGCAAGCGACATGTTGCGCACGCGGTCGGTGCGCATGCGCTGCATCTTCTGCTCGGAGAAGATGCCGATGAACTTCTCGTAGCCGGTATAGTTCTTCATGCTCTCGAATTCGGAGCCGAAGACATTGGTCGCATCTTCAAGGCCGATGATCAGGTCGGCAATGTTGGCTTCCATCACCTTCTGCTGGTTGATCACATCCTGGATGCGGGCGTTCTCGATGTCGAAGTTGACGTCGCCGAGCTCGGCCTTTGCGAATTGCTCCAGCACGACACCGGATTGCTCGAGCTTGCCGCGCATCTGTTCGACGACGCCTTTCGTCTTCTCGATCTCCGCGTCAAAATTCTGAAGAGTCGCCATGTCCTGCCCCTCGATCCATCGTGGCGCGATCCGCCAGCCCAGCCGAATTATTCAGCCTTCGATTGCAGTTATATAAAGGGTGTTTATGGAAAGAGAACAAGCCTTCCGCAGCGGCTTTTTTCGATCAAGCGTTGCAGCGAAGTGCTTGAGATATCGAAGGCATTGCCTATTTGGCGGCCGGCGGCGCCTTGAGATAGGCGATCACGTCGGCAATGTCCTGAGGTTTCTTGAGACCGGGAAAAGTCATCTTGGTGCCGCCGACCATCGCCTTGGGGCTCAAGAGATATTCGCTCAGCGTCGCCTCGTCCCAAACGTGCCCCTCGGCGCCGAAGGTCTTCATCGCCTCGGAATAGTTGTAGTCGGCAACCGACGCCACCGGCCGGCCGACCACGCCCATCAGGCTCGGGCCGACGCGATTGACCGGCTCGCTGGCGGTGTGACAGGCCGCGCACTTGCGGAACACCGCGGCACCCGCCGTCGCGTCGCCGCCGGCGTGGGCAGCCGGAGCTGCGACACCAAGACAGAGGAAAAGACTGGAAAGCAGGCGCCGCATCGAAAACCTCTTGCTGACAGGACCCGACGAGAATGGCACCGCGACCAAGGCGGCCGCAAGCGGCCAGTCGGTCGCACTCACTCGCAACGCATCAGGTCGTCCCAATGGCGCCGGCAATAGGAGACGTATTTCTCGTTGCCGCCGACATCGACCTGGGCACCCTCGCGCACCACCTTGCCCGTACCATCGAGACGCACGACCATCGTCGCCTTGCGGCCGCAATGGCAGATGGTGCGCACCTCGCGCAACTCGTCGGCGAGCGCCAGCAGCGCCATCGAGCCCGGAAACAACTTGCCCTGAAAATCCGTACGTAGGCCATAGGCCATGACCGGAATGCCGATCCGGTCGGCGACGCGCGCGAGTTGCCAGACCTGCGCCTCGTTGAGGAACTGCGCCTCGTCGACGAAGACGCAGGCGATCTCGCCGGCACCATCGGAATGAAGCGTTTCGATCAGCGTATAGATGTCGTCATCGCCATGGAACGGAATGGCGTCGGAGGCAAGACCGATGCGCGAGGAGATGCGGCCTACCCCTGCCCGGTCGTCATGCGCAGCGATCAGCATCACCACACGCATGCCGCGCTCCTGGTAGTTGTAGGAGGCCTGCAACAGCATCGTGCTCTTGCCCGCGTTCATCGTCGCATAGCTGAAATAGAGTTTGGCCATCTTCACCGCGTCCGGTTTCCGTCTCCCGGGTAATGACGAGCCTTGTCCCGGAAGGCCAGAGCGTGTTTGCGGCACCCACAGTTTTTCGCCGGACTAGACCATTTCGTGGACAATGCGACATTCAGCGTCGCATCGTGCACCCCCTCAGCATATTGACGCAATACACTTCCTTCGACATCAAAGCGCTTGAATTCGCTATCCAATGGTGTTTGGCTAAAACAATAATAGAGGCAGGGGAACGACAACGATGAAAAAACGACTCTCTCTCAAACTGATGCTGGCGGGCGCCGTTTCGGTCGTCGCCCTCGCCGCTGGACAGGCTGCAGCTGCCGAGCCGGAAAGCTGTGGTACCGTCCGTTTCTCCGACGTCGGTTGGACGGACATCACTGCAACCACCGCGACCGTTTCCACCGTCCTCAAGGGCCTCGGCTACCAGACCGACATCAAGGTTCTCTCGGTTCCGGTCACCTACACCTCGCTCAAGAACAAGGACATCGACGTGTTCCTCGGCAACTGGATGCCGACCCAGGAAAACGACGTTCGCCCCTATCTCGACGACAAGTCGGTCGAATCCTTCGGGCCGAACCTGGTCGGCGCCAAGTACACGCTGGCGACCAACGCCAAGGGCGCTGAGCTCGGCATCAAGGATTTCAAGGATATCGCCACCAAGAAGGACGCGCTTGAAGGCAAGATCTACGGCATCGAGCCCGGCAATGACGGCAACCGCCTGATCATCGACATGGTCGACAAGGACACCTTCGGCCTCAAGGGCTTCGAGGTGGTCGAATCCTCCGAACAGGGCATGCTGGCGCAGGTGTCCCGCGCCGAAAAGGATGGCTCGCCGATCGTCTTCCTCGGATGGGAACCGCATCCGATGAACGCCAACTTCAAGCTGACCTATCTTTCGGGCGGCGACGACATCTTCGGCGCCAACTTTGGCGGCGCGGAAGTCTTCACCAACGTGCGCGCCGGCTACACCACCGAGTGCCCGAACGTCGGCAAGCTGCTCACCAACCTCAAGTTCTCGCTCCAGATGGAAAACGAGATCATGGGCAAGATCCTGAACGACGGGCAGGAGCCGGACAAGGCTGCCGAGGAATGGCTGAAGGCCAATCCGACGGTCGTCGATCCGTGGCTTGCCGGTGTGACCGCCAAGGACGGCGGCGATGGCCTGGCCGCGGTCAAGGCCGCTCTTGGCCTCTGATCGGCATCGAGGCGGGGAAAAACCCCGCCTTTTTTCACCGCGTCACGCGCTCCTTTTGACCTGACGAGACGGATTTACCTTCGTGGAATATCTGACCGATAACCGCATCCCCATTGGCGGCTGGGCCAAGGCATTCGTCGACTGGCTGACGACGAATTTCGAGCTGTTCTTCGACCAGCTCGCTCGCTTCCTCTCCGGCGTTGTCGCCGTGCTGCTCTGGATTCTCCAGACCCCGCACCCGCTGATCGTCGTTGCCGTAATCACGGCGGCTGCCTGGTGGTTCCGTCGCTCGATCGGCGTAACGCTGTTCACCGGCCTTGGCCTGCTGCTGATCATCAACCAGGGCTACTGGAAGGAAACGACGGAAACGTTGGCTCTGGTGCTCGCCGCCAGCTTCGTCAGCATGGCCGTCGGCGTTCCGCTCGGCATTGCCGCTGCCCGTCGCGCCTGGATCTATGCCATCATGCGGCCGATCCTCGACCTGATGCAGACGATCCCGACCTTCGTTTACCTGATCCCTGCGCTGATCCTCTTCGGTCTCGGCATGGTTCCCGGCCTTATCGCCACCGTGATCTTCGCGATCCCTGCGCCGATCCGCCTGACCCGCCTCGGCATCATCTCGACGCCGCCGTCGCTGGTCGAGGCCGCCCAGGCCTTCGGCGCAACGCCCGGCCAGGTGCTGCGCAAGGTGGAATTGCCCTTCGCCATGCCTCAGATCATGGCCGGCCTCACCCAGACGATCATGCTGTCGCTGTCGATGGTGGTTATCGCCGCCCTCGTCGGCGCCAACGGCCTTGGCGTTCCGGTCTTGCGAGCCCTGAACTCGGTGAATGTCGCCAAGGGCTTCGAAGCCGGCCTCTGCATCGTCATCCTGGCGATCATCCTCGACCGCCTTTTCCGCTCGTCCGACGAAGGAGAAGGCGCATGACCACCGCCGTCGTATTCAAGAATGTCGATATCATCTTCGGCAACAACCCGCAGATCGCGCTGCAGATGGTCGACCAGGGCAAGACCCGCGACGAGATCGGTGCCGAAACCGGCCTCGTGCTCGGCGTCGCAGGCGCCTCGCTCGAAATCACCGAGGGCGAGATCCTTGTGCTGATGGGGCTTTCGGGCTCCGGCAAGTCGACGCTGCTTCGCGCCGTCAACGGCCTTGCGCCGGTGGTGCGCGGCGACGTCGAGGTGAAGACCTCGAACGGGCCGCTCAATCCCTACCGGACCAATGCGAAATCGCTGCGCGACTTTCGCATGCACACGGTCTCGATGGTGTTCCAGCAGTTTGCTCTGCTACCCTGGCGCACAGTTGCCGACAATGTCGGCTTCGGCCTCGAGCTTGCCGGCATGCCGGACGCCGAGCGCAAGGCGCGTGTCGGCGAACAGCTCGACCTCGTCAACCTGACGAAATGGGCGGGGCGCAAGGTCAATGAGCTTTCGGGCGGCATGCAGCAGCGCGTCGGCCTCGCCCGCGCCTTTGCCACCGGCGCACCGATCCTGTTGATGGACGAGCCGTTCTCGGCCCTCGACCCGCTGATCCGCACCCGACTGCAGGACGAACTGCTCGAGTTCCAGCGGCGGCTGAAGAAGACCATCATCTTCGTCAGCCACGACCTCGACGAGGCGTTCCGCATCGGCAACCGCATCGCCATCATGGAAGGCGGACGCATCATCCAGTGCGGCACGCCGCAGGATATCGTCAAGAATCCGGCCAACCAGTATGTCGCGGATTTCGTTCAGCACATGAACCCGATCACCATGCTGATGGCGAAGGACGTGATGCAGACCGGCGTCCAGCGCGGCGCGACCGTTGCCGGCGTTACCGCCACGGCCAAGCCGACGACACCGCTCGTCGACATTCTCGACGCCATGTCCCGCCAGCCGGGCAGCATCGGGGTCGTCGACAACGGCTCCGTCGTCGGCACCATCGACGCCCAGGACATCGTTCAGGGATTGACGCGGCACCGCAACAAAAGTTGACGAAGCCGCTCATCAAGCCAATAAAAGCCCGGAGCGTCGTTCCGGGCTTTTTTCGTCACAGCATGTTTCCTTAAAACGTAGCCGATTTCAGGATAAAAACATGCAGCCATTCAAAGTGCTACGGCGACCTTTGCGCGTCTGATAAGACGCGGCGCTGTAGGCATTGATGGCATGGCAGGAAAGGTTCAAAGACATGAGCGACAAGCCGAGCGTATTGCGCGACACCGATGACGAGGCCCGCACCCTCGCCCGCACGCTTCTGCGCGGCGCGCGCAGCGCTTCGCTCGCGGCGATCGAACCCGAGAGCGGCGGCTTTCCCTTCGTCAGCCGCGTTCTTGTCGGCATGGATGTCGACGGCGTACCCGTCATCCTGATCTCGAAGCTGTCCACCCACACCCAGGCGCTGCTCGCCGATATCAGGGCCTCGTTGCTGACCGGCGAGCCCGGCAAGGGCGATCCGCTCGCCCATCCCCGCCTCACGGTGCAATGCACCGCCGAACAGGTCGCTCGCGACAGTGAAACCCATGTGCGCATCCGCGAGCGATTCGTTCGCCGTCACCCCAAGTCGAAACTCTACGTCGATTTCCCCGATTTCGGCTTCTTCCGGCTGAAGCCCTTGCGCGCCAGCCTCAACGGCGGTTTCGGTCGCGCCTATGTCTTGACCGCGGAAGATCTGCTGATCGACACGCCCGCCATCGCTTCGCTCGCCGCCACGGAAGCCAGCGCAATCGAGCACATGAACGCGGATCATTCGGACGCCGTGCAGCACTATGCGGTCAAGCTTTGCAATGCGCCGGAAGGCAATTGGAAGATCGTCGGGATCGACGCCGCCGGCCTCGATCTTGCAGATGGCGATCGGCTGAAACGCCTTGAATTCCCGGCACCTATCGAAGACAGTTCCAATTTACGGGCAATTTTGCGTGAACTTTACGGTTAATCGCGGGATAGCTACCCCCATTTCTTGCAGTGGGTGGTTGCCCTTTTATGCATCACGACTAATTATCGTGCTTCGTCAACCATAACTACGTGTGATGTACTTTTCGCATGGAGCACGCAATGCAGCCACTTTCGCCTGAAAAACACGATGAAGCCGAGGTAGCAGCCGGTTTCCTCTCGGCCATGGCAAACCCTAAGCGCCTTCTCATCCTCGATTCCCTCGTCAAGGAAGAGATGGCAGTCGGCGCATTGGCCAACAAGGTTGGGCTGAGCCAGTCGGCTCTCTCCCAGCATCTTTCGAAGCTCCGTGCCCAGAATCTCGTCAGCACCCGCCGCGATGCGCAGACGATCTATTATTCGAGCTCATCCGACGCAGTCATGCGGATTCTAGGCACGCTCAACCAAATCTACGGCGACGAACAGATCGTCACCGCAGAAAAGACTCCGGTCCGCAAGTCGGCCTGATATTCGGTTCGCTCTGCGGACCCGTTCGAACAGCCCCACACGAGAAATCGCGCGGGGCTTATTCTTTTCCGGGGCATCGGCAACAAGCAAAGGCGTCAGCCGCGCCTCGGCCGTTTACCGGGCCTTGAGACTTCGGCGGCACCATGCGCCGCAGCAGGGTCGGCCGGAGCAACGGACACAAGGGAATGCGTGACAAGGTCCGTTGGGGTATTGCCGGAACCGGCACAATCGCAAACAGTTTTGCATCGGATTTCCGCTTCGCGGGTAATGCGACGCTTGTCGCGGTCTCATCCCGCAGCGCTTCGAACGCCGCGGCTTTCGCCACACGCTTCGGCGGAATCCGCAGCTCTCACGATATCGGCGCGCTCGCCGCCGCCCCCGACATCGACGCGGTCTACATCGCCTCGCCCAATGCGCTCCATCGCGACCATGCCGCCCTCTTCCTCGCGGCCGGCAAGGCGGTGCTGGTCGAGAAGCCGCTGACGACATCGGTCGCCGACGCGCGCGCCCTTGAAGACGCAGCCGCCATCAGCGGCACCTTCGCGATGGAAGCGCTGTGGACCTGCTTCCTGCCGGCAATCGCCGAGGTTCGCGCACTCCTGCGTGCAGGGAGACTCGGAACCATCCGCCATGTCCGGGCGGAACTTGCCTATGAGAAACCGTTCGACGCGAACAGCCGCTTCTTCGATCCGGCCCTGGGCGGCGGTTCCCTGCTCGATCTCGGCATCTATCCGATCGCACTTTGCCTGAACCTCTTCGGCCAGCCGAAGTCCATTGGCGGCACTTGGAGAAGCGCCCCCACCGGCGTCGATGTCTCGGCAGACGCCAGGCTGGCCTATGACGGCTTTGATGCTGACCTGAGGTGCGGTTTCGATCGAAACGGCCACAATCGCTTCGTCATCGACGGCGATCGCGGTACGCTCGTCATCGACGCGCCGTTCCTGAAGGCAAGCCGCCTGTTCGTCGCCACCAGCGCCCCGGCACGCAACCTGCTGACATCGACGGGGGAAGCGTTCTTCAGGGCTGCGCGGCGGATCCCCCTGCCCGGTCTCAAACGCTTCGACCATGCGTTTCCCGGCAACGGCCTGCAATTCGAGATCGAGGCCGCCAGCGCGGCCATCCTGGACGGCCGGCGCGAGCATGCGCTGATGCCGCTTTCACGCAGTATCGAAGCTCTGGAAATTATCGAGACGATCCGCGCCAAGGCACCCGTGGCCTGAACGCCTGCCCTTACGCGGGCAGCGCCTTCGGAAAACGCCTAGAGATCGAGCGGACGATAGTCCCGCCAGCCGCTGTTGAGCGCGAGCACGACCTCGGTCAGATGCCGCGCCGTCGCACCGGAGAAGAATGGCGTTTCGCCCTGCGCAATCGCATCCGCCTGGACTGCGATCCCCCGCACGAAATCGATCTGCGACGGAAAGGCCGGAAGCGCCGGCGCTGACGATTTCTTGGGGTAGCGCACCCTCATACCGGGGTAGAGCCGGATGGGCAGCTTGCGCCCCATCTTCCATTCCAGCCAGTCGAGACCGCGATGCATCAACGAGCGCTTGGCGCCGACCGCTTCGACATGAACGGGCGAGCGATTGTCCCAGAGATCCCGCACCACGATCGTGCCCTTGTCGCCGATAACAGTCAGCGACCGGTCGCGCGGTGCCGCCAGGCCGCAGGTGACGCGCGCCGTCACGCCCGAGCGGAACTTCAGGCAACCCACCGAGAAATCAGGGCCGAGCGTCAGCGTCTCGGTTCCCGGGCCTTTGTCCGGAAAGGTCAGGGCCGAAATGGCGCTGACCTCGGCGACCGGCCCGAAGAGCGAGACGAGCCAGCTTGCGGCGTAGCCCGCGTGCTCGAGCGTGCAGCCAACCTCGAACTCGTGCACGCCCGGCCAGCGGGCGCCCGAGCGGCTGCGCCAAGCGCGCCAGTTCGCCTTGAAGACCGGCCCATCCTCCATCTCGGCATAGACCAGACGTGGCGTGCCGATGGTCCCAGCCGCAAGCAGGCTCGCACAGAGCGCCTGCGCATCGCTAAGGCCATTGGCCGGCGCGCCGGCAAGCACCAGAGCACGCTCGCGGGCAAGCGCGACCAGTTCGCTCGCCTCCTCCACGGTCATCGCCAGCGGCTTCTCGCAATAGACGTGCTTGCCGGCGGTGAGAGCGGCGCGGTTGACCGCGTAATGGCTTTCCGGCGTCGTCAGATTGACGACGATCGAGACGGTAGGATCGGCGAGCACCGCATCCAGCGAGGCATAGGGCGAAACCTTCCAGTAGCGCGCAAAGGCGTCGAGACGCACCGCGTCGCGATCCCAGACGCCGACAAGCCGGAGCTGCGGATGATTGGCAAGCGTCGTCATGTAATAGTCGGCGACGAAGCCGGTTCCGACAAAGGCTATTCCGGTCACGCTTTCAGTCTCCTAGCGCAATTCCAGGAAAAGTGTGAAACGGTTTTCCGTCCGGAATTGCGTAATTTCAAACAGTTAGAGTATTTCACTGTTTCAATGAAATAGTGAAATACTCTAGCGCGCATCGGCAAGGAACGAGGCAACATAGGCGAGCGGCGCATTCCAGTTGATGGCGATTTCATTGGATCCATAGGCTTCGATGTCGTCGGCATAACACGTCTGCGGCGCACATCCCTTCAGGTGTTGCCGTGCGACGTCATCGACGAAGGTGGAATTCGGACCGCCGGCGAGAGAGCCAACCGGCGGGTTCGGCAGTTGCGGGTCCCGCTGGTGCGCATACCAGCGACTGTGCTGGTTCTTGGGCGCGCGGGTGCCATAGCCTGTGACGTAGGACAGTGCCATGGCATTGCGGCCGAGAATGTAATCCATGCCCTCGCGCGCACCATCGAGAAAGCTCTTCTCGCCGGAGAGATCGAAAGCGGCCGACAACACGATGATGTTCTGCAGCATCAGCTGGTTCGATCCCCAGTCGTAGCGTCTGCCCTCGGGTCGGTAGACGAGCCCGAAGGGCTCTGTTTGCTGCACCGACAGAAAATGCCGCGCTGCCGCAAGCACCGCGTTTCGGATCAGTTCACGCTCGTCGTCCGGCAAGCCCGTACCATAAAGGGCCAGTTGCAGTCGCGCGAAGCCGGCGACGTTGCGCCAATCGAAGGCGCCGCCGGGAGACAGCGTATCCGCCGCCCAAAGCGGCGACGCCCGCAGCACGTCGAGATAGGCCTCGTCACTGGTCGTCAGATAGAGCTCGGTCGCCGCCCAGAAGAGTTCGTCCGAAATGCTGTCGTCGTCGTAGTCGCCACCACCGCCAAGTCCGTCCGACTTCGGCGCAAGGAGTGCGGGATTGGCATTGGCGGCCATCCAGGCCTTGCGCGCAGCCGCGAGCAGACGTGCCGAGAACGTCGGATTCTGATCGGCGAAAAGCCGGGCGCCTTGAGCCGCGACGGCTGCGACATCGAGCGTTGCGGCAGTCGACGGACGGTAAAGCGCCCGCGGCTGCGGATCGTCGCTCGGCAGCATCGGCGGCGCGGTCCAGGTGGTGTCGTGGACCTTGTGGTGCACCATGCCGGCGAGCGGCTCGCCATCCGGAACCATCATGCGCAACAGGAACTCGAGCTCCCACCGCGCCTCGTCGAGAATGTCGGGCATGCCGTTGCCGTTTTCGGGAATGCGAGAGAGACCGTCGCGCGTCACCGGCGAACCCGCGGCGTAGACACGCCCGCGTTCGTAGGCGGCAAGCAGTTGCGCGGCGGACAGGGCGCCGGTCACCGCGTATTTGCCGTGGTCGCCTGCGTCGTACCAGCCGCCGGAAACGTCCAGTCGATAGGAACAGGACCAGCCACCGTAAAGCGCCACGGCCTGCTTGCTGTCGAGGCATGGGACTGCCGTATCGCCCTGGTTCGGCGCCACGCCGACATGGCCTGCGGACCGGGCGTAGGCCTTGCCGGCGATCGCTGCCTCGATCTCGATGCCGCTACGCTGGGGATAGAACCAGGAAAGCGCATCGACGCGCAGACGGTCATAGAGATTGTCGCCGATCGAGAAGCGGTCACTCGCCCAATCGCCGGACACAAGACGATAGCCATCGCCGGCCGTCGCGAAGGGTGAGAAATCCGCGACCTGCGTTTCGACGCCCGCCGTCGGATCGAAACCGCTTGGTTGCGTCTTGCCCTTGCCGACGACCTTGTCCTTGGCGTCGAGCAGCTGGAAATCGATGGGGCGCTTCACATCGGCAATGAAGGTCGCGCGCTTCGGACCGTCGGTGAAGTAGCCGAGCTGGTTTGCTCGAATGACGGGCCCCTCGGTGGCCCGCTTCGCCGCCTGCGACACCGCACCGGTCGCGACCAGCGATACATCGTCAAGACAGATGCGACCGGCCTCCGCACCCCCGAGCAGCAGCACCAGTTGGGCCTCATCCGGTTCGGTTGCTTCGAACTCCACGGAGAACGGGCTGCCGCCCGGCGACCCCACCGTCGTAAACTCGGCAACGACGGTCCAGGGATCTGCGGCCCGCTGCACCCTGACAGCGATCGCCCGCGCCGGCTTGGCGGCAATCCTCAGCGACAGGCGATAGATGCGCCCGGGCACCAGCGTCAATCCATTGACGCCGACGATCTGGCTCCAGACTTCTCCACCGCCCTGGACCTCCACGCAGAGCAGCCCACCCTCCCGCTGGAGGGTCAACCCGTCGCTCGCCCAGAACGTGTCCTGCCCCTTTTCAAAGCGACCGTCGGCGATCAGTCCGGCAGCGACTGCCGGAGCTGGCAGGAAGAGCGCCGCAATTGCCGCGTGTACTATCCCGAACCTCGACACGTCCCAGCTCCCGATTGGTCAGGCCGGGCCGCGGGGGGCGCATCCCCATTCACGGGCGGCCATGGGCCCGGCAAGGCATGGCAACGCAGCGTTGCCGCAAACAAGTTAAGCTAGAGAAAATTTCCAGCCAGAAGACAAAAAATCGCCACCCCACAGGCTCTCTGTGCGGGGCTTCCGAGGCTTGACGCGTCCCGGCGCGCTGATAGTTTGACCAAAGGGTAAAAATTGCGGGCGGCGAGCGCCTGACGAAGAACTGACCGAGGAGAACTGCAATGTCGAACCGTCTCAACACCCCGAATGATCTGCGCGCCTTCTGGATGCCGTTCACCGCCAACCGGCAGTTCAAGAAGGAACCGCGCCTGTTCGTCGGCGCCAAGGACATGCACTACACGACCCATGACGGTCGGACGGTTCTGGACGGAACGGCAGGTCTGTGGTGCGTCAACGCCGGCCATTGTCGCCCGAAGATCACCGAGGCGATCCGCGAGCAGGCGGGCGAGCTCGACTATGCGCCGGCCTTCCAGCTCGGCCACCCCAAGGCCTTCGAGCTCGCAAACCGCCTGGTGGATATCGCGCCCGAAGGCATGAACCATGTTCTCTATACCAACTCCGGTTCGGAATCGGTCGATACGGCGCTGAAGGTCGCGCTCGCCTACCACCGCGCCAAGGGCGACGGCTCGCGCTTCCGCCTGATCGGCCGCGAGCGCGGCTATCACGGCGTCAACTTCGGCGGCATCTCGGTCGGCGGCATCGTCTCCAACCGCAAGATGTTCGGCACGCTTCTGACCGGCGTCGACCACATGCCGCACACGCACCTGCCGGCGCAGAACGCCTTTACCCGCGGCGAACCGGAACATGGCGGCGATCTCGCGACCGAGCTCGAACGCATCGTCACGCTGCACGACGCCTCGACCATCGCCGCCGTCATCGTCGAACCGGTGGCCGGCTCCACCGGCGTGCTGATCCCGCCGAAGGGCTACCTGCAGAAACTCCGCGACATCTGCACCAAACACGGCATCCTGTTGATCTTCGATGAAGTCATCACCGGGTTCGGCCGCCTCGGCACGCCGTTTGCCGCGCAGTATTTCGACGTCAAGCCCGACATCATCACCACGGCGAAGGGCCTGACCAACGGCGTCATCCCGATGGGCGCCGTCTTCGTCACCTCCGAGATCCATGATGCCTTCATGAATGGCCCGGAGCACATGATCGAGTTCTTCCACGGCTACACCTATTCCGGCAACCCGATCGCCTGCGCCGCCGCGCTTGGCACGCTCGACACCTACAAGGAAGAAGGCCTGCTCACCCGCGCCGCCGAACTCGCCCCTTACTGGGAAGAGGGCCTGCACTCGCTGAAGGACTGCCCGAATGTCATCGACATCCGCAATCTCGGCCTGATCGGCGCGATCGAACTGCAGCCGATCGCCGGCGAACCAACCAAGCGCGCCTTCTCGGCTTTCCTCAAGGCCTATGAGAGCGGCCTCTTGATCCGCACCACCGGCGACATCGTCGCCCTGTCGCCGCCGCTGATCATCACCAAGGCGCAGATCGACGAACTCTTCGGCAAGCTGCGCGCCGTTCTCAACAGCAACATCTGAGCAGGCTGACCGCCAACGATCTTGACCCTTTCCCCGGCGACGGGGGAAGGGTTACTGTTATCTGCCACATCGAACCTGGGCGCGATCGCACCGGGCGCCAAAGAAAACTGGAGTTGGCTCATGTCCGAAGCGCTGGAACGTTACATCGATCAGGGCGTCGGGCGCGAACCGGCAGACATCGTGTTGAAGGGTGGGCGCTTCTTCGACCTCGTGACCGGCGAACTCGTCGCCTCCGACATCGCGATATCAGGTGACCGCATCGTCGGCACCTTCGGCAACTACGACGGACGCGAGGAAATCGACATTTCCGGCCGCATCGTCGTGCCCGGCTTCATCGACACGCATTTGCACATCGAATCTTCGCTCGTGACACCGCATGAATTCGACCGCTGCGTCCTGCCGCTCGGCATCACGACCGTCGTCTGCGACCCGCACGAGATCGCAAACGTGCTCGGTACCGAAGGCATCCAGTTCTTCCTCGATTCGGCGCTCGAAACGATCATGGACATCCGCGTCCAGCTCTCGTCCTGCGTGCCGGCGACACATCTGGAGACGTCGGGCGCCGATCTGCCAATCGAAAGGCTTCTGCCTTTCCGCCACCATCCAAAAGTCATCGGCCTCGCCGAGTTCATGAATTTCCCCGGCGTCGTGCACAAGGACCCGGTCTGCCTCGCCAAGCTCGACGCCTTTCAGGGCGCGCATATCGACGGCCACGCGCCGCTGCTGTCAGGCAAGGACCTGAACGGCTACCTCGCCGCCGGCATCCGCACCGACCATGAATGCACCTCGGCTGAGGAGGCGATGGAGAAGATCCGCAAGGGCATGCATATTCTGGTGCGCGAAGGCTCGGTCTCGAAGGACCTGCATGCGCTCATGCCCATCATCACCGAGCGCCTGTCGCCCTATCTGGCGCTCTGCACCGACGACCGCAATCCCCTTGATATCGCCGAACAGGGCCATCTCGACCACATGATCCGCACGGCGATCGCCGCCGGCGTCGAGCCGTTGGCGATCTACCGCGCCGCCTCGATCTCGGCCGCCCGCGCTTTCGGGCTGCGCGACCGCGGGCTGGTCGCGCCCGGTTGGCGCGCCGACCTCGTGGTGATCGACACATTGAAGAACTGCAAGGCCGAGACGGTGTTTTCCGGCGGCCGCCGGGTGACCGATGCGCTGTTTGCGACCCGAAACCCGGTTGACCCCGTCGGCCTCGACAGCGTCAAAGCCGGCCATGTCCATGCCAGTGCCTTCGGCATCCCCGTCTCGGATGGCGATACGTCGGTCATCGGCGTGCTCCCCGGTAAGATCATCACCGAACACCGCCGCTACCGCCTGCCGGCCGTCGGCAACCAGACCGGCCTCGACCTCGGCCGCGATATCATCAAGGTCGCGGTGATCGAGCGCCACGGCGTCAACGGCAACCACGCCAACGGTTTCGTCCAGGGTTTTGGGCTGAAGAAGGGCGCGATCGCCTCGACCGTCGGTCATGACAGCCACAACATCTGCGTCGTCGGCGTCAATGACGAGGACATGGCGATCGCCGCCAACCGGCTCGGCGAGATCAAGGGCGGCTTCGTGGTGGTCGAGGACGGCAAGGTGACCGGAGAGATCGCGCTTCCGGTCGCGGGTCTGATGAGCCTCGAACCTTACGAGTCCGTCCGCGATACGCTGCATCACCTGCGCCACGCCGCTTTCGCCCTTGGCGCGACGCTGGAGGAACCCTTCCTGCAACTCGCCTTCCTGCCGCTGCCGGTCATCCCGCACCTGAAAATCTCCGACCGCGGACTGGTCGATGTCGACAAGTTCATGCTGATCGGGTGAGTTCCATCCCTGCCCGCGGGATCCTCAGTTGTCTGCCACGGCCGGCGACAGTTCCTTGCGGAAATAGACGACCCGCTCCGTCTCCTCGAAGCCAAGCGCCATGTGCAGGCTCTGGCTCCTGAGATTGTCGGTCGCCGTGTCGGAAGCGAGTTCCTGGCATCCTTGCGATGTTGCCCAGCGTTCCACCGCCGTGATCAGCGCACGCGCGACGCCGCGACGACGATATCCGGGCAACACATAAATCCCTTCGAGAAAGGCCACGGGCGAGGTTTCGCAGCCGTTGACATAGTCTCGGCGGATCGACGCCTCGGCAAAACCGGCGGCAACACCAGCCTCGTCCTCGCAGAGGAACGACGCATAGCGATCGGTCTCGGCAAGAGAGGACTCGACTTCCGCGCGGTGCTCCGCTTCCGGCGTATCCGGCCAGAGCGCCAGACGCATCTCGACCCAGCGGCCGATGGTTTCGCCATCCATCAACAATACGCGCATCAGAGCTTCCCGCAGAAGGCCGATAATCCGTCAATCTGGATGCTACCCGCTCCGAGGCGCGCCGGATATCCGGGCAAATCCAGGGGCTCGACGACAGCGGGGACCAGAAACGCCTGCGGTTCGCGGGTGAGATTGAAGACGAAGAGCAAGCGCTCGCCATCTTTTTCGCGAACGAAGGCCAAGAGATCGCTGTTGCTATCGAGGAAATGCATCGCGCCATCGTAAAGAACCGGTCGCGATTTGCGGAAGGCGAGCGTCGCGCGGTAGTGGCCAAGCACCGTATCCGCGCCTTCGGCCATGGCATCCACGGCCAGGCGGCGGTGTTCAGCCGGAACCGGCAGCCAGGGCTTGCCGCCGGTAAAGCCGGCATTGGCCGCCGCCTCTTCCCAGACCATCGGCGTCCGGCAGCCATCGCGACCCTTGTAGGAGGGCCAGAAGCGGATGCCATAGGGGTCGCGCAGGTCCTCGAAAGCGAGTTCCGCCTCCGGAAGTCCCAGCTCCTCGCCCTGATAGAGACAGATCGACCCGCGTAGGCTCGAAAGCAGCGTGATGGCGAGCCGCGCCACCCTCTCCCGCTCTGCTTCGTTCCGAGCGAAGCGGCTGACGTGGCGCGTCACGTCGTGGTTGGAGAAAGCCCAGCAGACCCAGCCGTCGGTGACGGCCTTCTGGAAATTCTCGACGCAGCGGCGGATATGGGCCGCGGTGAAGTCCGGACCGAGCAGGTCGAAGGTGTAGCACATGTTGAGCTTGTCGCCGCCGCCGGTATAGGCAGCCACGGTCTTCAACGAGCGGGCGCCGTCGCCCACCTCGCCGACCGTCATGCGGCCCTCGTAGCGGTCGAGCAGCGCCCGGAACCGCCTCAGGAAAGCGATGTTTTCCGGCTGGCTCTTGTCGTAGAGATGGTCCTGCATGCCATAGGGGTTGACGTCGGGAGCGTCGTTGCTGGTGGCGTCCGGATCGGGAACGAGCGGCGGGTTGTCGCGCAGATACCGGTCGTGAAAATAGAAGTTCACCGTGTCGAGGCGGAACCCGTCGACGCCGCGATCGAGCCAGAAGCGGGCGGCATCGAGCACCGCGTCCTGTACCGCCGGATTGTGGAAGTTGAGGTCCGGCTGCGAGCCGAGGAAATTGTGCATGTAGTACTGCTTGCGCACCCCGTCCCACTCCCAGGCGAGGCCGCCGAAGATCGACAGCCAGTTGTTGGGCGCAGTGCCATCCGGCTTCGGATCGGCCCAGACATACCAGTCGGCTTTCCCGTTCGTCCGGCTCGAGCGGCTCTCAGCGAACCAGGGGTGGCGATCGGAGGTGTGGGAAATCACCTGGTCGATGATCACCTTGAGGCCGAGACGGTGGGCCTCACCAAGCATCTCGTCGAAATCCGAGAGCGTGCCGAACATCGGATCAACGTCGCAGTAGTCCGATACGTCATAGCCCATGTCGGCCTGTGGCGAAGTGAAGAACGGCGACAGCCAGATCGCGTCGACGCCAAGCGAGGCGATATGCGGCAGCCGCCGGGTAACGCCCTTGAGATCGCCGATGCCGTCGCCGTCGGTGTCCTGAAAGGAGCGCGGATAGACCTGGTAGATCACCGCGCCGCGCCACCAATCGTCATTCGATGCCTGCCGAGACGTCATGAAATGCCCCTTGAAGACCGATGCTCCACGCCAGAGCGGGATGATGAGGAACCAAGGTGTATCGCCGCCCGGCGCGGGAGTAAACGCCGTTCCTTCCTCTCGGTCCGCCGCGAGCCCTTCACCAGAAACAATCTCTTGCCGAGATCGGCTGAGCCCCTTATCCCGTCTCAGGCGAAATCTTGTGAGGAGGAAAGTCGTTGGCCGGGAAGATGCTTGCGATCGGGGAGTGCATGGTCGAGCTCATGCAGGCGGAAGGCGGGCTGCTGCGTAAAGGTTATGCCGGCGACACCTTCAACGCCGCCTATTATGCGCGGCTGTTCATGCCTGATGACTGGACCGTCGGCTATTGCTCCGCGGTCGGCACCGACACGGTTTCCGACGAGATGCTGGCCTTCATGGCGGAAAAGGCGATCGACACGTCAGCCGTGCGCCGGATCGAGAGCCGCTCGGCCGGGCTCTACATGATCCATCTGAAGGACGGCGAGCGCAGCTTCTCCTACTGGCGTTCGCACTCGGCAGCCAAGCTGCTCGCCGACGATGCCGATCATCTGAGAAGCGCGATCGAGGGCTCCGACCTGATCCTCTATTCCGGCATCACGCTGGCGATCCTTGCACCCGACGCGGTCGAAACGCTGCTGTCGGAACTGCGCCGTGCGAAAGCGGCCGGCAGCCAAGTGGTCTTCGACCCGAACATCCGCCCGCGCCTCTGGGACGACGCCGAGCGCATGCGCCGGACGCTGACCGATGGCGCCCGCGCCGCAACCCTCGTCATGCCGAGCTTCGACGACGAGGTCACGCATTTCGGCGACGCCTCCATCGAGGCGACGATCGCGCGTTACAGGGGCCTTGGCGCCACCAATGTCGTCGTCAAAGATGGCGAGAAGGGCGTGACGCTCGCCTTCGGCGATGCGCCGATTGAGCACGTACCGGCAACACCGGTCGAACGCGTCGTCGACACCACCAGCGCCGGCGACAGCTTCAATGGCGCCTTCGTCGCCCGCCTTGTTGCAGGCGACACGCCGGCTGAAGCCGCCGCCTTTGCGGCAAGCGTCGCCGCCGGCGTCATCGGTCATCATGGGGCACTCGTCGCCCGGGAGAAGCTGCCCGTGGCGTAGGTGGCAGAAGGAAGGGCCTAACGGCGCTTCTCAGGCTGCTGATTAAGATATTTCTGATTGTTGTAAGCTTGCCGGAAAAACCTTTGCGCCAGCCAGAATCTCCGTCATTCCTGTGCTTGTCACAGGTATCTAGCCGGCCCAAGTCCTTACGCTCAAGTCCTTGGGCTGAAGGGTCTCTGACCCGACGGACGTCGGGTCGCTGGATCCCCGCCACGGGGGCGAGGATGAGGGGAGATTGGGGTCGCGCTATCGCCAGAAAACCATCTTCAAGGTTTGTAGCAGTCTGGGAAGCGCCTATCGGCGCTTCTTCGCCTTGGATTCGTAAGGGTTGTCGCCCGCGCGGAAATGCATGCGGATCGGCACGCCCGGCAGGTCGAAATCGTTGCGCAGGCCGTTGATCAGGTAGCGCACGTAGGATTCCGGCAGCGCGTCGGGACGCGTGCAGGAGATCATGAAGCCCGGCGGGCGGGCCTTCACCTGGGTCATGTATTTGAGCTTCAGGCGGCGACCGGACACGGCCGGTGGCGGATGCTGAACCGTCTGCGATTCCAGCCAGCGGTTGAGCCGCGCGGTGGAGATGCGGCGGTTCCAGGTCTTGTCCGTTTCGATGATGGCCTGCATCAGTCGGTCGAGACCGTAACCGGTGTGGCCGGAAATCGGCACGGCACGGATGCCGCGGGCCTGCGGCAGGAGCCGCTCGGTCTTTTCGCGGAGGTCGGCGAGCACCGCCTGCCAGTCCTCGACCAGATCCCACTTGTTGAAGGCGAGCACCGCCGCGCGCCCCTCGCGCAGCACGAGATCGACGATCTGCAGGTCCTGCTTCTCGAAGGGAATGGTCGCGTCAAAGACGATGACAACCGTTTCGGCAAAGCGAATGGCGCGCAGCGCGTCGGCGACCGAGAGCTTCTCCAGCTTCTCCTGCACCTTCGCCTTGCGGCGCATGCCGGCGGTGTCGAACATCTTGATGGTACGGCCGCGCCAGTCCCATTCGACCGAGATGGAATCGCGGGTGATGCCGGCTTCCGGCCCGGTCAAAAGTCGGTCTTCGCCGAGGAAGCGGTTGATCAGCGTCGACTTGCCGGCGTTCGGACGACCGACGATCGCCACGCGCAATGGCTTGGTCTCGTCATAGGCTGTCTCCGCCTCTTCCTCTTCGCCCTCTTCGTCTTTGAACGTCGGGCGCAGATCGATATCGGTTTCGGCCACGTCGTCTTCCGGCGGATAGGCACGCTCTTCGCCGATCGCAGCGACGATCGCGTCACGTAGGTCGAGCATGCCCTGGCCGTGTTCTGCCGAGATCGGGCAGGGTTCGCCAAGGCCGAGCGTAAACGCATCGTAGAAGCCGCCATCGGAGCCGCGCGCCTCGGACTTATTGGCCACCAGCACCACCGGCTTGCCGCGTCGGCGCAGCATTTCGGCCAAGGTTTCGTCGGCCGGCGTCAGGCCGCCCTTGGCGTCGACCAGGAACAGCGAAAGATCCGCCTCGTCGATCGCGGCCTCCGTCTGCGCCCACATGCGGCCTTGCAGTGTGTCCGGACCCGATTGCTCGAGACCGGCCGTGTCGATGATGCGGAAGCGCAGGTCGATCAGCTTTGCCTCGCCCGGCCGCCGGTCACGGGTCACGCCCGGCGTATCGTCGACGAGCGCCAGCTTCTTGCCGACCAGGCGATTGAACAAGGTGGACTTGCCGACATTGGGACGCCCGACGATGGCGACGGTGAAGCTCATGGATCTATCCGTTTCCGCTTGGAGCGCCGCAGCCGATGGGCGGGCCGCGCTCGTAATTTCGTTCTGTGCCGCATTCAGGCGGCTCGCGAGCGTTTCCGTAGAGGAACTGCCCCATCTGATTGTTTGCCTGCAATTCGCAACGCAAAACCGCTGCGCACTTTTGCTGGAACTGCTTGTCTGCCTTCCGCAGTTCCGGACGCAAAACCGCTACGCACTTTTGCTGGAACTGCTTTAAATGCTTTAGCGCACAACCCCAAGATCGAGATCGATTTTGGGATCATGCGCTGATTCGAAAGGGTCGTGCACCCTGTGCCCATCCACGTGGAATGGGCGGAAACCTTAGGCCTTGCCGCTGGCCGTGATCACGTCGAGCAGCATCTGGGCGCGACCGGTGATGTTGCGCGGGCTCTGCGTGTCGTCGACGATCTGCTGGAACCAGGTCTTCGCCTTGGCGTAGTCGCCGGCCTTGTAGGCCGAGAGACCAAGCGCTTCGCGCGCCGAGTGGCGCATATTGTTCTGCGGCGTCGCAAGCTGCTCGACTTCAGCCGAAACCTGATCGTAGCTGCCGGTATCGACGAGCAGATAGGCCGCACGCAGTCGCGCCGCTTCCTGAATGGCAGCCGGAACGCTGCCGTCCTTGCCGATGGCGGAGAATGCCTTCACCGCCGCATCGGTGTCGCCCTTCTGGGCCTGAAGCGTTGCAGCGCGCAGACGAGCCAGCACCGGATAGGCGCCGTAGCCGTCCTTCTCAAGCGCGTTCAAGGCAGCGAGCGCCTCGTCCGTCTTGTTTTCCTTCGCCAGATTGAGCGCCTGCAGGAAGGCGTCGCCCGACTTCGAGGAAGCTCCCTCCTGCCAATACTCGAACCCGACCTTGCCGATGGTGCCGAGAACGATAAGCACGGCGATCGCCGCGATGAGACCGCCGAAACGAGCCCAGATGCTCTTCATCTGGTCGGAACGCAGTTCCTCATTGACCTCGCGGATAAAGCTGTCGTCTTGGTTCGCCATCTACTGCCCCGGCCTTGCCTGCCCACTGGTACGCCATTCCAACCGTCATCGACGGGAACAGCACAATCTCAAACTGTTCGAGCATGCGCGACGCGTTCTAGCGCACGCATCGCGCTCTCATGGATTTTGCGCCTTCTACCCGATTTTGCGGCGCTTGTAAGGGGGCCGACGTTATTTAGAGCGCCCAGGGTCGACACGAAGTCACCTCCGTCGCTCTAAATTTTTTGTTACGCGCAAGTCGGGACGCAAGACCGCTGCGCACTTTTGCTGGAATTGCCTAGCCCATCACTACGGGGGCAACCCCGATCAGCCACTCGTGAAGCTTCCAGACGAAGAGCCCGTAGGCGACGAGACTGATGACGATGGCCAGCACGTCGTTCGTCGATGACTTGAACACCGGCAGCACGCGCTCCCCTGCCCGCTCGCGGCGCTTCAATGAGATGCGCAGGATCACCGCCCAGGCGAGAAACGAGCCGAAAAGCAGGACCGAGGACGTCTCACCATTCGCCAGTAGGTGCGCCAAAGCCCAGGTCTTGATCGACAGGATCTGCGGATGCTTGACCGCCACCGCAATTCGGCCCGCCGGCAGGAAGCCTGCAGCGAGGAAGACGAAGGCGAAGAGCATCAGGAGCAGCGCTATGTGGCGCAGGAACACCGGCGGATTGTAGAGCATGCCCGTTTCGCCGCGCGCCTGGCCGAAACCATAGATGATCAGACAGAGGCCGATGAGGCTGAGGATCGCATAGATCCCCATCCAGGTGCCCTTGCCGCGACTCTCGATGATGCCGGCGCGAAAGCCGGGCGCAACCACGCGGATGAGATGCACGCCGAGAAAGATGATGATGCCGAGAACGAGTATCGCCATGGGGCCACCGCTTTGTTCGAGATATATCGGAGATAGCGTCGCGTGCCGGATCTGGCGCGCTTGAGTCGCTGTAGCTCTTTGATTTTCTATGCCATTCGCCCTTGGACTGATTCCAGTCCAGGTTGCTATGGAGTAGCCTTGATGGCGTCTTTTTTCCAGCCCGATCAAAGGATTGCCGCAATTTCGAACCATCTGCGACAAAAATTCATCGCTGCAGTTGATCATGATCCGAACATTTCTCGCCTTTTCCCTTGTCCTGGTTCCGGCGCTTGCGCGGGCCGAACCGGCGACGCCGGCCACCGTCCCCGCCGCTGACCGGCAGCTGGTCATCGTCTCCTTCGACGGTGCCCATGACAACTCGCTTTGGGAAAAGAGCTTGGCGATGGCCAAGCGCACCGGCGCGCATTTCACCTATTTCCTGTCCTGCACCTTCCTGATGACCCGGGCCGACGGCAAGGAGATCTACAGGCCGCCGGGCCAGAAGCCCGGCCGCTCCAATGTCGGCTTCGCCCAGAGCCGCGAGGAGATTGCAGCACGTGCCGGCCATATCTGGCAGGCCCATCTTGATGGTCACGACATCGCCAGCCACGCCTGCGGTCATTTCGACGGCAAGGGCTGGAGCAAGGCCGACTGGCAGAGCGAATTCTCGACCTTCAATACCGCGCTCGCCGACGCCTGGAAGAAGGCCGGCAAGCCAGAAGCGGAGCCCCAGGGTTGGGCTGAGTTCGCCAAGACCGGCGTCAAAGGCTTCCGTGCCCCCTATCTATCGCTGAGCGACGGCCTGCTGCCGGCGCTGAAGGCGGACAACTTCACCTATGACGCAAGCCTGGTCACCAAAGGACCGGGCTGGCCGACGACGAAGGACGGTCTGCCGCGCTTCGGCTTGCCGTTGATCCCCGAGGGACCGTCGCAGCGCCCTGTCATCGGCATGGACTACAATCTCTTCGTCCGCCACTCGATGGGTGTCGAGAACAAGAAGGACAGCGCCCGCTTCGAGGAGCGCACCTACGAGGCCTACCGGAAAGCCTTCGACCGCGAATATGGCGGCGACCGCATTCCCCTGCAGCTCGGCTTCCACTTCGTCGAAATGAACGGCGGCGCCTACTGGCGTGCGCTCGATCGACTGCTCTCGGAAGTCTGCGGAAAACCCGACGTTGCCTGTGTCAGCTATGCCCAGGCCTTGCCTGTCATCGAGCAGGCAAAAAAGAAGGCGGGTCGCTCCGCCTTCTGATTGCCGTAGAGAGCGCCGGCCTTAGGCCGGCTGCGCGTCTTCTGCAGCGCCGCGCTCCAGATAGCGCTGGTCAATTTCCGGCAGCGGTTCGTCGGAGATTGCCGCCTCAAAGGCTCTCAGGCGCTTGTGGATCGACAGCAGCTCGATGATCGTCGACCAGTAATTCACCAGATATTGGAACGAGTTGCTGACTTCGCCGAAGGCCGTGGCGATCTGCTGCCAGATACCCATCGTGATCTTCCCGGCGACGAATGTCGGGATCAGGATGAAGTTCAGGAAAATCGCATCGAGCTGGCCATAGGAATAGCGCGCGATGTTGAAATATAGATAGTGCCAATACATGCGGAAGTAGTTTCGGCGAACGTTGCCGAAAAGCTCCCTCACCGTGACCGGTTGCGCGCGATCCTCATTGTCCTCGCCGTAGACCAGTTCCTTGCGGTAAGCTGCCTCAACGCGCTGGTTCTTGAAGTTCAGCCCCGGCAGCTTGATACCGGCGAGCGCCAGCAGCGCCGTGCCGAACACCGACCACACGATCGCCAGCCAGAAGAGCGCGTGCGGGACTGCGCCGATGATCGGAAGGTCGGAGACGTGCTGCGACATGTTGAACAGCAAAGGCAGGAACACCACCAGCGTCATCACCGAATTGATCAAGGTAACGCCGAGCCCTTCGAGAATATTGGCGAAGCGCATCGTGTCTTCCTGCACACGCTGCGACGCCCCCTCGATGTGGCGCAGCTTGTCCCACTTCGACATGTAGAAATCGTTCATGGCGGTGCGCCAACGGAACACATAGTGGTTGGTGAAGAACGCGGTGACGACGTTCAACGTGACGCCGACGAAACCGATTTCAAGGAAGCGCAGTTGCAGCGTGTAGAACTGAGTGGTGGTAATGCCGGGCTTTCCGGCAAGCGCATCCTGCAAGAGATCGAAGAACGGACCACGCCAATTGTTGAGCGCCACTGACGCCTGCACAGCGAAGTAAGCGATGAAGATGATAAAGGCCGAGCCCCAGATCGACCAGTTCGCCCAAGGGTGATCCTTGGCGATGATCTTCCAGGCACCGCCGAATATCGCCACGAAGATGGTGAAGTAGAGATAGAACCAGAGATTGTCCGGGGTGAAGAAGTACGCAAGGCCGATCGGTGGCTTTTCGCCCGGGGCCAATGGCGGCAGGCCAACCGCGGCGCCGATTTGCGGGCCGACCGTGTACCAGACGAGAATGCAGATAATCGACCAGAGGGCACCGGAGGTGAAGAACAGCTTCGGCTTCGGAAAGAAGGAATGGAACAAAGGGTCTACTCACGTTTCGGTAAGGCGATGTGTCACCGCTCTAAGCGCCGAAACTAGGGCAAAGCGCCGTCGTCAACAATCGGATAATATAAACGTTACTGTTATTTCATCCGGGCAAACCACGGCGAACAAGACCTTTTTCCGCCGCAGCCCATGGCATCCGTCAGCCCCTTAGCGCTGCCGAAATCCGCTTCAACTCGACGACGATGACGCCGCCGCAGAGGAAGAGCACGGCTGCCGCAATCAAGGTTGGCGCGGCAAAGCTGCCGGTCCGCCCCGCCAGCCAACCGGCGACCAGAGGACCGATAATCTGACCGATGCCGAAGGCGGCGGTCATCAGCGCAAGCGCCTTGCGCGGGCTTTCCGGCGCGAGCTGCCGGCCGATCTGCAGCCCGTAAGCCGTGATCATCATGAAGGTCGCCCCAAGCATCAGCCCGCCGGCAAGCGGCGCATAGGGCAAGGGCAGGCTGACCGTCAGAACCAGCCCGACCGCCTCGACCAGAAGGCCGATTGCGTAGACGCCGGCAAGGCCGAAGCGCGGCACGGCAAAGCGCCAGAGATAGACGGACAGTGCGGCGGCAAGGCCCGTCAGCAACCAGGCGAGAAACTCGATGCCGTGGCCGCCGCTTGGGTCACGCGCCATGGCGACGAGGAAGGTGGCAGTGATCACGTAACCGAAGCCGAAGAGTGCGTAGGTGAACGTCACCACCGTGAGCGGTCGCGTCCAGCGAAGCGGCTTCTCGCGCACCGTGCCCGCACCGGACGAAGGAACGCCGGGCAGAAGTGCTGCGACGACAATGGTCCCGATCAATCCAACCAGCGCCCCGGTGAACCAGTCGGCCATGGAGGTCGTCAGGCCGGCATGGCCCGCAAGCGGGTTTGCCCAGACGCAGAGCGACGAAAATGCGATGCCGAGGCCGACGCCGCCGAAATGGACGGCCGGCACATGCTCCGATCGTGCAAGCAGGCCATGGCCAAGCACGATGCCGGAGATGAAGATCATCGCAAAGGCGCTGGCAAGGCCGGCCAGGAACCGGATGAGCGCCAGCGCGGCGACAGAGGACGACAGCCCCATGGCCGCCAGCAGAGCCGTCGTGGCGATGAGCGATAGAAGACCGATCCGGCGCTCGTGCCCGTGCGCCCAGCCATAGGCGGCGAGAATGGCACCGGCGAGATAGCCGACGAAATTGGCCGAGGCGATGAGGCCGGCATCGCCGGGCGAGAGACCAAGATCGGTCATCATCGCCGGCAGGATCGGCGTGTACGAGAATCGGCCGAACCCCATGGCGACGGCCATGGCAATGGCGCCGGCGGTTGCCGTGGCGGAGATATTGGCCTGAAGCGGTCTGTCGAGCGTGGTCATGTCAGTTTATTGCACCGCAACACGACGCGCCACAAACGACAATAATTGAAGGACCTATTGAAGAAATCGAACGATCGCCGATTTCAATGGGTTAGAGGAGCGATGACGGCCGCGGCCCGCAATCGCATCCCTGATCTAGCCGGGCAGCGTCACGACCAACGGCCCGCCGCGCGTGACGACGACGGTGTGCTCGTATTGCACCGTTGGCGCCCTTGGATCGCTGTAGAGCGTCCAATCGTCGTTGCCGCCTTCGGCCCATTGCGCGCCCATCGACAGGAAGGGTTCGACGGTGAAGACCATGCCGTCCGTCATCCGGCGCCGTTCGCGTGGATCAGGCCAGGTGGCGATCTCGGTCGGCTCCTCGTGCAGCGAGCGGCCGATGCCGTGGCTGGCGAGGTTGGTGACGAGCGAATAGCGGTTCTTGCGGGCGAAGTCGCCGATCGCGTTGCCGATGGCCGCCAGCGGCTGGTCGGGACGCACCTGCTTGAGGCCCACCCACATCGCCCGCTTGCCGTCGCGGCAAAGCCGGTCGATCGCGGCCGTGACCGGTGGCACCGGGAACGAGGCGCCGGTATCGGCGAAGATGCCGTCCTTCTCGGCCGAGACGTCGATATTGACGAGGTCGCCCGCCTGGATCACCCGGCTGCCGGGAATGCCGTGGGCGATTTCCTCGTTGACGCTGATGCAGGTGGCGCCGGGAAACTTGTAGCAGAGCTCAGGCGCCGAGCGCGCGCCGGCCTCTTCCAGCACCTTGCGGCCGATCGCGTCCAGTTCCGCCGTGGTGATGCCGGGCTCCAGCGCCTCGCCCATCGCCTGCAAGGCATTGGCGCAGATGCGGCCGATTTCCTTCAGCCGCAGCAGATCTTCTTCGTTGTTGAGGGTCATCCGTGTCTCGCTTTCGCGCTCACATGTAGCGTGTCGCTATACGTTATGCCAGCGCCGAACGGGACGGTCGGCAATCGAACACTGAACCCGGCGTTTGAGGTCAGACGGCGGCCCGTGCCGCCGCCTTCTCTTCCGCCAGCGCCGTGCGCACCAGCGGCGCCACCCTGGTGCCGTAGAGCTCGATGCCGCGCATGATCTGGTCATGCGGCATCGGCCCGATCGCCATCTGCAGCAGGAAACGATCGTTGCGGAACAGCTTCCAGTTCTCGACGATCTTTTCCGCCACCGTCTCCGGGTCGCCAAGGAAGAGGTTCCCGTTCGGGCTGCGTGCCTGCTCGAAATGCGCCCGGTTGGTCGGTCCCCAGCCGCGCTCGCGGCCGATGCGGTTCATCACCTCTGCCTGCGGTCCGTAGAACTGGTCTGCGGCGAGGTCCGTCGTGTCGGCAATGAAGCCGTGCACGTTGATGCTGGTTTTCAGCTTGGTCGCATCCTGGCCGGCCCGGCGCGCGGCCTCGCGGTAGAGATCGAAGAGCGGCGCAAAACGGCGCGGCTCGCCGCCGATGATGGCGAGCGCCACCGGCAAGCCGAGTGCTCCTGCCCGCGCCACCGATTGCGGCGTGCCGCCAACGGCGATCCAGAGCGGCAGCACCTCCTGCAGCGGCCGCGGATAGACGCCGCGATCATGGATCGCCGGCCGCATCTCGCCCGACCAGGTGACCTTCTCGCTGTCGCGCAGCGCCATCAGCAGATCGAGCTTCTCGGCAAAGAGCTGGTCGTAATCGTTGAGAGACTGACCGAAGAGCGGGAAGGATTCGATGAAGGAGCCGCGACCGGCCATGATCTCGGCGCGGCCATTGGAGATCAGATCCAGCGTCGAAAACTGCTGGAAGACGCGCACCGGATCGTCCGAGCTCAGCACCGTCACGGCGCTGGTCAGCCGGATGTTTTTCGTCTTTGCGGCGGCAGCGGCCAGAATGACCGAGGGTACCGAGGCCGCATAGTCAGGGCGGTGATGCTCGCCAAGACCGAAAACGTCGAGGCCGACCTGATCGGCAAGCTCGATCTCTTCGAGAAGGTTCTTGAGGCGCCGCTGCCCCTCTTTGCCCTTGTCTGCCGCATTCGGATCGACATCCGCAAATGTATAAAGCCCGAGTTCCATGATGCCCGTCCTATTTCTGTTGTGACAACAGATAGTTGCCGCGCGCGTGGGCAGCAAATGCTCATCCGGGAAACGCTGTGTTTCCCGGATGAGCATGAATGGAGCCTGTGTCGGATGATTGGCAGGGACCGGATGATGCGGGCGAAAACCGCCCAGTCCTGGTTCTCAGCTCAGCGTGCGCTTGACGGCGTTGCGCCAGCCCCTGAGCTTGGCCTTTCGCGTCTTCTCGTCCATGGCCGGCTCGAAGCGATGGTCACGCGCCCAGGACTGGGCGAACGCCTCCTGCTTCGGCCAGACGCCAGCACGGCTGCCGGCAAGCCAGGCGACGCCGAGCGCGGTGGTCTCGAGAATGACGGGCCGGTCGACCGGCGCGTCGAGCAGATCGGACAGCCGCTGCATCGTCCAGTCGGAGGCGACCATGCCGCCATCGACGCGCAGTACCGTTTCCTTGCCGTTGTTGCGCCAGTCCTTGTGCATCGCCTCGAGCAGGTCGCGCGTCTGGTAGCAGACGGCTTCGAGCGCGGCGCGGGCAAACTCGGCGGGGCCGGTGTTGCGGGTCATGCCGAAGATCGCGCCGCGCGCATCCGGATCCCAGTGCGGCGCGCCAAGCCCTGTGAAGGCCGGCACCAGGTAGACTTCCTGCGTCGGATCGGCGCTCTCGGCGAGCGTCCCGGTATCGGGTGCCGCCTTGATCACCTTCAGGCCGTCGCGCAGCCATTGCACGGCAGCACCGGCAACGAAGATCGAACCTTCCAGCGCATAGGTCGTTTCGCCGTCGAGCCTATAGGCAATGGTGGTGAGCAGCCGGTTCTTCGACCGCACCATGTCCTTGCCGGTGTTGAGCAGCGCGAAGCAGCCGGTGCCATAGGTGGATTTCAGCATGCCCGGCTTGAAGCAGGCCTGGCCGATCGTCGCCGCCTGCTGGTCGCCGGCAACGCCAAGGATCGGGATGGCGGCGCCGAAGATTGCCGGGTCGGTGACGCCGAAATCGGCGGCGCAGTCCTTGACCTCCGGCAGCATGGCGCGCGGCACTTTCAGGATCTTCAGCAATTCGTCGTCCCAGGCATTCTCCGAGATGTTGTAGAGGAGCGTGCGCGAGGCGTTGGTGGCATCGGTCACGAAGGACTTGCCGCCGGTCAGCCGCCAGATGAGAAAGGTGTCGATCGTGCCGAAGCAGAGCTCACCCTTGGAAGCGCGCGCCTGGGCCCTGTCGACGTTGGTCAGCAGCCAGTTGAGCTTGGTGCCGGAGAAATAGGGATCGAGCAGCAGGCCGGTCTTCCTGGTGAAGGTCTTTTCCAGCCCCTGCTTCTTCAGCCTGTCGCAATAGGACGCAGTGCGGCGGTCCTGCCAGACGATGGCATTGTGGATCGGATTGCCGGTTTCGCGATCCCATACGACGACCGTCTCGCGCTGATTGGTGATGCCGATGCCGTCAAGGTCGCCGGCGGTGATGCCCGCCTTGGCGATCGCTTCCTGGACCGTTGAAAGGACCGTCTGCCAGATTTCCTCGGGATCGTGCTCGACCCAGCCGGATTTGGGGAAGTGCTGCTTGAATTCCTTCTGGCTGGCGCCAGCGATCTGCTGCTGACCGTCGAAGACGATCGCCCGGCTTGAGGTCGTACCCTGATCGATCGCGAGAATATATCCGCCCATATGCCCCTCCCCGGCCACACGCATGTTTATTCACCCGTCCTCAAGGGCGGGATCTCATTTCGAAAACTTCAATACGATGGCAAAACGAATGTCAAACGAAAACAAAACGCAACCGATCGGCTTCGCTGGCCCCCGCGGCAACTCTGCGGCCCGGAGCTCAAAAACACAATTGTCAGTGCGCCCGTTTTACGCGTAGGCTGGCGCTGTTGCGCCGCAACAAAGCAGCCCGCAGCGCCACGAAGGGAGAGAGCAACAATGACGAAAACAGCGGTCATCACCGGTTCGACGAGCGGAATCGGGCTTGCGATCGCCAAGGCTTTCGCCAAGGGCGGCGCCAACATCGTGCTGAACGGCTTCGGCAGCCCGGATGAGATCAGACAAGCGACGGACGACGTCAGCGCGCTGACGAGCGGAACGGTGCTTTATCACGGCGCCGACATGACGAAACCCGCCGAGATCGCTGATCTGATCGCGACCGCAACCGAGCACTTCGGCAGCGTCGATATCCTCGTCAACAATGCCGGCATCCAATATGTCGAGAAGGTCGAGGATTTCCCGATCGAGCAATGGGATCGTATTATCGCGATCAACCTTTCCTCCTCCTTCCACACGATCCGCGCCGCCATTCCCGGCATGAAGGCGAAAGGCTGGGGCCGCATCATCAACATCGCTTCCGCCCATGGCCTCGTCGCTTCGCCATTCAAGGCGGCCTATGTCGCCGCCAAGCACGGCGTCCTCGGCCTGACCAAGACCGTCGCTCTCGAAGTCGCCGAAAACGGTATCACCGCAAATTCGATCTGCCCGGGCTACGTGCTGACGCCGCTCGTCGAAAAGCAGATCCCCGATCAGGCACGCACCCGCGGCATCACCGAACAGCAGGTCATCAACGACGTGATGCTGAAGGGCCAGCCGACCAAGAAGTTCATCACCGTCGAACAGGTGGCAGCGCTTGCCGTCTATCTCGCCGGCGACGATGCCGCCCAGATCACCGGCACGCATGTGTCGATGGACGGCGGCTGGACGGCACAGTAGCCACACGCACGGACACAGCCAAAAATTTCTACGGCCCTTTGCTTTTCTGCATAACCACCTAAGATCAAAGTGATTTCAGGCAATATGCAGCAGCAGGGAATGAGTGGCATGCCCCAGCCAAACGGAAGCATTAGCTTCATCCTCAACGATCGCGAGGTCGCGCTTTCCGACATCGCACCGGCCGCGACCCTGCTCGATTACCTGAGGTTGGAGCGTCGGTTGACCGGCACCAAGGAAGGTTGTGCGGAGGGCGACTGCGGCGCTTGCACCGTGCTCGTCGGAAGGCTTGCCGGCGACAGGCTCGTCTATGAAGCCGTCAACGCGTGCATCCGTTTCCTCGGCTCGCTGCAGGCAACCCATGTCGTCACCGTCGAGCATCTTGCCGGCCAGGACGGGACGCTGCATCCGGTGCAGCAGGCGATGGTCGATTTCCACGGATCGCAATGCGGCTTCTGCACGCCCGGCTTCGTCATGTCGCTCTATGGCCTGTGGCTCGCAAACGACGATCCCAGCCGCGCTGATATCGAAAAGGCGCTGCAGGGCAACCTCTGTCGTTGCACCGGCTATGAGCCGATCGTGCGCGCCGCGGAAGCGGCGGCAAAGGCGCGCCCCTCCGAAATCTTCGACCCGATCACGCGAGAACGCGAAACGATCACCGCCCGGCTGAAGGCACTGGCGCCGACCGAGACGATCACCATTCGCCAGGGCGACACCTGTCTGATCGTGCCTGCGGACGGCGACGGCCTGGCGACAGCGCTTGCCGACAATCCGGGGGCGACCGTGGTTGGCGGTTCTACCGATGTCGGCCTCTGGGTGACCAAGCAGATGCGGCCGATCAACCCGGCCATCTTCATCAACGGCATTGCCGAGTTGCAGCGCATCGAGGAGACGGAGCCGGGTCTGACGATCGGTGCCGGCGTTAGCTACACGATGGCCTATGCCGCGCTTGGCAAAGCCTTTCCCGGCCTCGGCCCGCTGATCGACCGGATCGGCGGCGAGCAGGTGCGCAACATGGGCACGATCGGCGGCAACATCGCCAACGGCTCGCCGATCGGCGACAGCCCGCCGCCCTTGATCGTGCTCGACGCCACCGTGACGCTGCGCTCGACGGAGGGTCGCCGGACGCTGCCGCTCGAAGAATTCTTCATCGCCTATGGCAAACAGGACCGTAAGCCGGGCGAATTCGTCGAAAGCATCTTCGTGCCAAGTCTTCCGGCCGGCGATCTCTTTGCCGCCTACAAGATCTCAAAACGCCGCGACGAGGACATTTCCGCCCTGCTCGGCGCCTTCCGCCTGTCGGTAGACGGCGGAGTGGTCCGCTCCGCCCGCATCGCCTTCGGCGGCATGGCCGGCACGCCGAAGCGCGCCACGAATGTGGAAACGGCGCTGATCGGCAAGCCCTGGACCGAGGAGACGGTTCGCGCAGCACAAGTCGCCTTCGAGACCGACTACCAGCCGCTCACCGACTGGCGGGCGACAAGCGACTACCGCATGCTAGCGGCGAAAAACCTCTTGATGCGTTTCTTCCTGGAAAGCGGTGGCGAGCCCGCGCAACTGGTGCGCTACGCCGCGGGAGACAGATGATCATGGACAAGTCCACCTTCGAGGAACGCAAGGCAATCCGGGGCGAGATGCACGCGGCGCAGCGCCACGACAGCGCCCACAAACATGTCGCCGGCACCGCCGACTATATCGACGACATGCCGGAACCCGTGGGCACGTTGCATGGCGCACTCGGCATGACCGACCGGGCGCACGCGGAGATCACCGCGATGGACCTCTCGGCCGTCGCCGCCGTACCCGGCGTCGTCTGCGTGCTCACCGCCAAGGACATGCCGCATTCCAACGACATCAGCCCGAGCCACCTGCATGACGAGCCAGTGCTTGCCGATGGTCTCGTGCAGTTTCATGGACAACCCGCCTTTGCGGTGATCGCCGAGACCCGCGACATCGCCCGCCGGGCGGCACGGCTGGCGAAAATCACCTATCGCGACCTGCCGCATTTCACCGACATCCTAGACTCGCTCGCCCATGGCGGCGAACTGGTGACGCAGCCGCTGAGCCTGCAGCGCGGCGACGCCGAGGCGGAGCTGGAAAGAGCGCCACGCCGGCTCAAAGGGCAAATGCGCGTCGGCGGCCAGGAGCACTTCTACCTCGAAGGCCATATCGCGCTCGCCATTCCCGGCGAGGACGACGAGGTCACCGTCTGGTCCTCGACCCAGCATCCGAGCGAGATCCAGCACATGGTCTCGCATGTGCTCGGCGTGCCCTCAAATGCGGTGACGGTGAACGTCCGCCGCATGGGCGGCGGCTTCGGAGGCAAGGAAACGCAAGGGAATCAGTTCGCAGCGCTTGCGGCGGTTGCGGCGAAGAAGCTCAACCGCGCCGTGAAATTCCGCCCGGACCGGGACGAGGATATGACGGCAACCGGCAAGCGCCATGACTTCCTCGTCGACTACGACGTCGGTTACGACGACGACGGCCGCATCCATGCGGTTCATGCCAACTATGCGGCGCGCTGTGGCTTTTCGTCGGACCTCTCCGGCCCCGTCACCGACCGGGCACTCTTCCATGCCGACAGCTCCTATTTCTACCCACATGTGAAGCTCACCTCGCAGCCGCTGAAGACCAACACGGTCTCGAACACCGCCTATCGCGGTTTCGGCGGGCCTCAAGGCATGCTCGGCGGCGAACGCATCCTCGAGGAAATCGCCTACCAGCTCGGCAAGGATCCGCTCGAAATCCGCAAGCTGAACTTCTATGGCGAGAGCGGCTCGGGCCGGGACGTCACGCCCTACCACCAGAAGGTCGAAGACAACATCATTGCCCGCATCGTCGCCGAGCTTGAGGAGAGCGCCGACTATCAGGCACGCCGTCAGGCAATCCTCGACTTCAACAAGACGAGCCGCATCATCCGCAAGGGCATCGCGCTAACGCCAGTGAAGTTCGGCATCTCCTTCACCATGACCGCCTTCAATCAGGCGGGGGCTCTGGTGCACATCTACCAGGACGGCTCGATCCACCTGAACCATGGCGGCACCGAGATGGGCCAGGGCCTCTACATCAAGGTGGCGCAGGTGATCGCCGACAGTTTCCAGGTCGACCTCGACCGGGTGCGCATCACCGCGACAACCACCGGCAAGGTGCCGAACACCTCTGCGACCGCCGCCTCCTCGGGCTCGGACTTGAACGGCATGGCGGCTCATGACGCCGCGCGCCAGATCAAGGAGCGGCTGGTCGCCTTCGCCTGCGAGCGCTGGCAGACGACGCCTGATCATGTCAGCTTCGTGCCCAACCATGTGAAGATCGGTGAAGAGCTGGTGCCTTTCCCCGAATTCATCAAGCAGGCCTATATGGGCCGCATCCAGCTGTCGGCGGCCGGCTATTACAAGACGCCGAAGATCCACTGGGACCGTGCCAGCGGCCGCGGCACACCCTTCTACTATTTCGCCTATGGCGCTTCGGTTTCGGAAGTGTCTGTCGATACGCTGACCGGCGAATACATGGTCGACCGTGTCGACGTGCTGCACGATGTCGGCCGTTCGTTGAACCCGGCGATCGACATCGGCCAGATCGAGGGCGGCTTCGTGCAAGGGATGGGCTGGCTAACGACGGAGGAACTGTGGTGGGACGACAAGGGCCGGCTTCGCACCCACGCCCCCTCCACCTACAAGATCCCGCTCGCTTCCGACCGGCCGAAGATCTTCAATGTGAAGCTCGCCGAATGGTCGAGCAATACCGAGAAGACCATCGGCCGCTCCAAGGCGGTAGGAGAGCCGCCCTTCATGCTGCCGATCTCGGTTCTGGAGGCGCTTTCCATGGCAGTCGCCAGTGTCGCGGATTATCGCGAGTGCCCGCGGCTCGATGCCCCGGCAACACCGGAGCGTGTGCTGATGGCCGTCGAGCGTCTGCGAGATCGCTGACGGCCATCAAGATTTGCCTCAAATCCGCGGCAACTCATTGATGCTGAGCAGGCGACGGGCGTTGGCCATCGCCTCCTCGTCGTCGCTATGCGGGCTATGGACATCCATGAAACCCATATCTCTCTTCATGTGGTCGGAGAGAGCGTTGACATCCAGCATCGGCTTGGGGGCAACGAGGCCGCCGAACAGGGCAGCCGTGAGCCGTATGACCGGCTCGATTGAAAGAAATGGTTTTCTTTCAGTACGTTCGAATGTGTCGCAACTCATTTCAGCACCTGTTCGTCTTGGGAAGTTGACTTGGAGGATGCCGTGGAGGAGGATCGAAATCCAATCGAACATCCGTCTGCATGCATCAAGAGAACTTATCCATGAAGATGTCGAAGCAGTTTCCGCTGAATGCGCTGCGGGTCTTCGAAGCGGTCGCCAGGCTCGGCAGTTTCACCAAGGCCGGCGAAGAACTGGGCATGACCCAGACCGCCGTCAGCTACCAGATCAAGTTGATCGAGGAGAATGTCGGCGAACCGCTTTTCCTGCGGCGCCCGCGTCAGATCTCGCTGACCGACGTCGGCCAGCGGCTGGCACCGCGTGTGACCGAAGCCTTCGAGATGCTGCAGGAAGCCGTCTCCAATGCCCGCGGCGATATCGACAGCGCGCTCCTCATCAGTTCGACCCCGACCTTCGCCTCGCAATGGCTTGCCCGCAACATCGGCAGCTTCCAGCTTGCCCATCCCAACATCGCCGTGCGGCTGACGACGAGCGACTCGCTCACCGATTTTAGCCGCGAGCCCGCGGACCTCGCGATCCGCTCCGGCGGGGGCGTCTGGCCCGGCCTCGACACCCATCCGCTCATGCGCGTCGAGTTCAGCCCGATGCTGAGCCCGGCGCTCGCCGAGACCATCGGCGGCGTACACGAACCACGCGACCTCTTGAAGCTTCGCATCATCGATGCCGGCGATCCCTGGTGGCCGATGTGGTTCAAGGCCGCCGGGGTCGACGATCCCGATCTCGAGGGACGGCCGCACAGCCGGCTTGGCGCACAGACCTTCGAGGCACGCGCAGCCGTCGCCGGCCAGGGCGTCGCCATCCTGACGCCGGAATTCTATCCGGATGATGTCGCGCTCGGCCGGCTCTACCAGCCCTTTGATCTGCGCTGCAGCGACGGCTGCGACTACTGGCTTGCCTATCCGCACGCGCGCCGCAACACGCCCAAGATCCGGATTTTCCGCGACTGGATCCTCGGCGAGCTTTGTCCGCCGAGCTTCCTGCACGCAAATAGCGCTTGACGAGAGCCCTGCCCCCTTTTCCCCTCCGTCGTTTTTGCGCAAGGTGCAGCGATAGAGACAAAAGGGGATCTGAATGTACGAGTTCGCCATTGCCTGGGAATGGCTGGCCTTTGCCGTCCGCTGGCTGCACGTGATCACGGCCATCGCCTGGATCGGCTCATCCTTCTATTTCATCGCGCTCGACCTCGGCCTCACGAAGCGCGACCACCTGCCGGTCGGCGCCTATGGCGAGGAGTGGCAGGTGCATGGCGGCGGCTTCTACCACATCCAGAAATACCTGGTGGCGCCGGCCTCGATGCCTGAGCATCTCACCTGGTTCAAATGGGAATCCTACATGACGTGGCTCTCGGGCTTCGCCATGCTCTGTCTCGTCTATTACGGCGGCGCCGATCTTTTCCTGATCGACCGCCATGTGCTCGATATCTCCGCAACCACAGCGATCCTGATCTCGCTTGCCTCGCTCGGCATCGGCTGGATCTTCTACGATCTGCTCTGCAAGTCGCCGATCGGCGGCAACACCTGGGGGCTGATGGCGCTGCTCTATGTGGCGCTCGTCGTCATGGCCTGGGGCTACACGCAGGTCTTCACCGGCCGCGCCGCCTTCCTGCATCTTGGCGCGTTTACCGCGACGATCATGTCGGCCAACGTCTTCTTTATCATCATCCCCAACCAGAAGATCGTCGTCGCCGATCTCATCGCCGGGCGCACGCCGGATCCGAAGCTCGGCGCCCAGGCGAAACAGCGCTCGCTGCACAACAACTACCTGACGCTGCCGGTCATCTTCTTCATGCTGTCGAACCACTATCCGCTGGCCTTCGCGACGGCTTTCAACTGGATCATCGCCGCACTCGTCTTCCTGATGGGCGTCACCATCCGCCACTGGTTCAACACCACCCATGCCCGCAAGGGCAAGCCAACCTGGACCTGGCTCGTCACGGCGCTTCTCTTCATCCTGATCATGTGGCTTTCGACCGTGCCGAAGGTGCTGACCGGCGGCGAGAAGGCCGAGGTCGCACCGGTCTTTTCGCGCTTCGCCGCGAACGCGCACTTCCCCGCCGTCAAGGACACGGTCTCGACCCGTTGTTCCATGTGCCATGCGGCCGAGCCGGTTTATGAGGGCATCACCCAGGCGCCGAAGGGCGTTGTGCTGGAAAGCGACGCGGAGATTGCCGCACATGCCCGCGAAATCTATATCCAGGCCGGGCGCAGCCATGCGATGCCGCCCGGAAATGTAACGGACATGACGACGGACGAGCGCCAGCTGCTGACAGCCTGGTTCGAAAGTGCCGTCGAGGAAGGCAAGACACAATGACCACCACCCTCATCCGCGGCCGACTGCTGAGCTTCCACCGCGCGCCAACGTCGATCGACGACAGCGCCGCCTATGGCTATGAGAGCGACGGCGCACTTCTGGTCGAGGGTGGCCAGATCCTTGCGAGTGGCGCTTACGCCGTGGTGAAGACAAGCGCGCCTGAAGGTGTGGCGGAAATCGATCATCGCCCGCACCTGATCGTGCCCGGCTTCATCGACACGCACCTGCATTTCCCGCAGATGCAGGTGATGGCCTCCTATGCCGCCAATCTGCTCGAATGGCTGAACACCTACACCTTCCCGGAGGAGTGCCGTTTCGTCGAAACCGCCCATGCCGAGCGGATCGCGAAGCGCTTCTTCGACGAGATGGTCCGCCATGGCACGACGACGGCGACGGCCTATTGCTCGGTGCACAAGGCGTCCGCCGACGCTTTCTTCGCCGAAGCGCTGCGCCGTGACATGCGCATGGTCGCCGGCAAGGTGATGATGGACCGCAACGCCCCTCAAGGCCTGCTCGACACGCCGCAGATGGGCTATGACGAAACCCGCGCCGTCATCCGCGACTGGCACGGCAAGGGCCGCAACCATGTGGCCATTACCCCGCGCTTCGCCATCACCTCGACGCCGGAACAGATGGACGTCGCCAAATCGCTGGTGCACGAGTTCCCCGATTTACACGTGCAGACACATCTTTCGGAAAACCGCGACGAGATCGCCTTTACCTGCGAGCTCTATCCGGAAGCCAAGGACTATACCGACGTCTACGCCCGCTACGGCCTGCTCGGGCCGAAAAGCCTGTTCGGCCACTGCATCCATCTTTCGGATCGCGAGGCGGACGCGATGAGCGAGACCGGCTCGGTCGCCGTCTTCTGCCCGACCTCCAACCTCTTCCTCGGCTCCGGCCTCTTTCCGCTTCGGGCGCTTACCCGTAGGGACAAGCCTGTGCGCACCTCGGTCGCCTCCGACATCGGCGGCGGCACCAGCTATTCGATGTTGAAGACGCTCGACGAGGCCTACAAGATCCTGCAACTACAGGGCGAGCGGCTGACCCCCTTCGACAGCTTCTTCATGATGACGCGCGGCAATGCCGAGGCGCTGTCGCTCGTCGACAGGATCGGCACGCTCGAAGCCGGAACCGATGCCGACTTCATCGTGCTCGACATGGCGGCGACGCCGGCGATGGCGCTTCGGGCCGAAGTGGTCAATTCGCTCGCCGACGAGCTTTTCCTGCTGCAGACCATGGGCGACGACCGCGCGATCGTCGAAACCTATGTCGCCGGCAAGCCGGCGAAATCGGCACTCGCCGCCGCGTGACCGCGCAAATCCAGAGAGGTCAAGAAAATTGACCTCTCTGCGTTCTGGCTATTAACAAGCCTCCGGCAAACATGGTAATGGCTCGTTCAATCTCCGTTGGACGAAGGCCGTTTTCATGACGCAAATCCTCGAAATCAGCGATCTCAAGGCGCTCGCCAAACGTCGCGTGCCGAAGCTCTTCTTCGACTACGCCGACAGCGGCGCCTGGACCGAAGGCACCTATCGCGCCAACGAGGAGGATTTCGCCAAGGTCAAGTTGCGCCAGCGGGTGCTGGTCGACATGACCGACCGGTCGCTCGAAACGACGATGATCGGTCAAAAGGTTTCGATGCCGGTGGCGCTTGCCCCAACCGGCCTCACCGGCATGCAACACGCCGATGGCGAGATGCTGGCGGCCCAGGCCGCCGAAGCCTTTGGTGTCCCCTTCACGCTCTCGACCATGAGCATCTGCTCGATCGAGGACGTCGCCTCGGTCACCACCAAGCCCTTCTGGTTCCAGCTTTACGTCATGCGCGAGCGCGAATTCGTGCTGAACCTTATCGACCGCGCCAAGGCGGCGAAGTGCTCGGCGCTGGTGCTGACGCTCGACCTGCAGATCCTCGGCCAGCGTCACAAGGACCTGCGCAACGGCCTCTCCGCGCCGCCGAAGATGACGCCGAAGCATCTCTGGCAGATGGCGACGCGCCCCGGCTGGTGCATGAAGATGCTCGGCACCAAGCGCCGCACCTTCCGCAACATCGTCGGCCACGCAAAGAGCGTTACCGATCTTTCTTCGCTCGGCGCCTGGACGGCGGAACAGTTCGACCCGCAGCTTTCGTGGAAGGACGTCGAGTGGATCAAGGAGCGTTGGGGCGGACCGCTGATCCTCAAGGGCATTCTCGATCCCGAAGACGCCAAGATGGCGGCGGCGACCGGTGCCGATGCGATTATCGTCTCCAACCATGGCGGCCGCCAGCTCGACGGCGCCCACTCCTCCATCAGCATGCTGCCGCGCATCGTCGATGCGGTTGGCCACCAGATCGAAGTGCATCTCGACGGCGGCATCCGCTCCGGCCAGGATGTGCTGAAGGCCGTCGCCATGGGCGCCAAGGGCACCTATATCGGCCGCCCCTTCCTCTATGGCCTCGGCGCCATGGGCAAGGACGGGGTGACCAAGGCGTTGGAAATCATCCGCAAGGAGATGGACATCACCATGGCGCTCTGCGGCAAACGCAACATCAACGACGTCGACCGCAGCATCCTGGCGGAATAGGCCACGGCATCAGCCACTCCCGCCCTCATTCCTGTGCTTGTCACAGGAATCTAGCCAGCCCAAGTCCTTGGGCTGAAAGGTCTTTTGACCCGACAGACTTCGGGTCGCTGGATCCCCGCCACAAGGGCGAGGATGAGGGAGCTTGGAGTGGCCCTTCCGGCAAAACGCGAAGCGAGCGCAAGACCCCTGCGCGCTCAGCTCCCCCGATAGGTCGAATACCCATAGGGCGAAAGCAGCAGCGGCACGTGATAGTGGCTCGCCGGATCGGCAATGCCGAAGCGCAAGGGGATTCGGTCGAGGAAGGCCGGTTCCGGCAGCGTCGTGCCTGACCGGCGCAGGTAGTCGCCGGCGTGGAAGACCAGCTCGTAATTGCCGGCCATGAAGCCGACGCCTTCGACCATCGGCCCGTCGACACGGCCGTCGCTGTTGGTGTGGACGGTCCGGATCAGCTGTCGCTCTTCGCCCTCCAGCCAATAGAGATCGATGCGCAGGCCTTCGGCCGGCTTGCCGAGCGCGGTGTCGAGTACATGGGTCGTCAGGCGGCCGGTGCTGCTCATGGTATCCTCTTTTCTGCTACTGCATGTTTCCTTTAATCGTAGCCGATTAAAGGACAAAAACATGCAGTGAATCAAAGTGCTACAGCGACCTTTGCGCGTCTGATAAGACGCGCGGCGCTGTAGGGCGACATGCGCGCGGCGAACCGCACGCACTTCTCATCATGCCGCTAGACTGGGCTCGAAATGACGAAGGACTCGTCGTAGAAATACTCTTCGAGGTTGTTGCCCGGCCCATCGCGATCGACGATCAGGAAATCGCTGACGGCGCCGATCGACATCAACGGGTGATGCCAGACGTTGCGGCCGTAATTGACCCCTTGCTTGCCGCTCGCCTGGAATACCCGCGGCGTGCCCGGACGCCCGTTCTCGTCTTCGGCGACGACGACGAGCCAGGGGCGATCGTCGAGCGGTGAAAAGCTCTGGCTGCCGAGAGGGTGGCGCTCCATCATCGTCACCGCATAGGGAAAAGCGCGGGGCTGACCGCGGAAGATGTTGATGATGACATTGGCGCCGTCGCCGATCACATCGGCGCGCGCCAGCCCGTGGAAACGTTCCGTGTTGCCGCCGTTGATGTAGCGCATCGTCGCCGGATCGGCTTCGATGATGGTTCCGAAGGGTGCAAAGGCGTCGCGCGTCAGCGGTTCGATCGTAAGCAGGCGCGACATCAGGCGTTAACCTCCTGCATTGGCGCGCGTGCGAAGTCCGGTTCGATGGCCTCCCCCATGTGCGAGGACGCGTATCGAACGGTTTTGTCAGGCATTTTCGTCTCCAGGAAGCATCGACTGCAGCCGCAGGCGGGCGATTTTCTCCACCTGCGCGCAAGCGGTTTCAAATTCCTCTTCGGGCGAATTGTCAATGCGGCTTTCGAAGGAGGCGAGAATCTGACCCTTGGTGAGCCCCTTCACGGCGATGATGAAGGGGAAGCCGAATTTCTTCGTGTAGGCATCGTTCAGCGCCGTGAAGCGCTGATGTTCCTCGGGCGTCAACCGATCGAGGCCAGCAGACGCCTGCTCGGCGGTCGAGTCTGCCGTAAGCTTGCCCGCGATCGCCAGCTTTCCGGCGAGATCCGGGTGGGCGCGCAGCACTTGCAGCTTTTCGCGCGGCAACGCCGCACGAAAAGCCTGGCAGAGCGCCGAATGCACGTTGCCCGCCATCAAACCCGCCGCCGCGGCGCGATCGTAAGCGCGTTCGGCCACCCAGGGCGAATGCTCGAACACGCCGCCGAAACGGGCGACGAAGGCGTCGCGGTCGGACATCAGAGCGTCCCTTCCGGCTTGTGGTGCTGGTACCAGTGGTTGGCGATGTCGATGCGCCTGGGCACCCAGACCTTATCGTGCGACATCACGTAATCGATGAACCGGGCAAGGGCTGCGGCGCGGCCAGGGCGGCCGACGAGCCGGCAGTGCAGGCCGATGTTCATCATCTTGGCATCGCCCTGACGGCCTTCCTCATAGAGCACGTCGAAGCTGTCCTTGAGATAGGTGAAGAACTGGTCGCCGGAGTTGAAGCCCTGGTTGGTGGCAAAACGCATGTCGTTGGTATCGAGCGTATAGGGGATGATCAGATGCGGCTTGTCGGCCGGCAGCCCCGGCAACCAATAGGGCAGTTCGTCGGCGTAGCTGTCGCAGGAATAGAGGAAGCCGCCCTCCTCCAGCACCAGCTTCAGCGTATTGGCCGAAGGCTTGCCCTGGTAGATGCCGAGCGGGCGCTCGCCGGTCAGTTCCGTATGCAGACGGACGACTTCGCGGATATGCTCGCGCTCGACCTCCTCCGGAAAATCCTTGTATTCCAGCCAGCGCAGGCCGTGGCTGGCGATTTCCCAGCCGGCTTCCTTCATGGCCGCAACCGCTTCCGGATTGCGCGCCATGGCGAGCGTCACGCCGTAGACCGTCAGCGGAACGTTACGGCTCGTGAACATGCGCCACAGCCGCCAGAAACCGGAGCGTGCGCCATATTCGTAGATCGATTCCATGTTGAGATTACGCTGTCCCTGCCAGGGCTGCGCGCCGACGATCTCGGACAGCAGACATTCGGACGCCGCGTCGCCATCGAGAATGCAGCTCTCGCCGCCCTCCTCGTAGTTCAGCACGAACTGCACGGCAATGCGCGCATCGCCCGGCCAGTTTGCCTTCGGCGGATTGCGGCCGTAGCCAACGAGGTCGCGCGGATACTTAGTCTCAGACATCAAATCACCCTTCGATTTTTCCAGAACGGTATCACCGCCGACCGGATTGTCGATACCGAAATCTACCCGCGAAGGGTTGCTGGGCGACGAGTTCGGAATGAGACGAAGGCTGAATTCTGCGCTCTCACTAGCGATGCGCCATCAATGCCGCGACGATGAGCGGCAAGGGCCGGATCGATCCCGAACCAAGAGAGGGATCGGCGGCAACGCGCTTGGCGCGCTCGGCGCGCGCATTCGTGGAGATCTTGCCGAGCGGGTGCTGCGAATGCACGCGCAGGGGCGCGCCGGTCTCTTGCTCGACGAAGAGGGCAAGGCTGCCGATGGCAAGCGGCGTCGCCAGGCATGGCTCGAACAGGTCGCGAAGCGGCGCCTCGACCTGGCGTATCGCGTCCGACGCGAGCGGGCCAGTCAACATCATGTGAAAGCGGTACTCGTCCATCACATGAGGATCGCCCCAGCGGTGCAGGTTGGAAAACTGCGGTGCGGTCAGCCGATCCGGATCGGAGCGCTCGATCTCGTCTTCGCTGAGTGGCGCACGAAAAGCATCGAACTCCTGAACGATATTGGCGGCCAGCAGATGCATCGCGGTGCTCGGGACCTGCGGCATCAGGCCAAAGCACCGGCCGATGCGGGCGACCTCCAGGCGATCGATTTCGAACGGTGTCTGCGCGCCGGCAAAATGCATCAGCGCCTTCAGGAGCTGTGATTCCGTCATATCCGGATGCAGACGAAACGGCGACATCATCACCGCATGGAAACCGAAGCGGCGCGGTACGGCCGTATGGTAGGCGATGTCGGCAGAGCTCAGGCCCGCAACCGAAGGCAGTTCCGTCGGTTCGCCGGAATAGACGTTGCGCCCAAGCCAGCTTGCGGCAACCGCGGAAAGCGGGTCGGCCATCGGCGGCGTAAAACAAATGGCGTAGCGCATGTCTGGCTCCGGTATCCGTTCGAGCGGGATGAGGAAAAATGCCTGCGGTTTTCCGCCCCGCTCCAATGAGATCGATCACGCTTATGAGTGCCGATCCGGCTCGGGATCATCGTGATCTATTGGCCGCGTCTTAGGTGATTTGCGTGACAGATTGACGAAGTGGATCCTGCAAAACCACGCGATCCCGCCGGCTTGCGCCGGATTTTCGGAACCATCCAGCCCAACGGCCGTTCCCTCAAGGTAACAATCAAGGATGGAGAAGAAGCGTGAGCTATCACAACGCAAACCTGCAGGATGCCCGGATCAAGGAAACCCTGATCGGAAGCGACAAGGTTGAAGGCACGAAGGTCTATGGCTCCGACAACAAGCACATCGGCTCGATCGAGCGCGTGATCATCGAAAAACGCAGCGGTCGCGTTGCCTACGCCGTGCTCGGTTTCGGCGGTTTCCTCGGCCTCGGCGAAGACCACTATCCGCTGCCCTGGGCGAAGTTGACCTATGACGAAAACCTCGGCGGCTATCGCACCGACGTGACGCGCGATCAAGTCGAGCGCGCACCGAAATATCGCGGCAACGAGGAATACAACTGGAACGAGGAAAACGGCCGTCGCGTCTACGACTACTACGGCGTACCGCCCTACTGGATGTAAGGTCGGACTTTCGAATGTCTGAATATTCGAGGCTCCGCCAGCGGCGGGGCCTTTCCTATGCCCGATCCTAGAGCGCCGTGCGTTCAAGTGAACGCACAAAGGACGCTCTAGCACTTTGAATCTAGAGCATCTTTCCGCTTCCAGTGATTCCACTTGAGAGCGGGATGCTCTAGAGATGCTTCTCGCGAAGCGCCGCAATGTGGTTCCGGCACAGGAAGGATTCCGGCAGATCGAGCGTCGGGAGACCGGCGATCTCGTCGACAACGAAGCGCGCCAACCGATGCGCAATCCCGAAGCTCACCTTGAAGCCGCCGGTCAGCACGGAAATGTTCGAATGATCAGGGTGCCGCCCGACCATGGGTTCGCGCCCCGCCGACTTTGGCCTGAGCCCGGCCCAGCGCTCGACCACCTCCGCATCCGCCAGACACGGCGCCAGCAACGTGGCGCGTCGAAGGAGATCGTCGAGCTGTTCGTCCGTGGACAGTGGATCGGCAAAGCTGTTCTCGCTGGTGCTGCCGATCGCCACATGGCCATCGTCATGAGCGATGATGTAGACGCCATCGGTGAAAATAACCGGCAGGCCTGGATCGACATCCGCCCTCAAGAGCGCGGCCTGGCCCTTGACCGCCGTGCCGCTCGTCGCTTTCAGCGGCCCCGACACAGCATCGATCAGCGGGAAACTGCCGATGCCGGCAGCGATGATGCAATGGTCGAAGCTGAGCCGGCTGCCATCGTCACGCTCGGCCCTGCCGTGCGCCGGAAGGATGGCGCGCACGCCCGAGCCTTCATCGATCTGAACATTCTGCAACTGCAACAGGGCGGCACGCAGGGCCGACAGCGTGCGGCGCGGCGACACCCGCGCGGCCAGCGTATCGAAAACGACGCCATGCGCCGTTGCCTCCGTGCCTGGCCAACCCTTCGGGCCTTCCTCCTGGACATGCCAGAAGAATTGCCGGTCGCCCGCGCGCCATTGCTGTCGTGCGTCCTGTTCATGCCGGAGCGCAATGTCGCGTAAGTGCGGCTTGGCGAGCGGCATCAGCCGCCCGGTGCGGCGATAGCCGGTCGACACCCCCGCCTCGGCTTCGAGCTGCGCGATCTCCTCTTCGAGGGACACCAGCGCTTCGAACTGGAATTGCTTCTTGGCATTCCAGCGGTCGGGCATATGCGGCATGAGCGCGCCCAGTGGGCCGCCGCTCGCGCCGGCACCGATGGCCTGTTGCTCGACGAGCCGCACCGTCATGCCCTTGCGCGCGGCGGAAAGGGCGGCCCACAGCCCCATGATACCGCCGCCGACGACCAAAAGCTCGCTCATCGATTGACCTTCTCCGGCCGGCGGATTATCGCCTTTGCCATGACAGGACCAGCAGACCCGATCGACCCGCCAGCGCACCAAAACCTTGATTGGCACGAGGGCGATATGCCCTATTCCCGGGAGTTTGGCGATCACTTTTATTGCCGCACCGATGGGCGGCTGGAATGCGGTCACGTCTTCCTTTCGGGCAACGGCCTGCCGGAGCGCTGGGTCGGTACGGGCACCTTCCGCATCGGCGAACTGGGCTTCGGCACCGGGCTCAATTTCTGCGAGACATGGCGCCAGTGGAAGGCAACCGCTGGAGCCGGCGACCGCCTGCATTTCGTCTCATTCGAGCGATTTCCCATGGCCGCCGACGAGATTTCCCGTGCGCTCAGCCACTGGCCGGAAATCGATGCGGAACGGATGGCCCTGATCTCCCGCTGGCCGGCAGACCCCGACGGTGACGTCCGCATCGACTTTGGCGACGGCGTCACCCTCACGGTCGTCTGCGGTCCGGCGCTCGAAGGTGTCGCCCGCACCGAACATCCGTTCGACGCCTGGTATCTCGACGGTTTCGCCCCCTCGCGCAATCCCGACATGTGGTCGGAAGAGCTGATGCGGCACGTCTTCGAAAAAACCGCGCCCAGCGGTAGCTTCGCGACCTATGCGGCCGCCGGTTTCGTCCGCCGCAATCTTCAGGCCGCCGGCTTCGTCGTCGAAAAACGCAAGGGTTTCGCCGGCAAGCGCGAGATGCTGCGGGGCGACCGCCCCTACTGTATGTCTCCCTAAATCGACCTCGATTTAAGGACAAAGACATGCAGAAAATCAAAGTGCTACAGCGACCTTTGCGCGTCTGATAAGACGCGCGGCGCTGTAGGCGCTCCCCCCGATTTCGATGTGTCTTGAACGGTTGCGCCATCGCACTGCGAAAATGCGTCAGCGGAAACGATTTACTCCACAAGAGAACTGAACTGTCGCAAATGGCGGGCCATCGCCGCCGAGAATCTGCGACACAACCCCATCGGCAACACGGTGGGTCCTTCATGAACGACGATCAGTTTCCCGATGCAGCAACCGGTGATGCGGCCTCGACCCCGCTGGAGCGGCGACGCAGGCCAGGTGGCCGCGGCGCTGAGCGGACCCGCAAGTCCACAGGCGGAAAATATCTCAATCTTGTCAATACGCTGGCAAAGTCCACGGTGCTTTCGGAAGATGCGCTCGAAGCGATCCATGACGCGTCGCTGACCATCCTCGAAGAGATCGGCATGGACATCATCCTGCCGGAAGCACGCGACCGGATGAAGGCCGTCGGCGCCGACGTGACGCCCGGCACCGACCGAGTGCGCTTCGACCGCGGGCTGATCATGGACATGATCGCCTCCGTGCCTCCGGCCTTCACGATGCATGCCCGCAACCCCGCGCGCAACGTCGCGATCGGCGGCAACAATCTCGTCTTCGCCCAGATCGCCAGCGCGCCCTTCGTCGCCGATCGTGACGGCGGTCGCCGCACCGGCAACCACGAAGACTTCCGCAAGCTGGTGAAACTCGCACAGTCCTACGACATCGTGCACACGACCGGCGGCTATCCGGTCGAGCCGGTCGATCTGCATGCCTCAGTCCGCCATCTCGACTGCCTCTCCGACATGGTGAAGCTCACCGACAAGGTCTTCCACGCCTATTCGCTTGGGAAGCAGCGCAACACCGACGGTATCGAGATCGCCCGCATCGGCCGCGGCATCTCCATGGAGCAGATGGAGCGCGAGCCTTCGCTGTTCACCATCATCAACACCTCCTCTCCGCTCCGCCTCGACGGACCGATGCTGCAGGGCATCATCGAGATGTCCTCGCGCAACCAGGTGGTGGTGGTCACGCCCTTCACATTGGCCGGCGCGATGGCACCGGTGACGATCGCCGGCGCGCTGGTCCAGCAGAACGCCGAGGCACTGTGCGGCATCGCCTTCACCCAGATGGTCAGGCGCGGCGCACCCGTCATGTATGGCGGTTTCACCTCGAACGTCGACATGAAGACCGGCGCACCCGCCTTCGGCACGCCGGAATACATGAAGGCGGTGGTCGCCGGCGGCCAGCTCGCCCGCCGCTACAACATCCCCTACCGCACCTCGAACACCAATGCCGCCAACACGCTCGACGCGCAGGCCGCCTACGAGTCCGCCATGTCGCTCTGGGCGCTGACGCAGGGCGGCGGCAACTTCGTCATGCACGCGGCCGGCTGGACCGAGGGCGGGCTCACGGCCTCCTTCGAGAAGTTCATTCTCGACGTCGACATGTTGCAGATGGTGGCGGAATATTTGACGCCGCTCGATGTCAGCGAGGATGCCCTCGGCCTCGACGCCGTGCGCGACGTCGGCCCCGGCGGCCATTACTTCGGGACGCTGCACACGCTGCAGCGCTACGAGACCGCCTTCTATTCGCCTATCCTGTCCGACTGGCGCAACTTCGAGACCTGGACAGAAGCCGGACGGCCGACCACCTACGATCATGCCAACCGGATCTTCAAGCAGAAGCTCAACGAATATGAGCGCCCGCCGCTCGATCCGGCGATCGAAGAGGAACTTGATGCCTTTGTCGCCAGACGTAAGACAGAGGGCGGCGTCCCGACGGACTTCTGACGGAGCGCCGCGTTGGCTGATTGCACGAGCAGCCGCTAGTATGGAGGCGAGCCCTACAAGCCGGGCTCAGGGAAAGACGGCAGCCCGCGCCGTAGCGATCAATTGCTCCGTCGTTGCAGCGACACAATTGCGGTCAATCTCAGCGACCGTCCGCTCCCTCACATGCGCGGAGAGCTGTTTTCTGAAATCGCCGAGCGTCCTTGGGGCGGCGCAGATCACCAGGCTGTCGAAAGCGTGGTCGGCCGCGTAACTTTCCAGCCTTTCAGCAACGTCGGCGACGAAGCGCTGCTGCTCCTCGCGAACGGGATCGCTCTTGTATTCCATGGCGGAGCGGCCGTGCCCGTCGGACGAGTGCGCTCTGCCCGGCTTATCCGCCATGATGTCCTGAACGCGTTTCGGTTCGGTGTGAAAGGTTTCCTCGTCCGGCCGCTGGCGTTCCTCCTTCAAGAGGTTCACGCCCTTGACGATGCGCGCGGTGTTGCCGTCCGCGACCAGTATCCATGTCCGGTTCTGCACGATTGTCTCCCAGTGAAAGGTGTTGATCGTGGCGGGCCGAAAAGGCCCTGGAAGGAAACGCGCGAGGCTCGGTTCGGTTCCATCAAAACGCCGCTCAGCAGCATTTGTTTCGGCCTGTAGCGGCGGTTACATCCGCGCGACATAGGCCTCGAAGCTGCGCTCCGCTGTCACCTCGTAACGCTCGCGCTCGACGTGAACGGAGCTGATCCTGTCGACGCGAAAATCGCGGAAATCCGACCTCAGCTCGCACCAGCCCGTCAGCAGCCAGAAGTGGCCGAAGACGCTGAGACCGAGCGGCCAGATGATCCGCTCGGAGTGCTCGTTCTTGAGGCTGTCATAGCTGAGGCGAAGCTTGCGCCGCTCCGCGATCGCCTGGCGCAGATCGCCCAGCAGTGCCGGCGGTTCCGGCTGGAGCGCCGAGCGGAAGGCGCGAAGTGGCGCCGCCATCAGCCGCTGCCGGTGTTCGGGAGGCAAGCCGTGGGCGATCTTCTCCATCGCCTCGCGCGCCGATCGCGCAAGTCGCCCGTCGCCCAGCATCTGCACGGCCCTGGCACCGAAGGCGAGCGCTTCGAGCTGCTCGAAGGTGAAGGCGAGCGGCGGCGCGTCGAAGGCCCCGCGCAGCAGATAGCCGACACCACGCTCGCCATCGATTGGCGCACCGGAAGCGATCAGATGCTCCATGTCGCGATAGATCGTCCGCTGCGCGACCTCCATCTTCTCGGCGATCTCCCGCGCCGTCATCGCCCGGCCGGTCGCGCGCAGGAGCTGGATAATGCGAAACAGCCGGTCGGCGGGTCTCATCCGTGGTCTCCCTTCGCCATTCTCTCCCACGTTTGAAAGGGCTATAGCGACCGTCCGGCAGGCACAAGCATGCCGGTGTCGACTATGGCCATAAGGCTGTCAGTTGCCCTATGCTAAATCAAGCTCCAACAGACATGGAGCATGAACATGACCAGCGACCACATCCTTGAGCTTGCCGTTTGCATCGTTCTCGACAAACCCGCGGCGACAGCCACGCGCCGCCGGGCGATGCAGGCCGTTTCCCGCTATCCCGGGTTCGTCTCCTGGCGCGCCGTCGATTCCTGCGAGACCTCGGGCATGTTTGCGGACCTGGTCGAATGGGAGACGCTTGAGGCCGCCCAATCGGCCGGTGAGCGCGTTCGGGTCGATCCGGAGTTTGCGCCTTACGCGGCGACGATCAGCGCGGTAATGCTGGTGCAGCATTTTACCGACGGCCAGAAGATCTGAGCGGCCAGAGAAACGAGCGAAGGACTGCCGAGCGATGGCCGAACCACTGAAGAACCTGCTGCACTCCGGCGTCGTCACGGACATTGCCGACCGGATCGCCCGCAGCACCAGCGCCTTCGATCGGGAGAAATTCCTGCGGCTCGCAAGCGACGGCCTCGAAACGCTGGAACTGATGCAGCGTTCGCTCAAGATCCGTGATGCGCTGGTCGAAACACTGCCGCAGCCGTTCCCTGAAGCGGCCGCCATTCTTGCGGCCTGCCTGCCCCGAGACGATGCGTCCGGTCTCAGCGGCTGGGCATTGCTCCCCCTCAGCCAGTACGTTGCCTTGCGCGGCCTTGGGGAGTTCGACCTGTCGCTGTCGCTGCTGCGTGCACTGACGCCGCATTTCACCGCCGAGTTCGGCATTCGCGTCTTCATCGATCGCGATCAGGAGCGCGCTCTTGCGACGATCCGCTCCTGGACCCAAGACGCCAACCATCACGTCCGCCGGCTGGCGAGCGAAGGCACGCGCCCGCGCCTACCCTGGGCCATGCGGCTGCCGAAACTCATCCGCGATCCGAATCCAATCCTGCCGATGCTGACGGCCCTGATCGATGACCCCGAGGACTATGTGCGCCGCTCGGTTGCCAACAGCCTCAACGACATCGCCAAGGACCATGCGGATCTGGTGGTGGCTTTCGTCGCGGGGCATATCGGCGACGCATCACCGGAGCGCCGCCAGTTGCTGCGCCATGCCTCGCGCACGCTCCTGAAGCAGGGCCACCCGGACGCGCTTGGCAATTTCGGCTTCGCGCCCCCGGCTGGCATCAATGCCAGGTTCACGCTCGACCGCTCCGAGATCGTGCTCGGCGAAAGCGTCGGCCTGCGCCTGGCCGTCAGTCATGACGCCGAGACGAGCCAGAAGGTGATGATCGATTACGCCGTGCATCACCGCAAGGCGAACGGCGCGACATCGCCGAAAGTGTTCAAATGGACCTCGGCGACGCTTGAGCCCGGCGGCTCGATCGAGATCGAAAAACGGCATGCGATCCGACCGATCACCACCCGACGTTACTATCCGGGCGCGCACCGCGTCGTCATTCTCGTCAACGGCCAGGAAGCGGCTGAAGCCGGCTTTGATCTCGCGCTGGAGTAGATCTCATTTCGCACCTGCGAAAAGATGCACCTTGACTTTTTCGCCCAAAACGACGACATGGTGCCCAGCGTCACCTTCAGGCCGCCGCGTGAGCGCGCCCTCGGCACCACAGAAAGCCGTGAAGAAGGAAAAGCGCACCCATACGCCGCAAGCGGCGACAGCACAGGCGCTTGACGACTTTTTTCTTAACCCACAAGTTCCCAATTCACGCGGGGTTCTTGACGCCAAACGACACCGGAACAGCAAGGATGCGGTTCCGGCGAATGCGTTTGGCGCCCCCAAAAGGTATATGCATTTGTCCACCTTTAAAGATCTCGGCCTCTCCGAGCACATTCTGGAGACCCTGTCCGCCAACGGCTTCGAAAAACCGACGCCGATCCAGGCGCAGGCAATTCCTCAGGTGCTGAAGGGCAACGATCTCATCGGTCTCGCCCAGACCGGCACCGGCAAGACGGCCGCCTTCGGCCTGCCGATGATCGAAAAGCTCGTTGCCGAAGGCAAGCGCCCCGATCCGCGCAACATCCGCGCCCTCGTACTGGCCCCGACTCGCGAACTGGTCAACCAGATCGCTGCCAACCTCAAGCTCTTCGTCAAGAAGTCTCCGCTGAAGATCGGCGTTGTCGTCGGTGGCGTCTCGATCAACAAGCAGACCGAACAGCTCGCCCGCGGCGTCGACATCCTGGTCGCAACGCCGGGCCGCCTGCTCGATCTCGTCAACCGCAAGGCCGTGACGCTGACGCAAGGGCGCTACCTCGTGCTCGACGAAGCCGACCAGATGCTCGACCTCGGCTTCATCCACGACCTGCGCAAGATTTCCAAGCTCGTGCCGAAGAACCGCCAGACGCTGCTGTTCTCGGCCACCATGCCGAAGCAGATTGCCGAGCTTGCCGGCGAGTACCTGACCAACCCGATCAAGGTTGAAGTCACACCTCCGGGCAAGGCCGCCGACAAGGTCGAACAGTATGTTCACTTCGTTCCCGGCAAGGACCTGAAGACGACCATCCTCAAGAAGACGCTGACCGACAATCCGGACGGCCTGTCGCTGATCTTCAGCCGCACCAAGCATGGTGCCGAGAAGCTGATGAAGCACCTCGACCACGTGGGCTTCAAGGCCGCCTCGATCCACGGCAACAAGAGCCAGGGCCAGCGCGAGCGGGCACTGAAGGCCTTCCGTGACGGCGAGATCCGCGTGCTGGTCGCAACCGACGTCGCCGCCCGCGGCATCGACATCCCCGGCGTCACCCACGTCTACAACTACGACCTGCCGGAAGTGCCTGATGCCTATGTTCACCGCATCGGCCGCACCGCGCGCGCCGGCCGCGACGGCATCGCGATTGCCTTCTGCGCTCCGGACGAAATCCGCCTGCTTCGCGACATCGAGAAGCTGATGGGCATCAACATTGCTGTTGCCAGCGGCGAAGCGCCGGCCGACCAGGCCCGCCCCTCCAAGAGCCGCAGCGGCCGCGGCAATAACGGCGCCGGCCACCGCAAGGGCAATGGCGGCGGCCAGCACCAGAACGGCGGCCGTCCTCCACGCCGTGAGCGTCCGGCCGGAGAGCCGGTTGCCGCCACCAGCGGCTTTACCGGTGACGACCTGCTGCGCGACGAGCGCCGTCCGCAGCGTCAGGAGCGTCGCGATCATGGCCATCCGCAAAACGACGGCCGTGGCGAAGGCAACCGCAATCACGAAGGCAAGAAGCACCACGGACGTCCCGGCCAGAAGCAGGGCGACCGTCGCGACCGCAACCATGGCGGCCGCACCGAAAACCGTGGTGGTGGCGAGCGTCGCGAAGGCGGCCAGGGCCAGCGTCGTGGCAACGGCGGCAACCGCGGCCACCAGGGCTGATTTCTAAAAATCGCTGAAATGAACGGCGGGCCTAAGCGACCCGCCGTTTTTTTATGCCCGCTGCTTGCGGTTGGTAAGATAAACGCCCGCGACGGCGATCACCGTTCCGATGACCATCGGCAGCGTCAGCGCTTCGCCGAAGAAGAGCCACGCCTGCACTGCGGCAAGCGGCGGCACGAGATAGATGAGCGAGGCTGCGCGCGACACCTGGCCGCGGCGGATGAGATAGAGCAGCAGCGCAATCGCGCCCATCGAAAGCCCTAGGACCGACCAGGCGAGTGCGAGCACGACCTGGAGGTTCCAGGTGACGTGCAGATCTTCCAGCAGCAGCGCCAGCGGGATCGTCACGATCAGCGCGCCGAGATATTGCAGTGCTGCGATGCTGCGGATGTCGCCGCTCTGGAGATGGCGCTTCTGATAGAGCGTGCCATAGGTGACGGCGGCCATGCCGAGCACGTTGACGATGACAGGCAGGAGGTGGATCGGCGTCGCGCCGGTATCTATCGCCAGCACCTTCGGCAGCACGGCTAGCGCAATGCCGAAGAAACCGAGCACCAGTCCGAGCTTCTGTTGGGTCGTCAGCTTTTCGTCGATCACGAAGGCCGCCGCGACGGCAGTCATCAACGGCTGCAGGCCGGCAATGATGCCGGAGATACCGGCGGGAACACCCTCACCGATCGCCCACCAGACGGCGCCGAGATAGAGCCCGTGCAAAAACATGCCTGACACCACGGCATGGCCGGCCACCGACCAGGACTTTGGCCACCGGGCGCCGGTGACGATGCAAAACAGGATGAAGAGCGCGATCGCCAGCGTGTAGCGCAAAACCAGAAAGGTCAGCGGATCCGCGTAGGCAGCCGCATATTTCGCGACGACCCAGCCGGTCGACCAGAGCAGAACGAAGATGGCGGGAGCCAGGCGGGCGAGCATGATGGGCCTATCGGATAACGGCGGCAGAGCGGCGGCGTACAGCCCGCTCAACGGAAGGCGGCCTCAAGTCGCTGAATACTCTGATCTACCGGATGATTTCGAGCCTAATCATTGCGATTTAGGCATTGAGGCAAGTAGACGCGACCACACTGATGGTCAAAGCAATTTTTCTGATGGCAAGCATCAGCCAATCGGAACCATCAGCCGGAGCGAGGAAAGCGACAGCGAAACGAAGCCCGGATCATATTCCTCGCGATAGTGCAGCACGGTGGTATCGGCAGCGTGTCCCTCAGCCGCCATCCAGTCGAACATTCTCTGATAGTGGGCAAAGGCGTCGCCGCTTTCCGGATGATGCAAGGCGGTGACAAAACGCATGGCCGGCAGGTCGACATGCCCGGGATGAACCGTTGTCTCGGCCTTGTCGGAGATGTAGCCGACAAGATAGCGGAAGCCGTCCGGGCGGTCGTTCCAGGAAAGGCCGACCAATGCCGCATGATCCCCCGGGTGAAGATGTTGATGGTGCCCCTGCATCTCGGCGATCAGCCGGCGCACGGCTCCATCGGCCGCCTCACCAAAAGTGCCTTCCCAAAACGAGCCGGCTATACGCTGGGCCGGTCTTTCGACGATTTCGAACGCCATGACCACCTCATCAAACGAAGGTCCTGCAATTTTTGGCCTGTCACACGAAGGCCAATCGCAGGAGTAGAACGGAATTTGCCTCAAAGCAGTTCCACGAAGGCGCGGGCCGCGTGGCTGAACTGCCTCTCGCGATGGGTCAAGAGTTCGAAATTGCGCTCCGCCAGTTCAAACGGCAACTCGACCAGCCGGCCGCTATCAACGAAGGGCTGGGCGGCGAGCCGGGACACGGCCGTGACGAAAGGACCGCTTTCGACCGCCGTCAGCACCGCTTCGTTCGAAGGCAGCTCGAGCTCGATCTTCAACCCGTCAAGCTCCGCTCCATAATCCCCCATCGATTGCAGGAACATTGCCCGCGTGCCGGAGCCCTCTTCACGCAGCACCCAGCGCGCGGCAAGCAGCATCTCCAGGTTGACCGGGGCGCCAATAATCGGATGCATGGGCGAAGCATAGACCGCGATGCGATCGACCGCGACGCGGCGGTGGTCGAGCTTGGCACCATCGACCCGCCCTTCGACGAAGCCGAGCTGCACCGTCCCCTCCTCTACCGCCTCGGCAACGACGGCGGTGTTGCGCACGGTGAGTTTCACGTCGACCTGCGGATAGTCGTGGGTGAAGCGCGCCAGACGCGCCGGCAGCCAGTAGCTCGCAACCGTCTGGCTAGCGGCAATCGACAGTTCGCCGCGGCGAAGCTGGGAAAGATCGTTGAGGCAGGCCGCCGCGGCCATCGCCCGAGCGAGAACCGCCCTCGCCTCCGGCAGGAACGTCTTGCCCGCGTCCGTCAGTGCCAGACCACGGCCGACGCGATCGAACAGACGCACGTCGTGCTGGGTTTCGAGCGCCGCGATGGCAGCACTTGCGGCCGACTGGGTGACGTTCATCGCCTCGGCGGCTTTCGTCATGTGCAGGCGCTCGGCGACCGCGACGAAGATTCTAAGTTGATCGAGTGTCATGGCAAATCAATCGCAAAAATCGATCAGAATGACAAGAATAATCCGTTAGACTGATTCATGGATCGGCGTAGGTTGCCCGCCATGTCCAGATCGCATCCCACATTTCGCTCCGCATTTTGCTCCGCCTCCTCCCGCCTGACCTGCATTCTTCCGGGCCTTTTCCTCTGCTGCCTCGTCGCGCTCGCGGCCATCGGCCTTGAATGGATCGAGTGGCGCTGGACGGGCCGGGCATGGCTGGAGGCCCTCGTTCTTGCCATTCTGCTTGGCACCCTCGTCCGCACGATCTGGACGCCCAGCGCCCGCTTCCTCTCCGGCATCCATTTCTCCGCCAAGGTTCTGCTGGAGACCGCAATCGTCCTGATCGGCGCCATGCTGAGCTTCGATGCGCTCGCCGAAAGCGGGCCGACCCTGCTTGTCACCATCGTCGCCATGGTTGTCATGTCGATCGCCACCGGCTACCTGATCGCACGGCTGCTCGGCCTGCCGAAGCGGCTCGCGACCTTGATCGCCTGCGGCAACGCCATCTGCGGCAATTCCGCCATCGCCGCCGTCGCTCCGGCAATCGGCGCCCGCGGCGAAGAGGTTGCCGCCGCCATTTCCTTTACCGCCATTCTCGGCATCGCCGTCGTCCTGTCTCTACCCTTCGTCGGCGGCTGGCTCGGCATGACTCCGCAGGGCTACGGCGTCTTTGCCGGCATGACCGTCTATGCCGTGCCGCAGGTTCTCGCCGCTGCCAGCCCTTTCAGTTCGCTCTCGGTTCAGGTCGGCACGCTCGTCAAGCTCGTGCGCGTGCTGATGCTCGGCCCCGTCGTCTTCTGTTTCTCGCTGATCGGCGGCCGCGATGCTGAACCTGAAGCCGCACCGAGCGAACGCCGCACAGTGGGATCGCGCCTCACTCCTGTCGCCCACTTCGTCCCCTGGTTCATCCTCGGTTTCCTGGTCGTCGCCATTGCCCGCAATAGCGGCGTAGTCCCCGACCCGGTCGCGACAGGCGCCGTGAAGGTCTCCACCTGGCTGACCGTCATCGCCATGGCCGCTCTCGGCCTCGAGGTCGACGTCCGCACGCTCGCCAATGCCGGCCCGCGCGCCAGTGCCGCTGCCCTGCTCTCGCTTCTCGTGCTCTGCATCCTGTCAGCGCTCGCGATCCCTTGCCTGGGCCTCGGCTAGCACCGAAAATCCGCGCCCAATTTTAGAGCATATGCATATTTTGCAGCCGCTCGGCCGCCACACCTTTCGGCGGCCGGATCCCGCTGCCGGGTTGTTGGGCAGTTTTCCCCGTGAATGGGCGAGAAGATCGATGCCAATTTTCTTTTCCGGCGACTGAGCACGCTTCTTGCATTGCAACCAGCGTTGTACTCAAATGGTCAAAAATAAGGGGACCACGCCTTTGGCATTTGACGAAATGATGAATGCGGACAGCAGTCCGCGCCAGCCATATTCGACCTATCATGAATGGTATGCCAGCCAGGACAAAAATCGGCTCATAGCCAAATCCAGGGAAGCCGAGAACATATTCCGGAAAACCGGCATCACCTTCGCGGTCTACGGACACGCAGACTCATCCGAAAAGCTCATCCCCTTCGACCTCATCCCCCGCATCATTTCCGGCCGCGAATGGCGCAAGCTCGCCCAAGGCATCGAACAGCGGGTCATCGCGCTCAACGCCTTTCTCGACGACATCTACCACAAGCAGGAAATCATCCGCGCCGGACGCGTGCCGCGAGAGCTGATCGAGAAGAACGTCGCCTTCCTGCCGCAGATGATCGGCTTCAGGCCGCCGGGCGGCGTCTACACCCATATCGTCGGCACCGACATCGTGAGAACAGGTGAAGATCAGTTCTACGTGCTCGAGGACAATGCGCGCACGCCATCCGGTGTCAGCTACATGCTGGAAAACCGGGAGACGATGATGCAGATGTTCCCCGAACTCTTCCATCAGAACCGCGTGCGCCCGGTGGAGAACTACCCAAATCTCTTGCGCCAGAGCCTGGCGTCGCTGGCACCCCCCGGCTGCAGCGGCAAGCCGCGCGTCGCCGTGCTCACGCCCGGTATCTACAACTCCGCCTACTATGAACATGCCTTCCTCGCCGACATGATGGGCGTCGAACTGGTCGAGGGTTCGGATCTGCGCGTCATCGACGGCAAGGTGAAGATGCGCACCACCCGCGGCTACGAGGCGATCGACGTGCTCTACCGCCGGGTCGACGACGACTTCCTCGACCCCCTCACCTTCCGGCCGGATTCGGCGCTTGGCATTCCCGGCATCATGGATGTCTACCGCGCCGGCAACATCACAATTGCCAATGCGCCCGGCACCGGGATTTCCGACGACAAGGCGATCTATTCCTATATGCCCGAGATCGTCGAGTTCTATACCGGCCGCAAGCCACTGCTTGAAAACGTGCCGACCTGGCGCTGTTCCGAGCCACAGAGCCTGAAATACGTGCTCGAACATCTGGAAGAGCTGGTGGTCAAGGAGGTGCACGGATCCGGCGGTTACGGCATGCTGGTCGGCCCGACCGCCAGCAAGAAGGAGCGCGCCTTCTTTGCCGAAAAGCTGAAGAGCCGCCCGACCAACTACATCGCCCAGCCGACGCTTTCGCTTTCCACCGTGCCGATCCTCGTCAACAAGGGTATCGCACCCCGGCACGTCGACCTTCGCCCCTATGTCCTCGTCTCCGACAAGGTGCAGATCATTCCCGGCGGCCTGACGCGCGTCGCCCTCAAGGCTGGTTCGCTCGTCGTGAACTCCAGCCAGGGCGGCGGGACCAAGGACACCTGGGTGCTGGAGGACTGAGACCATGTTGGGAAGAACTGCAAACGGTCTCTACTGGATGTTCCGCTACATCGAACGCGCCGAAAACAGCGCCCGACTGATCGATGCCGGTCTGCGCATGGCGCTGACCCGCAGCGAAGCGACGGAGGGCGACTGGGACGGCGTGCTGCAAAGTGCGGGCGTGCGCGAACTCTACGACGAGGTGCACGAGACACTGACGAGCATCGACGCGATCGATTTCCTTTTGCGCGACCGCGCCAATCCGTCGAGCGTGATGTCGTGCATCGAGGCGGGACGCCACAATGCGCGCATGGTCCGCACGGCGCTGACGCGCGAGACCTGGGAAGCGACGAACGAATGCTACCTCGAAATGAAGACGATCCTCTCCAGGAAGGCCCGTCCGACCGACATGCCCGAGATCATCGACACGATCAAGCGCCGCGCCGGCCTCATCCGTGGTGCCTTCCACGGCACGATGCTCCGGAACGAGATCTTCAACTTCTCGCGCATCGGCACTTTCATCGAGCGAGCCGACAACACCGCCCGCATCCTCGACGTGAAATACTACGTGCTCCTGCCGGCAGTCGCCGCCGTCGGCTCGTCGATGGACAATGTTCAGTGGGAATCGATCCTGCGCTCGGTCTCGGCCCACCGCGCCTATGGCTGGGTCTATGATGCCGAGCTCCGCCCCGCCAACATCGCCGACTTCCTGATTTCCAACGGCCGCATGCCGCGCTCGCTTGCCTATTGCTACGAGAAGATCGCCAGTAATCTCGGTTACCTCGAACGAGAATATGGCGAGCGCCACGCCGCCCACGACACGGCCGACCGCACGCTCGCGTCGCTGCGCAGCCAGTCGATCAAGGACATCATGGATGTGGGCCTGCACGAGTATCTCGAAGACTTCATCAGCCACAACAACCGTCTGGGACAGGAAATCTCCGACGGTTACCGGTTCAACTGAGCTCGGGAGGATGGCATGCACCTGAAGATCAGCCACACGACCGAATACCACTATGACGAACCCGTGCAATACGCGCTGCAGCGCCTGCGGTTGACGCCACTGACCCAGGCCGGCCAGACCGTTCTCGGCTGGGATACCCTTGTCGATGGCGCGGCAATCGAAGTGAGCTACGACGACCACTTCGGCAACCGGGTTCATCTCGTCAGCGTCGACGGCGACCGCGACGCGATCCGCATCACCGCCTCCGGCGAGGTCCATACGGAGGACCGCGCCGGCGTCTTCGGGCCGCACCAGTCCTACGTACCGCTCTGGCTCTATGCCCGCGAAACGCCTTTGACCAAGGCCGGCAAGCTGATCCGCGAACTCGCAAAATCCGCCGAAGGCGACACCGACCTTGCCCGCATGCATGCGCTGATGGAGACAATCTACAAGGCGGTGGAATACAAGCCCGGCGAGACCCACGCGGAGACGACGGCCGAGGATGCGCTCGAAAGCGGCAGCGGCGTCTGCCAGGACCACGCCCACATCCTGATCGCAGCGGCGCGCTCGCTCGACCTGCCGGCGCGCTACATCTCGGGCTATCTGATGATGGAAGGCCAGCCGGATCAGACGGCAAGCCACGCTTGGGCCGAAGTGCATCTGAACGGGCTCGGCTGGGTCGGCTTCGACGCCGCCAACAAGATCTGCCCCGACGATCGCTACGTTCGCATTGCTTCCGGCCTCTGCTACCGCGACGCCGCGCCGATCTCCGGCCTGATCCATGGCGAGGCCAAGGAGACGCTGAAAGTTTCGGTCACCGTCGAGCAAAAGCAGCAAAGCCAGAGTCAGAGCCAGTCACAAAGCCAGTAGCCTCTGCGCCAGTAACCTCTTCGATGCGGCGCCATCGACGCCCCATCGAAAGCTGGATCGCCCGGCATGAAAGCCGCAGACGCCCGCCCGGTCGTTTGTATTTCTAGCGCGAGGCGCTCGCCTGCAGGATGCGGCAGAGCGAAACCAGTCCGCCGTCATAGCCGCCACTGACCACGTCGCGGCAACGCTTGATGAGCTTGACCCGTTCGGCGCTCGACAGCTTGTTGAACGCCGTGAGCGAGGCGCCTGGAGAAACTGCGCCACCGGAACCAACACCTGCACCGCCACCGCCCGCACTGCTGCTGCTTCCGCCGGAACTGCCTGTGCCGGTCCCAAGCCCCAGGCCCACCCCGACATCGACACCGTTGTCGCCACCGCCGGTATTGACGTCGAGGCCGGCAGTCAGGCCACGTCGGCCACCAACACTGGCGTCAACGGAAGAGTTGAGCCCGTTGTCACCGCCGAGACCGATATCGGCATCCGCGTTGATGCCATTGCTGGCACCGACGCTCGCCTGCGCATCGGCGTTGACGCCGCGCGAACCGCCGACCGTGGCATTGGCGGCGGCGTTGACGCCGTTGGCACCGCCCAGCGACGCGTCGACGTCGGCATTCACGCCGTCCGATCCTCCGAGCCCCACACTGGTGTTCAGCCCGTTCGCTGCGCCGACGGACAGCCCGACACCGAGACCATCGCGCTCCGCGCTTTGGCCAAATGCCGGCGCGGATAACGCCACCGTCGCAAGAAGACCCAGCGACAACGCAAGCACATTCTTCCGCATGATCGTCCTCCTTCTCAAGCGTAGGGCCGGAATGACCCAGGCTAGAGGAGACGTCGGAAGATCAAGTCTCGTTGCGCTGACTCTACCGGAAGCCAAACGTTTCGGAGGTTGTAGATAATACAAACCGAAGACGTGCAAAGATTGCGCTTCTTTTTGAAACGACTGGCCGGAGCGCGAATGGAAATGCCGCACCGACGAGCGGTGCGGCATTGCACGCCAGCAAACAGAAAAGTCAGTGGCTGTCGCGGTTCATCGGGATTTCCAAGCCGCGCGGGCCGACGAGGAAGTCGAGATCCGCCCCCGTATCGGCCTGCATGACCGTCTTGACGTAGAGACCGCCATAGCCGCCGGCAAGCGGCTTGACCGGCGACACCCAGGCCGCACGACGACGGGCGAGTTCCTCGTCCGAAATGTCGAGGTGAATGGTGCGGGCCGGCACGTCGACGGCGATCATGTCGCCGTTCTCGACCAGCGCCAGCGGGCCACCATCGGCCGCTTCCGGTGCCGTGTGCAGGATGACCGTGCCATAGGCCGTGCCGGACATACGCGCGTCCGAAATGCGGATCATGTCGGTGATGCCCTTCTTCAGCACCTTCGGCGGCAGGCCCATATTGCCGACCTCGGCCATGCCCGGATAACCCTTCGGGCCACAATATTTCAGCACCATCACGCAGGTCTCGTCGATGTCGAGATCGTCGCGGTTGATGCGGGCGTGATAGTCCTCGATGCTCTCGAAGACGACCGCGCGGCCCTTGTGCTGCATCAGATGCGGCGAAGCGGCCGATGGCTTCAACACGCAGCCCTTCGGTGCCAGGTTGCCACGCAGAACAGCGATGCCGCCCGACTGCGTCAAGGCCTTTTCGCGCGGCACGATGACGTCGTCATTGTAGTTGGTGACGTCCTTGACGTCGTTCCAGATCGTGTCGCCTGTGACGGTCAAGGCATCCTTGTGCAGGAGACCCATTTCGCCGACCGCCTTGATCACGACCGGGAGACCGCCGGCGTAGTAGAACTCCTCCATCAGGTATTTGCCCGACGGCTGGAGGTTGACGATCGTCGGGACGTCGCGGCCGAGGCGATCCCAGTCGTCGAGGCTGAGATCGACGCCGATGCGGCCGGCAAGCGCCAGGAGGTGCAGCACGGCGTTGGTCGAGCCGCCGACGGCGCCGTTGACGCGGATGGCATTCTCAAAGGCTTCCTTCGTCAGAATGTCGGACGGCTTCAGGTCCTCCTTCACCATGTCGACGATGCGGCGGCCGGAGAGCTGGGAGATCACTCGACGGCGTGCGTCGACGGCAGGAATGGCCGCGTTGCCGGGCAGCGTCATGCCGAGCGCTTCGGCCATCGAGGCCATGGTGGAAGCCGTGCCCATGGTCATGCAGCTTCCGGCCGAACGGGCCATGCCCTGCTCCGCGTCCATGAATTCTGCCAGCGACATCTCGCCGGACTTCACCATCTCGGAGAACTGCCAGATCGCCGTACCGGAGCCAACATCCTTGCCGCGCCACTTGCCGTTCAGCATCGGGCCGCCGGAGACGAGAATAACCGGGATATCGACGCTGGCAGCCCCCATCAGCAGGCTCGGCGTGGTCTTGTCGCAGCCGCCGAGCAGCACGACGCCATCGACCGGATTGCCGCGGATCGCCTCTTCGACGTCCATCGCTGCAAGGTTGCGGAACATCATCGCCGTCGGACGTAGCGTGCTCTCGCCGACGGAGAACACCGGAAACTCGACCGGGAAACCGCCGGCCTCATAGACGCCACGCTTCACCCGCTCGGCGAGATCACGCAGATGCGCGTTGCACGGCGTCAGCTCCGACCAGGTGTTACAGATGCCGATGATCGGCCGTCCATCGAACGTATCGGCCGGCAGGCCCTGGTTCTTCATCCAGGAGCGATGCATGATGGCATTCTTGCCGGTGCCGCCGAACCAATCCTGCGAACGCAGCTTGCGCGGCCATTCAGCTTTCTTCTTCATCTTATCCTTCCTTGGGCGGCCCGCGCAGTCACGCGGGCCTGTGACGGCGCCCGTTAAGCGAGCGTGTAGGCCGTCTTGACTGTGGTGTAGAACTCGGCGGCGTAGCGACCCTGCTCGCGCGACCCGTGGGACGAGCCCTTGCGGCCGCCAAAGGGCACGTGGAAATCGACGCCGGCGGTCGGCAGGTTGACCATGACCATGCCGGCCTCGGCATTGCGCTTGAAATGGGTCGCATGTTTCAGGCTGGTGGTGGCGATCCCGGAGGACAGGCCGAAGGGGGTGTCGTTGGCCACCGCGAGCGCCTCGTCGTAGTCCCGGACGCGGATGACGGACGCCACCGGCCCGAAGATCCCTTCCCGCGAAATGCGCATCTGATTGGTCGCCTCGGTGAACAGCGCTGGCTGCAGGTAGAAGCCGGGCGTGTCGCGCTTCAGCAGCTCGCCGCCAAAGGCGAGCTTCGCGCCCTCCTGTTTGCCGATGGCGATATAGTCGGTGTCCTGGTTGAGCTGGCCCTCATCGACCACCGGGCCGATATGGGTGCCGGCCTTCAGCGCGTCGTCGATCGTCAGCCCCTTGATCCGTTCGCCCAT